>CAYWFO010000022.1:0-17528 GCA_964457485.1 uncultured Haloferacaceae archaeon | reverse complement strand
TTTATTTGTGAGGAAACCAATGAGCCGATGAGACTCTCCCATGACATTTTATGGTGGCCACGAACTGCAGATGGTGTACGACGACGCACTGGATTCGGGATTCGGTTTGGTTGCGAGCAATATTGCCGAGCCAAACATCCTGATTGGCCTTGTTGAGGGGGCCGCGCGCGTGAACTCGGATCTGTTGTTGCAGATGAGCAACGGTGCGTGTTCGTTTGCCGGCAACGGCGACCCGATTGCGGGGCTCAAAGCGATGGGCAACTACATCGGCCTTATCGCCGACCAGTACGACATCGGCGTGTTTCTCAACATGGATCACCAGACGGATCTCGAAACGATCGAACAACAGATCGATCTCGAGATTCCGTCATCGATCATGATCGACGCCTCACACCACCCCTTCGAGGAGAACGTCGAGCGAAGCAAAGCGGTCGTCGATATGGTCGACGCACAGGACGCCGACATCCTCGTCGAGGCCGAACTCGGCAAAATCAAGGGCGTCGAAGACGAGATCGTCTCCGATGAGGCGTTTTACACCGATCCCGAACAGGCCGTCGAGTTCGTCGACCGGACGGGCTGTGATCTGCTCGCCATCTCTGTCGGCACCCAACACGGTGTCGCCAAGGGGAAAAACCTCGAACTGAAACCCGATCTGGCCGAAAAGATCCGCACCGCGCTTCGGGACCACGGCCTCGACACGCCGCTCGTATTGCACGGCTCCTCGGGCGTCCAGCCCGCACAGCTCCAAGAAATGCTGACCCACGGCATCTGCAAGGTCAACAAGGACACGCGGTATCAGTACGAGTACACCCGCACGGCGTTCGATCTCTACCGCGAGGAACCCACCGACATCGTGCCGCCAGAGGGCGTCGATGACCTCCGCGACAGCTTCTTCAACGACGTCGAGTGGTCGCCGAACAAGGATCGGTTCGATCCCCGCGTCGTCGGCCGCGACATCCGCGAACGCATCGCCGACGTCCACGCCAGTCTCGCCGAAACCGCCGGCAGTGCGGGCCGAAGCAAGTTCGACTGAGGGCGTAGTCGGCCGGCCGTCACGCTATTTTTTCACGAACGTCAACAGGTCGTCACGCTTGGCCTCGTGGAGGTGAACCGACAGTGCCTCGCGCAGCGAGCGAATCTGTCCCTTTTTTGCCGTAATCGGGGCAATCGTTTCGTGTTTCCACTGCTGCCACGGCGGAAACAGGCCGAGTCGGTCACAGAGGTCGTCGAGTCTGGCGTCGCGGTCGTCGACCTTGTCCATTTTGTTTGCCGCGACGACGACCGGGATTCCGAGTTCGCGAAGGAAATGAAACATCTCGACGTCGTGGGGAATCTCGCCGCGCTCGCTGTGGCGATCAATAATGTCGATCACGCTTTTCGCGTCGACGACGAGCACGGCCGCGAGAATCGCGTCCGCGTTTTCCTCGATGTAGTGGACGATATCGGTCTGAATCGATTCCTGGTGGTCGCGCTCGACGCCGGACATGAAGCCAAAGCCGGGCAGGTCGGTGAACATGAACGACTCGCTGGCCCAATCGTAGTGGTTTGGATTGCGCGTAACACCGGGTTTTTTGCCTGTTTTGACGGCGTGGCCGGTGAGCGCTCGCATGATCGTGGATTTCCCCACGTTCGATCGGCCGACAAGGATGATTTCGTCGTCGCGGGCGGGACGGTCTTCGAACATAGCGGTTCTACACCCGCCAGCGGCTAAACGGCTTGTGTGTCGCGTGGTCGGTGGCCCCTCGGATCGGCCGGGCCTCAACTGCCCTCGCGACGGCCGGGTTTCGATCGCCCTCGCGACGGCGGGCTTTTTATCCGCGTCCGCGCGGGGTTCAGTATGGAGAAACAGGCACTCCGCGAACAGATCTGGGATCGCCTTGAGGCCGACGGAACCGCGCGGTTTCCGTTCCCGCCACACGGGCGAATCCCGAACTTCGCCGACCATCGCACGGCCACCGCGCGGCTGGCAGAAACAACCGGCTGGCAGGCGGCCGACACGCTCAAATGCAATCCCGACGCGCCGCAACTCCCCGTCCGCAGACGGGCGCTTCGGGCGGGAAAAACAATTTATATGGCCGTCCCGCGACTCCGCGACCGACAACCGTTTTTACGGCTCGATCCCGCCGAAATCGACGATATCGATGCCGCCACAACGGTTTCGGGCTGTTCGAAACACGGCGTTGGCGTCGACCCCGAAGAAATGCCGCGAATCGATCTGATCGTTGCCGGCAGCGTCGCCGTCGACCGCGCCGGCAATCGGGTCGGCAAGGGCGAGGGCTACAGCGACCTCGAGTTCGCCGTGCTCAGCGAGTTCGATCGTGTCGACAGCGACACGACGGTGGCAACGACCGTCCACGACACACAGGTCGTCGACGAAAACGAAATCACGCCCGACGCCCACGACGTGCCGCTGGATCTCATCGTGACGCCAACCGAGACGATCCATACCGCCGCCGCAGACGCACCGCAACGCCGACCCGCCGGCATCGACTGGACGGCGCTGTCGGCCGAGCAACTCGACGAAATTCCGGTGCTTGCGCGGTTGCATCCCGAATCCGATCGGTGATTCGGTCGATTGACCGTTTCGATCGGTGAATTAGCCGGTTCGACGTTTCGCCAGTCAAACCGATCGACTCGTCGCCCGCCGTCGAAATCCGGCGTTCGATAGCCACCGACTTATACCGCGGCCGACTCGGTGGAGCCAATGGGAACCCGGCGACTGGCCTCCTACGACGTGTTGGTGTTGGTCTCGGGCATCTGGTTTCTCGGCAAGTTCGTCCGGTACGCGTTCCCACCGCTGTTCGAGACGATTCAGTCGACATACGTCGTCAGCAACACGGTCGTCGGCGCGGCGTTTACCGGGTTCATGTTGGTGTATGCGGCCATGCAGTTTCCAAGCGGGCTCGTTGCCGACCGGCTGGGCTCGGTTCGCGTCGTCGTCGCCGGCGCGTCCATCGCCGCGTTGGGCGCGTTCGCGCTCGTTGTTCCCGCGCCGTTTGTCGTGCTCGTCGCGGCCATGCTCGTGATCGGCTTTGGAACGGGACTCCACAAGACGGTCGCGGTCCGGCTTATCGCCCGCGTTTACCCCGCCAGAACGGGGCGTGCGCTCGGCGTCCACGACACGCTCGGCGCGTTCGGCGGCGTTGCTGCACCCACGGTCGTCGTTTTGTTGCTGTCGGGGCCGCCGGCAGTCGGCTGGCTGCTTGGGTGGCTTCCCGGATCCGACTGGCGGGTGATTTTCTTTCTGTCCGCGCTCGCGTTTGCGCTCCTCGCGGCTGCGTTCGCCCACCGGTTTCGCGGCCGGCTGGCGAGCGAGGGCGACCCGGATCGCGGTTCCGACGACGCTTCGGTTCGCACCGACGGAACCGACGGGGCCGACAACACCCACTCGGAGCCACAGCCGCATCTCCGCGAATACGTGGCGTTGTTCGGCGTCAGGCGGTTCAGCGCGTTCGTGTTGGTGACCGTCGGCGTGTCGTTCGCCCACAACGGCGCTGTCGCCTTTCTCCCGCTGTATCTGTCGAGCGAGTTCGGCGTGACGACCGCCGTTGCGGGCGTTCTCTACTCGCTGTTCTTCTGGGCGACGTTCGTCCAACTCGCGACGGGCGACCTCTCCGATCGAATCGGCCGCCTGCCGGTGATCGCGTCGACAGCCGCACTCGGGGCCGTTTCGTTGTGGGGACTGGTGGTGTTTCCGTCGCTCTCGGTGTTCGTTCTTGGCGGCCTGATTTTCACGCTTGGCGTCGGCGCACACGGCTTTCAGCCGGTTCGTGGCGCGTATCTCATGGAGCTGCTTCCCGAGCGGCTCTCGGGCGGCGGACTGGGCGGTGTCCGGACGCTCCTGATGGGTGCGGGCGCGGTCGCCCCGCTCGTTGTCGGTGTTCTCGCCGATGTCTCGACGTTCCGCGTCGCCTTCGGCCTGCTTGCCGCATCGATGGCGGTTAGTGCGATCGGTGCGGTCGGGATGTGGCTCACGGAGCCCGCGTCGAAACCGGCGACATAACCTCGCCTTTTCGGATCGCTGTGAACAACGCAGTCGTCATCGTGACCTGTTCCGCTGATCGTCAGCGTCGTCCGTCGTCGCGAATCGACTCCACCGTTTCTGCCTGCTGTTGGATTCGATCGATCTCACGAGCGGCCGCGTCCGACCCGCCGCCGTGGGCTTCGCGAACCGAATAATCGAGGAGCGACGGCACGAACCGTGTGTCGTCCTCGCTCTCGTCGCCGCCCTCACCGTCATTGTTTTGGTCGTTGTTGTCGACACCGCTGTCGCTCGGATCGGCAGTGCGAGACCAGTCGAAGGCGGTTCGAATTCGCTGGAGGAGGGTTCGAGGCATGGCTCGCGGTTCGCCCGATTTCGTGAAGGCTCTTTCGCCGACCGTCCACACACGGGCCGCCGTGTCGCCACCCGGTCGCGTTACGTGTTCTCTCGCGAGGGCAACTCGGGTTCGAATCCGACCGCATCGATCGCCAGATCGAGAACCGCGTCGATGCCCTCGTCTTCGGTCACGCTCATGTACGCGTCGGCGTCGACATCGGTTGAGCGATCGCTTTTCGTGGCGATCGTCACCACGGGCACGTCGCGCTCGGCGAATCGAGCAACAACCGAATCGCGGAGTTCGAGTTGGACGTCGAGCGGGTAGCCACAGTCGCCCGAGGGATCGACAAAGAACAGCACGGCGTCGGCGAGGTACTCGATCGCGCCGACGGCCTGTCGTTCGATGTCGTTGCGCTCGGCTTCGGGGCGGTCCAACAGGCCGGGCGTATCGATGAGTTGGTAGCGGATGTGGTCGCGTTCGACGTGGCCGATCTGGACGCCTTTCGTCGTAAACGGGTACTCGGCGATCTCGTTTCGGGCGTTGGTTACGTGGTTGACGAACGACGATTTGCCGACGTTCGGGTAGCCCGCGATGACGATTGCCGGTTCGTCGGGGCGAATGTCGGGGAGGGATTTGAGCGCGTCGCGGGCCTCGCCGACCGCCAGCAGGTCGTCGGCGATTTCGTCCATGATGTCGGCAATCCGGGCAAACGCCTGCTTGCGGTGCTTGCGAGCCGTTTCGGGATCGGTTCGGCGGAGTTTCGGCTGGTACTCCCGGCCGATTTCTTCGATCTGTCTGCTTGCCCACATTACCTCCGAGAGCGACTGGCGAAGTTCGTCGACGTCGACGATAGCGTCGGCCAGTTCGTAGTAGAAGGGATCGACGTAATCGAAATCCGGCCACGCGGTGACGACGTTCTCGAGGTTGTCGGAGGTGATGTTGACCGCAATCGTGAGCATCGACTGTTGGGCCTCCATCGTGGACTTCGCCCGCCCCGCGCGGGCGGCCCGTGAAAAGGCCTTGTCGATGAGTTCGTCGGCGCGGGGAGCCGACGGCAGCGTCTCGAAAATCATTTCGCGAGGATAGATGGCCGAGCCGTAAAAACACGTCCGTTCGGCCGCGTCGAGCGCGTTCTACTCGTACTCCTCGTACGTCGGCCGATCGAGATCGCCGGGGAAGTCGTCGATCGGCGCGGTCGTCTGGTCGCCGGTTGCCATGTCCTTGATCGTCACCTCGCCGTTTTCGAGGTCGCGCTCGCCGACGATCACGACCGTTTCGGCGTTGATCGAGTCGGCGTAGGACATCTGCGCGCCGAAGCTTCGGCCCGAAACGTCAGTTTCGACGATATGGCCCCGATTGCGAAGCTGTCGGGCGACCTCGGCGGCCACCGCGCGGGTGTCGCCAACGTTGAGCACGTAGTAGTCGGTCGCCGGCGTTCCATCGGGCCAGACGCCCGCGCGCTCGCACAGCAACTGCAGGGTAGCGTGACCGGGGGCAACCCCCACCGCGGGCGTTGGCTGGCCGCCGAACCGTTCGATGAGGTCGTCGTAGCGCCCGCCGCCGAACACCGACCGCGACACCTCGCCGGTCGAGTCGAAGCATTCGAAGACGACGCCCGTGTAGTAGTCGAGCCCGCGGGCCGTTTCGAGCGAGACGGTACAGTATTTGCGAACCCCGAAATCCTCGGCTGCGTCGAGAACGCGCTCGAGATTCTCCACCGCGTCGGCAACGCGGTCGGTTTCGGCGAACGCGACGAGGTCGGAAAGCTCGTCGGTTTCGAGCAACGCGTCGAACGTTTCGGCCTGCTCGTATCGGAGTCCAGCGTCGTTCAGCAGGCCGTGGTACTCGCCGTCCTCGATTTTGTCGCGTTTGTCGACCGCGCGGATTGCGGTGTCGGTGTCGACGTCGGCGTCGAACGCCGCAAGCAGCCCACCGAGGAGGTCACGGTGTGAGACGCGGAACTCGAAGTCGTCGCCGTCGAGTCCGAGATCGGTCAGCGCGTCGGCGGCGAACGCGAGTATTTCGGCGTCCGCTTCGGGTTCGCTCGAACCAAAGATGTCGACGTTGGTCTGGTAAAACTCGCGAAAGCGACCCTGTTGAACCTGTTCGTAGCGCCAAAACGGGCGCGTCGAGAACCACTTGATCGGCTTCGAGAGCGCCTGGCTCTTGGCGACAACCATCCGGGCAACGGTCGGCGTGAGTTCGGGTGTAAGCGTCACCTCGCGGCCGCCCTTGTCGGTGAAGTTGTACAGTTGGTCGACGATTTCGTCGCCGGATTTGTCGGTGTAGAGCGCGGTCGATTCGAGCGTCGGGGTGCCGATTTCGCGAAAGCCGTAGCGCGCAGCCGCCGCCTCGACGGTGTCGGCGACCTCCCGCCGGGCCGACATCTCGTCGGGATAGAAGTCGCGGAATCCTTTGAGTCGATCGTACATAGTCCGCGATTCGCGGCAGCCGCGCTTGAAAGCTGTCCTTTGGCCGTCGGCTCTCGGATTGAGGTTGGGACGGTTCCGACGGCCGGTCACCATGCGGCTCTCCTCGCACCCGGTTCGGGGTGACGCCTCGGGGGATTTGCTACCCGCTCATTGGGAGCTTCTCTTTCAGTTTCGTGTACGGGGCCGACTCTCCGGAGCGGAGTTCGCTGAGCGTCGCGCCGACAAGCCCGCCGACTGCGCCGCCGGTACTCGCGCCCTGCCGGCTCACTAGCCCGCCAATTGCTGCGCCGACCGCCGCGCCGACGGCCGCGTACTTCGCTCGGTTGACCGCTGTTTTGAGTTGGGCTTTCATACTGGCGTGGTTTGCACACATCATAAAAAGAATACGCATTACACGGTCGGTCTCATCGACCGAGTTGTTCTGCACACACGTGTTGTTCGCCGCTCATTTGCGTGGACGGCCCAACTACCCGGCCGTCGCCATTATTCGACGACTTCGAGTATCGTCCCGAGGCTGCGTCCGAGTTCGGCTTCGAGATCCGGATACAACCCGAGCAGTTGACCGAGTCGGCGTCGAATCCGGCCGCGCTTGGTTCTGCCGACGATCACGCGATCGGCTCGCTGTCTGGCGGCTTCGTCGATAATCGCCTCCTCGAGAACATAGCCGTGTCGAACAACGTAGTGCGCCGGGATCTCGCCGACTTCGCGTTCGACCGCCGCGCGGAGCGCACTTCGCGTGAGCTTGTCGCCGTTCTGAATGAGCCTGACGTGGAGAATGATGAGCGCGTCGCCGTCGCCTTCGAGATAGTCGACGCCGCGACGAATCGTCCGATGACCCTCCGCTGTCAGCGGGTATCGCACCGAAACGAGCGTAGTTGACACGCTAGATGTTGGGCGAGCGAACATATCTGTCTTTCTTTTAGCATCACTGCTCAGGGGTGTTCACTGATGGCGACACCGCGTCGCCACCGTGCCAGTAGCTGGGTCTCCCGTGTTGACACCGCTGTATCAACGTGTCAATAGCTGGTGCCGACCCACCACTGACCCAGCAGCCCCGCGTTCCGACGCAATCCGATTGGCCCCGACCGTCCCTCAGATGGCGATCATCGTCACGCCAATCACCGCGAGAACGGCCGCGACGATCCGAATCCGGAAGTAGCGCTCCTTGAGGAGAATCCCGCCGAGCAACACGGCGACAATCGCCTGTGTGTTTACGATCGGTGAGGCGATGCTGGCCGGAATCAACGCGAACGCCAGCGTTGTCACATGTTCGCCCGCGGCGACAAACGCGCCGGCACCGGCCAACTTTCCCACCTCAACACGGTTCAGACCCGGCGTCGACCGCGGGGCGATGGGCGCGAGAATGACGATGACGCTGCCGAGCAACAGCGGCACCCACAGCGTGGCCGGAATCGCCAACTCCTGAAGCGCAATCCGTTTGCCCACATCGCTGACAGCGAAAAAGAATGCGCTCACGAGCGCGAGTTGGGCAGCCCGCGAGTGGGCGATTCGCCGCAGCGGTTCGGTCAGCGACCCACCCTGGAAGTTCGCCACGTAAATCGCGATCGTGGCGACGACGACGCCGGCGACCTGCAGCGGCGTGAGAAACTGCCCCAAGACGACCACCTCGATGGGGAGCACGAACACGGGAACGATCTTGTTGATCGGCGCGACGTACGAGACGTCACCGATTCCGAGCGCCCGCAGAAAGGTGATCATGGCGGCCGCAATCGTCACCGCGGTCAGCGCGAGAATACCGAGATGGGCGAGTTCGAACACCGACACCGCCTCGACCACCCCGTCGACGCCGAGCGAGTAGGCCACAATCGGTCCGTACCAACCCAGCGCGAACATGTTGATTAGTACGGTGAGCGTCGATGCCGCGTACTCGGTAAACATCCGCTTGAGATAAAAGAGGTACACTCCCCAGATCAGGGCCGCAATAATCGCAAACCAGATCCCGAGTGTCATTGCATAAAACGACTACTACTGGTGTCATGAACCGTTCGATTGTACGTTCCGTCCGCCGATTTGCGGTGTTGTCGACGCGGTACATCGACCTTGTCGACGCGGTACTCCTGTGTCACCGACGCGGTACTCCTGTGTCACCGACACGGTGCTCCTGTGTTGTCGACGCGGTACACGAGTCTCATCGGCGACGACCGTTGGTCGCGGTCAGCCGATCAAAATCCCGATCGAGCCGACGACGAACCAAACAATAACCACGTAGTTGAGTACCGTCGAGACGAGCGCGTACGCGGTGAGTCGGCCGATCGGATAGCCGGCCACTCCCGCGGGAATCACAATGAACGTCCCCGCGTAGGGAAGCAGGTTGGTCACGAACACGCCTGGGCCACTGTAGCGCTCGAACAACGCGTCGGCTCGGTCGATCTGTGCGTCGGTAAGCGGAACCCATCGGTTCGACTGGAGTGCGTCGCGCCCGTGCCGCGCGGCGAACAGATAGATCAGCAGCTGCCCACACACGTAACCGACTGAGGCGACCGCAATCGCGAGCACAATCGTCGTGGTCGGCGGTGATACCGCCAGAATGTAGCCCGGAAGCAACACCGAGGTCGGCAACGGTTTCCCGACGATTGCGCCCTTGAGGACGAACAGCACGAACATCGCTGGCAACCCGACGGCGAGCAGTACGGACACAGCGATGTCGACGAGCGTGTCAAACATGTGATTCGACGGGAACGCGCTGGGGATCGGCGGACGCCTTCGACAGCCGACTCTCGATGCGGGTCATCGACGCCCGTGGACGTAGCTCTGTTCGTGTGCGGGAAACACGCGGCTGACGGCGTCCTCGCCGTGTCGTTCGGCCAACAGCGCTCGCAACTCTCCCTCGTAGTCGGCCTTCGCGACCGACTCGCTCGGCCCGGCTTCGACCGCCAAACTCGACGCAACCAGCCGGTCGACCGCATGCCGACCAAAGCCCGACAGCGGTGCGATGTAGTCGACATCGAAGCGGTCTTCGATGCTCTGGGCGCTGGCTCGAGAAACGGTTGGCACCCGATCGTCGCGACGGGTTCCGTCGGCGACCGCGTCGTAGTCGAGTGCGCCAACGGTTTCAAGCGCGTGATCGTGAACCAACTGGATTCCAGCTCGCGGAAAGCCGTCGCTCGCCATCTGATCGACCGCTCTCTCGGCGACTTCATTGTCGAGTTCGACGGTGTCAAACGAAAAGCCGAGCGCGTCGGCCGCGGTTTGTGCGTGTTGCCAGTCGTCGGTCAGTCCGAACGTCGTTGTCACAAGCGTGACGTCGTAAAACGGTTCGACCACGAGCGCGGCCAGCGAGGAGTCCTTTCCACCACTGTACAGCAGCGCCAACTCCATCGACTACCGCCGTTGGATATCGAAGGATTTCGACTCGGGCTGGAGTTCCTTGAGCAACGCCTTCATCTGTTCTTCGGTGATGCGGTCGTTGAGACGGCCGCTTTGGGCCAGCGCGACGACCTGTTGTTCGACCTGCTCGGCAAACTGCGGTTTCGACATCTGGACCGCGTTGAGTCGCTGGCGCGCCCCGTCAGTGAGATGTTGTTTCAACACCGCCTGTTTCTGGGCGTCGGCCTGTTCTTTTGCCGCTTTCTGTGCCTCGTCGGCGTCGCCCTCGCCGCCCTGTGCTCGCTCTTGGAGCTGTTTGCGCTTCTCCTCGCGAAGCTGTTCGAGTCGGTCATCGTCGGGGCTGTTGCTCATGACTAGTCGTCATTGTGCAACCGAAAAAACGGTTTCGGACGGCCGAGTTATGCGTAGCGTTCGAGTTCCGGTCGGTCGAGCGATTCGAAGACGTCGATAGCGACCTCGTCGAGGAAGGCGTCGCCGTCGGCGGTCGTTCGTCGGCCCTCGCCTTGGGCCGTCTGGATGAGTCCCTCGTCTTCGAGCTGGGTCAACAGTTCGCGAATGATCTTTTTCGAGCCGCTGACGTGGCGGGCGGGTGCAACCGCATAGCGGTTCGACCCGCCTTTCGTGCCGCCGTACTCCGTGGCGAGGCGTTCGACGCCGACGGGGCCGCGAATGGCGACCTTTCGGAGCAGACTTGCGCCGCGAACGGCCCAGAAATCGTCCTGTTGTGGCGGGAGTTCGCGGTCGTGCCCGGTTTTCGTAAACTCGACCCAGTCGGGTTCCTCGAGGCGCTCGTCGAGCCGCTCGGCGAGCGCGCCGATGAACTCCTCGGCCGGAACGTCGTAGAGAGTTACCATAGGGGCGTATTCCGTGTTGGCGTGTTTAAACCCATCGTATTGCCGACGTACGGCGTATGCGGGCGTGTCACGTGCGGCGATTATCGGTTTGTAACGTGCGGCGATTATCGGTTTGCAACATGTGCCGATTCTTCGGTTTGCAGCCGAGCGGCTCATTCATACCTGCCGACTTGGTGGGAACACTCGATGACACTCTTCTGGCCGCCAATCACACACGCTTTTGGGCTCGCCGCCACATTCTCGGCCGATGGACGAACAGGCGGCGTTGGATCTGCTCGCGAACACGCTCGCACACGCCGGCGACGATGCGGCCGTCGTCGACGACACGGCGATTACGACCGACATGCTCCACGAGACCACGGATTTTCCGGCCGGCACAACCCGGTACACCGCCGGCTGGCGGGCGGTCGCGGCCTCGCTGTCGGATCTTGCGGCGATGGGGGCCTCGCCGACGGCGGCGGTCGCCGCCTACGCCGACACCGCGTTCGACGCCGATTCACTCTCGGCGTTCGTTTCGGGCGCACGCGATGTCTGTGAATCAGTCGACGCCGACTATGTCGGTGGCGACCTCGACACCCATCAGGAGTTCACCGTGGCGACAACCGCCATCGGCGATGTCTCCGATCCCGTCTACCGCTCGGGCGCGACGGTCGGCGACCGTGTCGTTGTCACCGGCACGTTCGGCCGCAGTGCTGCCGCGCTCGCGTTTTTCGAACAGCGCCCGTCGCCCGCCCACGTCGACCGAGCAAACGAGTTATTCCGGTTTCACCCACGGGTTGCGGCGGGTCGGGCGCTTGCGGGGTCGGCAACGGCGATGATGGATTCGAGCGACGGGCTCGCGCGGTCGCTCCACCAGCTTGCGGCCGCCAGCGACTGTGGCATCGAACTGGATCGTGCGGCGGTGCCGGCCGACGACGCCGTCGCCGACGCGTTCGACACCGCGGTCGAGCAGTGGGAGGCGACCGCGTTTTTCGGCGAGGACTTCGAGCTGGTGGCGACGATTTCGGCCGACGATCTCGACGCCGTTCGCGCGGAAACGAGCACACCGCTCACCGTTGTTGGCCGCGTTGTCGACGCCGACCGCGGCGTCGTCATTGACGGCGAACCGCTTGCTGACCGTGGCTACACGCACTGATGGCCGTCGCTTGGTGCACCCGCCGGTTGGATGGAGCGGTCGACGTATCTGCTGGTCGAACCGTCGCCCGCGGCGGTCGGCTACGCCGCGCCGTTGGTGAGCCCTGGCGACGCCTTCGCATCGACCCGTTCGACCCGCCAGATGTCCGCACGCGCACGAATCGGTTCGAGGCTGACCGCAAGAGTCGTTCCCTCCTCGGTCTCCGCAAGCTCTCGATGACACTCATCGGTCGCATACTCGACGACCTGAAACGTCCGACTCCCCTCGAGATCCGAGAGTGTCACCGCGTCGTGGCTGTTCATCGTCCGAACAACGGCACAGTGAACCGGACTGCTATTTTGTGTCATCACAAGTTTATAATTATTATTGTATGGTATTAAGCGTGCTGTCTCCGTATGCCGTGTACACACAACTTACCCCGGTCGGGCGCAAACGGCACCGCTTTACTTCCCGACGCTCCAGCACGCGTATGGACTCCGTTGGCTACGACGAACCGCTCGACGGTGTCGCGTTGTTCGTCGACGGACCGAACATGCTCCGTGACGAGTTCGATGTCGATCTCGACGACATTCGCGACGCGGCGGCCGAAACCGGCCGACTGGCGACAACCCGGCTGTACGTCGACGAACACGCAACCCCCGGACTGATTCAGGCGGCCGAAGCCCGCGGCTTTGAGGTGATCGTCACCAGCGGCGATGTCGACGTCAAACTCGCGGTCGACGCCACCCGGTTTGCGACCGAAAACCGTGCGACGACACTCGCTATCGCCTCTCGCGACACCGACTTCAAACCCGTGTTGGAGGTCGCAAACAGCTGTGGGCTGCGAACGCTCGCCATCGCGCCGGGCAGCCGCGGGCGGTCGGACGCGCTGCGAAACGCCGCCACCGAGAGTCTCACGCTCTCGGAGTGACGGCTGTCGACGAAACCGACGCTATTCGAACCGGCGAGTCGATACCGCCGACTCTTTCGAGCGAACCGCTCGCAAGTGGGTTGCTCACGAACAGGAACTCACCAACGGCGTCGACACCGAGCCGCAGCCAGCCCACCAGCGGCACGCGAAACTGGGCTTTGCCCTGTATCCACTCGGGTTTGACCGGCGGGGCGATGTCGTCAGCCTGATCGTACCGTGCGTTGTTGTCGCCGATGGTGATGTAGCCCGCATGCGGGGCCGGACAGTGCGCGAGGTCGTCACAGCTGTCGGCGTCGTGAAGCCGGTCGTCCGCGCGGTCGTACCAGTTCTCGTCGGCCTCGACGGCGAACGCAACCCGGTGGAAAATCGGTGAGCCGGTTCGGCCCGGTGGGTCGAACACGACCGCGTCGCCGGGCCTTCCGAGCCGACCGTAGCCAGCCGCCGGCGCGTCCGACGAGTTCTCATCCGTCGCGTTCGCCGACACGCCCGCAGCGGCCGCGGTCACGATGCCGGCTCCATCGGCCCCGGCGGGCGCAAACCGGTCGGGGGCGGTGAGGACAACCAGATCGCCGCGGACGGTGTTCGGCTCCATACTTCCGCTTTCGACGGCGACCAGCGGCGGCCACGCTCCGCTGATGAGCACGACGGCCGCACCGACCGCGAAAACGACACAGATCGGCAGCAACACGTCGTATGCCAACTCGCGTCGTCCCATCGCTACACCGGCGTTCCGAACGCGTAGACAGTTTGGTGACTCGTCACCTCGACGGTGGCGAAATCACCCGGCGAAAGTCCGTGCTCGTCGGCATTTTGGACGATGATCTGTCGGTACGCGCCGTCACGACACTTCACCGAGTCGCCGGTTCCCTCCTCGACGACGAGCACCTCCCGTGTCGTTCCGACCAGTTCCTCGTGGGCTTCGGCGACGATCTCCATTTTGGCCGCCGACATCTCCTTCGAGCGCTTCTTTTTCATCGTCCCACCAAGACCCTTCATCTCGGCGGCGTCGGTGCCGGGGCGCTTCGAAAACCGGGTGACGTTGATTTTTTCGGGCCGCACCTCCCGGAGCAGCTTCATCGACTGGCGGTGGTCGGCGTCGGTCTCGGTCGGAAAGCCGACGATGAAGTCCGTCGAGAGCGTCCAGTGGTCGAGCCGGTCGTCGAGCGCCGCGACGACCTCGCGGAACTTGTCGACGCGGTGTTGCCGACGCATGGCTTCGAGCACCGCGTCGCTGCCCGACTGGACGGGCGCGTGAATGAAGTTGTAGAGCTTGTCGTGGCGGGCGAACACGTCGGCGAGTTCCTCGTGAATGCCGTGGATTCCGCCGGGGTTGGCCATCCCGACGCGTACCCGGAACTCGCCGTCGATTTCGGTACAGATCCTATCGAGCAGTTCGGGCAGCTTTCGCTCACCGGTATCCCAGCCGTAGACGCCGGTGTCTTGGCCCGTGATCCGGAGCTCCTTCGCGCCGGCGTGCACGAGCGCGCGGGCTTTCTCGACGTTTTCGGAGACCGGTGGCGAGTCGACCCGGCCGGTCGCGAACTTCGTAATGCAGTACGAGCAGTTGCTCATACAGCCGCGCGCGATGGGGAGAATGCCAATCTTGCCGTCCAAAATCGGCTCCGTATCCGGTGTGACCGTCGGACACTCGCCGTTGAGCACGGCGTCAGGAACGTCGTCCCAGTGGAGGATTTGGGCGTCGATTCCGGCCTCGCGAAACTCGTCACCTTGGGCGAGTGCCATACAGCCGGTGACGATGAGGTCTGCCGTTTCGGCCTGCAACTCCTCGGCCCGTCGGAGCATGTTGCGCTCGGTTTTTTCAACGACCGTACAGGTGTTAAGAATGGCGACATCGGCAGCCGCGAGGCTGTCTGCGGGGTAGTGGCCGCCCTCGCGCAACGCCTGTTCGATTTGGCTGCTCTCGCCGCGGTTCGACGTACAGCCGTAGGTCTCGATGTGATAGCTCGCCATTCGGGTATCCGTGATTACCGCCCGGCGAGCAAAAGGCCGACGCTTTCGAACCCCTCGCGCAGTCGTCGTCGACGTTTGCGCGACGCGGTGACCGGTCGGATCCCCTATTCTTTTGGCCTCGCCCGTCGGAGTCGCAGGCGAATGCGGTTCGAATCGATTCCCGGCGTTGGCGAGAAAACAGCCGATGCACTCGCCGAACTTGACGACCCCGAAACGGCTGTCGAATCCGGTGACGTGTTGACGCTCGCGAGCGCGCCAGGTGTGAGCGCCGGGCGGGCCGCACGCATCGCCCGCGGGGCGATTCGCCGCCGACACGACGACCCCGGTGGTGTGCTGGCAACCGACCGCGCGCGGGCGCTGTACGACGACGTGCTCGGGCTGTTGCAGGCGCGCGCCGTCACGGAATATGGCAAAAAACGGTTCGAAACACTGTATCCGAGCGCCGAAAAATCGCGAATCGAGGAGGTCCAGTCGGTCGTCGCGAACGCACTCGAACGCGACCCCGACCCGGAGCTTCGCGGGGTGCTCGACAATGTTTCGCCGCTCGAATCGCCATCGGGGCTCCGGGTTCGCGAACGGTGTCTGGCGACTGCCGACGCCGAGCGGTACGCGGCCGCGCGCGAGCGGGTTCCTGAACTCTCGGCCGAAATCATCGAAGACGAACGCGATATCGCCGAACTGGCGCGGTCGTATCCGACCGTGATCGTCCTCGACGAGGCGTTTGCCGGCGGTGATTTCGACGGCGACGTGCGGGTGATTCCCGACGCGTTCGACCAGCCCGAGCGGGTCGTTCCCGAACGGCTGTTGGCGTTTTTTGCGACCAACCGCGAGCGCCTCGTGGCCGCAAGCGAGGTTCATCGACTCGCCGCGATGGAACCCCCCTGCGACCTCGACGCCATTGTCGACGGACTGGCTCGCGTCGACGACGACGCAACCATCGTTGGCGACGACGAACTCGAACGGCTTTCGACCGCCGTTTCCGACCTCGATGCGGCGGTCTCGACGGCCGAGTCGGTCGCCAACGACTATCTGCGGGCGGCGATCAAAGAACGCGATGTGACCATCGAAGGAACGGATTTTCTCTCGCTTGTCGAACAGGGCGCGCGGGTCGACTCGTTGCTCTCGCGTGAACTCGATAGCGACTTCGACACGGCAATCGAGCGGGCCCAGACCCACCTCCGGGACGCCCTCAAACTCACTGACGCCGAGGCAGAACAGGCCGCTCACGTGTTCGGTGGCGAGCCGACGTTTCCGATTTCGCGGCGCGAAAACGCCGTTTCGCGGCTCAAAACCGAACTCACCGCCGAGCGCGACCGGCGAGCCGCCCAGCTCAAAGCCGATCTGGCGGCGGATCTGGCGGCGCTTCGCGAACCGGCCGAGACGCTCGTCAGAAACGCGCTCGAACTCGATGTCGAGCTGGCGATTTCGCTGTTCGCCCGCGATTTCGACTGTGTTATGCCCGAGTTTGTCGACAGCGACACGCCGGAAGGGGGTGTCGACAGCGACAAGCCTGAAGGGGGTGTCGACAGCGACGATGCCACCGCTCGGGGCTTCGAAATCGTGGGCGGCCGGTCGCCGTTGTTGGATGTCGACTTTGACGAGGTCGACCCCGTCAACTACCGCGTGTCGGGCGTCACGCTCCTGTCGGGCGTCAACTCCGGCGGAAAAACCTCGTTGCTGGATCTCGTCGGCCTCATCGTCATCTTAGCGCAGATGGGCCTGCCGGTGCCCGCCGAGCGGGTTCGCCTCCAGCGGTTTCGCGAACTGCACTACTACGCGAAATCACAGGGCACGCTCGATGCGGGGGCCTTTGAGAGCACGCTCCGGGAGTTCGGCGACCTCGTTTCGGGTGCGGAAAACCGGCTGGTGTTGGTCGACGAACTCGAATCGATTACCGAACCGGGTGCAAGCGCGAAAATCATCGCCGGCATTCTCGAAGCGCTCGACCGACAGAATGCGACGGCGGTATTCGTCTCACACCTGGCTCGCGAGATTCGGGCGGCCGCCGGAATCGACGTGGCCGTCGACGGAATTGAGGCGACCGGCTTGGTCGACGGCGAGTTGGTCGTCAACCGCTCGCCGGTCGCGGATCATCTCGCGCGGTCGACGCCCGAGTTGATCGTCGAAAAACTCGCTGATGAGGCCGATGACAGCGAGTTTTACACCGGCCTGTTGGAGAAGTTCTGAGTGCGCCACAACCGTGGCGTCGTCGCCGCCGGCTGCAACGATGGCTCATCGTCACGGCCACTGCGGCCAGCTGTTGGCAGTTCAATAATGCCACGGGAACTGCCGAAAGTCGGGGTCGCGCTTTTCGAGAAACGCATCTCGGCCCTCTTTTGCCTCCTCGGTCATGTACGCCAAGCGGGTCGCCTCGCCGGCAAACACCTGCTGGCCGACCATCCCGTCGTCGGTCGCGTTGAACGCGAATTTGAGCATGCGCATCGCTGTCGGGCTTTTTTGCGTCATCTCGTCGGCCCATTCGAGCGCGACGTTTTCGAGGTCGTCGTGGGGAACCGCTTCGTTGACCATGCCCATGTCTGCGGCTTCTTCGGCGGAGTA
>CAYWFO010000021.1:0-18413 GCA_964457485.1 uncultured Haloferacaceae archaeon | reverse complement strand
GTCGTCTGCGACGGAATGGTCGTTGTCGTCAGCCTCATCCACCGCGTCGTCGTCACGTGGGGTCTCACTCATAGCGTTTACTGTCGGGTCGCTGGCGACAAAAACGTTTCTGTCGGCTATCAAAGGACGGATCGATCGGCAGCACTACAAAACGAGATCGGAACACAGCGCGTCGAGGCCCTCGGACTCGTACAGGCGTCGCTGGCGGGCGGTTCCGCTCTCGCGGTCGAGCAGGCCACGAAGGCGCGAAACGCCGAGGCGGTCGCACTCGCGGTCGACGAGCGTCGCGAGGTCGACGGTGTCGCGTCCGTCGCGCGTGATTAGGCTCGCCTCGTGGCCGTGGCGAATGGCGCGCCACTTGTTTTCGTCGAGCAGTTCGCGTCGGAGTCGGGTCGGCTCCGCGCCGTCGGCGTAGCGCTCGGCGAGATCCATCACAAGCGCGTGGACGTACTCGACAAGCGCGAGAACAACGGCCGGATCGGACTGGGCGTCCGGCGTTCGAACCTCGACGGTGCCGTGGCCCGTGTGGGGGCGCACGTCGAACCAGAGTTCGCCACGGTCGTTGATCGAGCCGGTGTCGACCATTCGGTTTTCGAACCGTTCGTAGGCCGCAAAGTCGCTGAAATAGCCCGGAATCCCCGTGTTCGGGAGGTTTTCGAAGATTTTCGCGCGTGCCGACGACAACCCGGTGTCGAAGCCACACCAGTACGGCGAGTTCGCCGACAGCGCGAGCATGACCGCGAGCGACCACCGGAGTTCGTTGGCGATCCAGACCGCCTTGTCGGCGTCGTCGACGCCGACGTGCACGTGGAGGCCGGCGGTCGTGTTTCGGTGTTGGGGATACTGAATGCGGTCGAGTTGCGAAACGTAGCGCGGTTTGGTTGCGTGATCGAGTTCGCGCCAGTTTGCCGCCGGATGCAACCCGGCGGCGGCAATCGAAAACCCATGCGCCGCGGCGTGTTCGACCAGCGCCTCACGCGTCGTCTGCAGCGTTTCGGCGACGTCGTCGGGCGACTCGATAATCGGCGTCTGGGTTTCGATCGTACACTGAAACAGTTCGTGATCCAGACGGCCCGCGAGCGGTTCGGGTGGCTCGCTCTCGTAAATCAGCTCGGTAATGCCCGAAGCCGGGCGACCCGCGTCGTCGACAATAAAGAACTCCTCTTCGATGCCGAGCGTTCCCAGCCGACCAAACGTCGCTGCCGAGCCTGTTTCCATCGTCCCGGCGTAGGCGACCGCCTCATAAATAGCTCCGGAAGTCGGCGACGATGGCGGGTCGTCAGTGAGCCGACACCAATGGCCCTGTTCGTGAGAACGATTCGGCTGCGGAACGGGTGGGACGTGCCGGTTAGTCGCCAAGAGAGCGGGACGGGCGGGTTAATCGCCAAACGAGTGCGTTGGCTCGTCAGCACCGACCGTTCCGCGGAGATGGCGGACGATCAGGAGCGCGGTCGCCACCCCGAGAACGGTCGAAAACACGAGCACAGAGCCCGATAGCGGCGTCAACCCGCCGCTGAGTTCGTCGTACACGAACTGGCCGGCGAGAACGCTCGCCACCGCGAACAACGCACCGCCGGCGAGGTTGAGCGGGAGGCCCGGGGCGTCGACGACGCTGCCCGAATCGTTCAACAACACGAGGACGAGCGCGATGGCAAACGGCGTGCCGACCAGGCCGAATGCGAGCACCAAAACAAGCAGTTGGAGGAACGAGCCCTCGATGAACCCGCCGGCAGCGCTGAGCAGGGCGGTGGCCGCGAGCAGCGCGCGGTACCGCGTGTCGCGCACGTCCGTCTCCCAGCCGAGTTTGTCGGCGACGACGTAGGGCGGGATCAGCGTGTTGCCGCCGAGCGTCGACACCGCCGCGCCGAGCAGCCCGAAGAGGAACAGCCATTGGGCGAACGGGCCGGCGATCGGTTCGAGCGCGGTCGCCGCCGCAATCGCATCCAGCCCGGCGGCATCGACGGTGCCGAAGAGTGCGCCGGCGGCAACGAGGAACGTTGCGATGCTGAAAATCCCGAAGGCGACGAGCATCGAGACCGAAATGTCGAACCGCGCAAGCGGGGCGTCGGCGGTCGTCCACCCGCGCGCTTGCACCGTGTACGTCTGCATCGTAATAATCGAGATGTGAACCGCGCCGCCGAGAATGCCGGCGGCGATGAGCGCCCCCGACACGCCGGCCGGAATCGTCGGGACGAGTCCACCGCTCGCGGCGATGAAATCGGTTGGCACGAAAAACACCGAGGCGATAAACGCGAGCACGATCGCCGAAACGATGAGTTTCGCGCCGAGTTCCGCAAGCCGGTAGCCGCCGCCTGCGAGGCCGACGGCGAGAACGAGCGCCCAGAATACTCCCCACAGCCGCGGGTCGGCCCCGGTCAGCAGCCCCGAAACGTCCGCAAGCGTTTTCATGATGACGAGTTGGGCAAAGCCCGCCGCGAGAACGACGTCGGCGACGAGCAGCCACGCCCACCACGACCCGAGACGGCGCTCGACGGTCGCAACGATTCCCTCCTCGGTTGCCAACGCCAGTTTGGTCGCGAGATACTGTGCCAGCGCACCGAAAACCGCCGAGACGATCACGACCCACAGCAGCGCGTAGCCGAAACTCGCACCCGCCACGAGCAGACTCGCCATCGTGGCCGGCCCGGCGGCGATTGCGCCCGCCAGCCAGGTCGGCCCGAGCGCCGAGAGTTTCTCGCCGACCGATCGAGCGTTTGCAGCGGTGTCGTGAGTCCGACTCATACTGGTCGCTGCCGCCGGCCGCGCTAAAATGTTATTACTTGGTGCTACCACCGAGAGTCGGAGCGCTGTCGGCGCGCACGCTTTGTTGTCGGCGGTGCAGATAACCACGTCGACGCGAGCCCCCTCTCGCTGCGCCGGTTCTCGACGGCCAGCGCGCCGGGATCGATCGCTTACCACTTACCGCTTGCGGGCGACGACCGCGAGATGGTCGTCGTGCAGCGGATCGAGTCGCTCGGTTTCGAGAATTTCGTACGTCGGGGACAACTCGTTGCACACGCGGTCGAACACGTCGCCCGGATCGGCGGTCACCTCCTCGCTTCGCGCCTTGATCGCAAGCAGGAGGCGGCCCTCCTCGCTGAGAAACACCGCGTTGTCGACGGCGACGGCGGCCTGCCCGCGGGTGGCGACATCCTGAACAATGACGTCGAGATCGCGCTCGACGATGTGGGCGTAGCCGGACGGATTTCGGGCGTCTGCGAGCACCGGGAAGAGATTTTCGCGCGCCTCGGCGACGGCACAGAGATCCCGCATCGGTCGCGGCGCGAACTCGACGGCGTACGTCGGTCCGGCGAAGTCGGCAACGTGGCTGACGGTCGTGCCGCTGGCCGCGCCGAGATACAACACGCGGTTGTCGCCCGCGAGGCCGGTCGCCATGCCCGCTTCGAGCATCGCGCCGAGTTTCGACCGGCTCGCATCCCAACAGCGCCACTCGCCGTCGGTTGGCTCGCCGTACACCGGCGGCCCGCGTGTGGCAAGGCGGGTTCGTCCGTCGAACGCGCGGCGCTCGACGCCCGCTGGAAGCGGCCCGGTCATTGGTCTCCCCCTGCGTTGTCCGCACCGTCACGGTCGTCCGCGTCCGACTCGGCGCGCGCACGAATCGTCGCCATGCGCTCGTCGAGTTCGTCGTGGATTTCGGAGCGGAACTCGCCGCTGTAGAAGTCGATTCGCGCGGCAATCGAGAGCTTTCCGGCGAGCGCGCGGGCGGCCGAACCGCGGTCGGCCGGCCGGGTTCCGCTGACGAACGGATGAGTGTAGATGATGCCGTGTTTTGGCGAACTGCCCCGACCGGCCAGATGGGCGAACAGTGCGTCCTCCGCACCGAGAACCTGGACGGTTCCGCTCGGTTTTTTCGCCAGCGGTTCAAGCCCGCCGGCCAGCGAGATGAGCCGTGCGGCGAGAACGGGACCGGCCATTTCGGCGAGGTTCGGCGCGACCTCGCGGGCGAGCCGCTCGATGAACGCTCGTTGTTCGTCAGCCTCGCGTGCGAGGTCGTCGACGCGGGTTGCAAGCGAACACACACGGGCTTCGAGCGGCGAGTCGGTATCGCGGTCGGCGAGCGTACGAACGGCGTCGACGCCGGTGTCGACGTCAAGTCCGAGCGTCCCGGCCCACTCGCCGGCGCGCTCGGCGAGTTCGTTGGCCGTCCGGGTGGCGTCATCCATCGCGCGAACCGCGTGGAGCAGTTGCTGATCGTCCGCGCGCTCGCGTTCGGCGACGCCGCGGCGGGCAGCCTCGATTGTTGCCTCACGGAGGGCCGCGTAGTAGTCGTCGGTATCGGCGCAAAAGCCGGTCGCGACGGCGAGTGCCGGCCAGTCGGCGGGGTCGCCGTCGGCACGCGGCGTGCGAATCGCCGCCACGCGCGCGTCGAGATCGGCACCAGCCGAGAGGTCGGCGAACCAGCCGCCGTCGGAAGCGTACTCGTCCATATGGCCCCGTTAGCGGCCCACACCGTATAGCACTCCCCCTTCGGTTTCGCCGCGAGCGGGCAAGTCACACACAGCGAGGCGGGTCGAGACGAGTGCTTTTTCCCTTCCGGCGCAAAGCTCAAGCCATGCCGCGTGTGCCGTTTCACTACATCGATCTCCGGAGTTTCTGTTATGCCACCGAGGACGAAAAACGGGTAAGACAAGCACTCGAAACGTTCCTCCCCGCGGAGTTCGAACTCGACCGCGTCGAGAACACGGGCCACCACGGCGACCGAATCGTCGTGCTCTCGGCGCGTGTCGACACCGCCGATGAGATGCGGGTCGTCCTCGATCAACTGGCCGAACTCGACGAGATCGACGCAATCATCGACGAACTCGACGAGCGGGTCGACGACAACTGCGCGTTCTTTCTTCGACTCGACAAACAACAGGCGTTCAAAAACCGAGTTGCACTCGGCGCTGGAATCACGCTGCGCGCAAAGGTCGAGGCGTATCCCGCCAAACATCAAAAGGCCGTCGCCAACGCCAGAGAGGCGCTTGCGCTGGCCGATGAGCGTGCGGTCGAACAGTAGCGCGAGCCCGGTCTGTCGTGGAGATTACGTTTCAACCCATTTGATCGAACAGCCACGCGAGGGGCGATCCGGGAGGTCGACGCGGTCGCCGGCCACCACCGACTCAATCGCCTCGCGAGCGTAGAACTCGGTTGGCTCGGTTTCGGGGTCGAGCGCGTCGTCGAGTCGGCCGTGGTACGCCAGTTTCCACGCGTCGTCTGCGCGGGCGAACAGGAATGGATCGGGCGTGCAGACCGCCCCGTACGCGCGGGCAACCTCCTGGGTTTCGTCGTACAGATACGCGTCGTAAGCGATGGTGCCGTCGTCGACGAGTTCGACCATGCTCTCGAAGTCGTCGTCGGGGTACTCCGGGTTGGCGTTGGGATTGATTCCGACGACCGCGCAGTCGTCGTAGTCGGCCGCGAGTTCGTTGAGAAAGTCGAACTTCGCTTTGGCGTACGGACAGTGGTTGCAGGTGAACACCACAAAAAGCGCGTCGTGATCGCTAAACGAGTCGGGCGAATACGTCTCACCGTCGGTTCCGGTCAACGCGAAGTCGGGGGCTGTGTCGCCACGGTCTAACTCCGAGTCGGATTCTTTGAGCACCATACTGGTGGTTACACCGCAACCTGCAAATCTGTTGGGTCGGAACGGGTGGTGCACATGAATGCTCAATAGTAATAATACAAACCAAAACTATTATCTCAGAGAATCGCATACGGGGAGATACCGATGAGTGTTCAGGACACCGCCGCGACGCAGGTATCGACGACTGAGGAGCAATCCGATCGGTGGGAGCCGGTTCGACCGCTGCCGCCGAGCTGCAAGCTCGTCGTGAAAACGCTCGACAATCACGACCGGCTTACCCAACAGCAGTTGGCGGCCGAGACGCTGCTTGCGACCCGAACCGTTCGCGAGGCGGTTTCGCGTCTCGAAGAACAGGGCGTCGTCGACTCACGCGTCTCGTTTCTCGACGCCAGAAAACAGCTGTACCAACTCACGATTTGAGTGCAGCAACGCTACTCGACCGTCACGAGATAGACCGCAGCGAGCGCAAGCAGGATCCCCACACCCTTTCGCGCGGTTAGTTCCTCGCCGAGAAGCACGATGCCGGCGACCGCGCTAGTCACCAAAAACAGGCCGAACACCGGCGTGACGACGCTCACCGGGCCGAGTGCGAGCGCGCGGTAGTACGCCAAAATCCCGATGCCGAGAAAGAGTCCGGCGGCGACAGCGTAGGGCATTTTCGAGCTGCCCAAATGCGGGCTTACCTGTTGGTTTGTCACGACGATTACCCCGGCAGCGAACACAACCAGAATCGCGTTCGAAATCATCGCCGCCACGTCGCTCGGAATCGCGTCCGTCCCGGTTGTTGCGATTCGCATCAACACCGGTACCAAGGTGTACGTTCCCAGCGCGAGAACGGCCCACGGGAGGTAGTTCATACGGAAACACGGGCCCCAACCGTGTTAGCCGTTCTGAACTGTGCATGTGCCATGGATGGTGCCAGCGGCGGATGCGGGCAGTCGCGGGTGCTGCGTGTAAGCGACGGATACTGCGGAAAAGCGACAATGTTGCGGGAACAGCGAGGGCGCGGCAAGTGAAGCGAGGCCCTCGCGGCCGGCGTAGACGACCGATTCCAATCCCCCACAAACAGTTGTCGCAAATCATATGCGGCCGGGGCTGTCAGAGTATATATGAACGCGAAACGCGAACTCCTGTCGTTGTTGTCGACCGACGCCCGCGAGTCACGCAACGATATCGCCCGCCAGTTGGGCGTCGACGTCGACACCGTTGATGCGTTGCTCGACGAGTTGGAAACCGAGGGAACCGTCAAGGGCTATCAGGCGGTTATCGACTGGGACGCAATCGACGAGGAACGCGTGTCGGCGTTCGTCGAACTCAACGTCGAACTCGACCGCGAAACCGGCTACGAAGAGATCGCCGACCGCCTCGCTCGGTTTCCGGCCGTTCAGTCGCTCCGGCTCGTTTCGGGCGACTACGACTTCGCCATCGAGGTCACCGGCGACTCGATGCAGGACATTTCGCGGTTCATCTCCGAACAGGTCGCGCCGCTTCCCGAGGTCACCCAGACGGTGACGCACTTCATCATGGAAACCTACAAACAGGGCGGCATCGACTTCGGCGACCGCGACGGCGACGACCGACTCTCCGTCTCGCCATGAGCCTCCAGCCGAACGAGCGGATCGGGCGCGTGCCCGAGTCGGGGATTCGCAAGTTCTTCGAGTTGGCCGAAGAACGCGACGATGTCATTAGCCTCGGCGTTGGCGAACCCGACTTTTCGGCACCCTGGGCCGCGAGAACCGCCGCAATCGACTCGCTCGAGCAGGGTCGAACCTCCTACACCTCGAACCGCGGCATGCGCGAGCTTCGCCGGCTGATCGGCGATCATGTGCGCCAGTGGGACCTCGAATACGACCCCGAACGCGAAATCCTGGTGACGACGGGCGCGAGCGAGGCGGTCGATCTCGCGTTGCGAACCTTCGTCGACGCGGGCGACGCCGTGGCGGTGCACGAGCCGACCTACATCTCGTACGTTCCCGGCATTCGCATTGCCGGCGGCGAGCCGTTGTCGGTGCCGACAAGCGCTGACAACGACTTCGTGCTCACGCCCGAGGCGCTGGCGAACGCGGGTGCGGCGAACGCCGACGTGCTCGTGCTCTGTTATCCGAACAACCCGACTGGGGCGGTGATGAGCCGAGACGAGGTCGCCGCAGTCGCCGAGTTCTGCGTCGACAACGACATCAGCGTGATCGCCGACGAAATCTATGCGGCGTTGACCTACGACGGCGACCACACCTCGATTGCCACGATGGACGGAATGCGCGAGCGAACGATCGTGATCAACGGCTTTTCGAAGGCATACGCGATGACCGGGCTCCGGCTGGGCTACGCGCTGGGGCCGACCAGCGCCATCGAGGCGATGAACCGCGTTCACCAGTACACGATGTTGTCAGCGCCGACGACCGCGCAGTACGCCGCCATCGAGGCGCTCAGAAGCTGCGAGGAGACGGTCACCGAGATGGCCGCCGAGTATAACCGGCGGCGACGGTTCGTTCTCTCGCGGTTCGACGAAATGGGGCTCGACTGTTTCACCGCTCGCGGCGCATTTTATGCCTTTCCCGAATGCGGCGGTGACGACGAGGCGTTCGCCGAGGAGCTCCTCGAAGCCGAGGGCGTCGCTGTCGTTCCGGGCCGCGTGTTCGGCCCCGGTGGCGAGGGCCACCTTCGGGTCTCGTATGCGACGAGCATGCGAGAACTCAAAACCGCGATGAACCGGCTGGAACGGTTTCTCGACACGCGGTAGCGGCCGCTGGGAGTTGTATGAAAAACGACGCGTTCGATACGGGACTGATTAGCCGTCGTCGGGAACATCGAACTCCCGAAAGAGCCCGACAAAATCGTCGTGATCCGAGAGCGCTTCGGTCGTTTCGTCGAGTTCCTCGCGGAGGTTTGCGATCTCCTCGGTCAACTCTTGATACTCCTCGTTATCGACGAGCGAGGACTGACTTTTTTCTGATTCGAGCAGCGCCTTCTTCGAGGAGAGCGAAAACAGTTCTTGGACGCCCTTGTCGTATGAACTGCGCGTCAACAGCTCTTCGACGGTGTCGATAAGTGCGTCCTTGGTGACGGGTTTGACCAGATAGGTGTCGAAGCCCATCTCGATGATGTCGAAGTCGGGTTCGACTGCTGTCACCATCGACACCCGGCAGTCGGCGCCGCGCGCGCGGATTTCTTCGAGCACTTCGTCGCCCGAAAGCCCCGGCATGCGGCGGTCGAGTAAGATCGCATCGACCTCCTCGTCGAGTTCGTCAAGTGCCTCTTGGCCGCCGTAGGCCGTCCGAACCCGGTAGTCCCCACGAAGCCACGTCGCGTACAGATCCGCTAGGTCTGGCTCGTCCTCGACGATGAGAACGAGTGGAGGATCGTCAGTCATGGCTCCGCACTCCCTCGACGTTCATAGAAGTACGTATGAGCCAAGACATATCAAAATACCTCTTGTCAGCAGCGCTCAGAGGTCGACCGGCGGTGTAATTGCCGTGATGGTCAGTCGCGTTGCCTCGATTTCCTCCAATACGGCCCCCCAACCGCCAACCGTGTAGGTTTCGCCGTCGTCGGTTTCGACGTACAACGAGACCTGCCCGGCCAGTTGTGTGAGCGGAACGGTTCCGTCGACGGTCGGCGCACCCGCATACAGTATGTCGGCGATCGTTCCGCGGAGCGAGACCGATTTGCCGCTGGTTGTTTCGTAGCCGACGATTTCGGCCTCGATAGTAGCCATCGAATCCAACAACGGCTCGATGTCGCGAACGCACCGGCGGATATCCGAGTACACCATCGGCGGCTCCTCGGAACGAGCGGTGTAAACGGGCTCCCAAATTTCCCAGAGGCAGGTGAGAAAGTACCAGTGGAACACGTAGGTGAGCGTTCGGTCGTCGACGAGCACGCCGTACTGGTTGAGCGACTGTCGATGCGGCGCAAAACAGGTCCAATTGCGGTCGATAATCGCGACGAATGGGGTCGGAAGCTTCTGGTGGCGAACCTCGGTCGCGAGCCCCTCGAACGCCTCGGTATCGGGAAACGGCTCGGCGTCGGGGCCTTCGGTGTGAATGCTAATTTTGATGAGAACGTCGTTGTCGTAGGCGGTCGCCAGCGCGGAGGTCAGCTCCTCGAACCCCGCCGGGGTCACCGCGAGTTGGATCTCGTTGTCCGCCGTCCGGATGAGCTCTTCAGCCCGCGAAAAGACGGTTTCGAACCGTTTGACAATGCTGAGTTTGGTCTGGCTGACCGCCGGCTCGTTCCACCGGTCTTCAATCTCTTCGGCAGCGTCGGTGAGCCGACTGGCCTGTTGTTGGAGATCTGCCAGCACGTCCTCGGGATCGGACGCCCGCGCGTGGAGGCTTCCCTGTTTGTACGTCTCGATGTAGGCCTTCGTCTCGAGATCTCGCAACACGTCGTAAATACGGGCGCTCGGCACGTCACAGGCGTCAGCAATCTCGGTTGCACTCGCCGAACCAAGCCGCAACAGTGTGCTGTAGGCGTCGGCTTGGTACTGTGACAGCCCCGCGTCTTCGAGCGCCGCGCGGAGCTCGGCTGTATCCATGTCGCCAGTATGCGCGGCGAGCCCTTATTTAGCCATTGGTCATTGGGGCGGCGGCGGAGCGGTCGATAAATCGGTGGCGACGCGTTTCGAAATGATGGCGACGCGTTTCAGTTCTGTGGGCTGTAGTTCGGCGCTTCGTCGGTAATCATCACATCGTGGGGATGGCCTTCGGTCTGGCCGGCCGACGAGACACGAACGAACTCGGCACGCTTTTTGAACCCCGACAACGAATCGGCACCGACGTAGCCCATGCCCGAGCGCATGCCGCCGACCAGCTGGTGGAGTTCGGAGGCGAGCGTTCCCTTGTACGGGGTTGCGGCCTCGACGCCCTCGGGAACGAACTCCTCGTCCTCGTCGGCGTCCTTGAGATAGCGGTCGCCCCCGCCGGATTTCATCGCGCCGACGCTGCCCATTCCGCGGTACTGTTTGTACTTTTTGCCGTTCATCGTAATCACGCGGCCGGGGGCCTCCTCGGTGCCCGCAAAGTACGAGCCGAGCATGACGGCGTCCGCGCCGGCGGCAATTGCCTTGATCGCGTCGCCCGAGTATCGAATCCCGCCGTCGGCGATTACGGGAACCCCCTCGGGAGCAGCCACATCGGCGACCTCGGCGATAGCGCTAATTTGTGGCATACCCGCGCCAGTGACGACACGGGTGGTACAGATCGACCCCGGCCCGATACCGATCTTGATGCCATCGGCGAAGTCGACGATTTCGGCGGCGGCCTCGCGGGTGCCGACGTTGCCGACGACCACGTCGGCGTCGACGCTCGCTTTGATTTCGCGAGCCGATTCGATGACGTTCAGATTGTGTGCATGCGCGCAGTCGATAAACAGCACGTCGGCACCGGCCTCGTCGGCGGCGGTGGCGCGTTCCATCTCGAAGGGGCCGACTGCAACGCCACACACGAGTCGGCCGCGGTCGTCGCGGGCAGCCTCCTGGTGTTCACGACGCTGCAAAATCCCCTGCATCGTCACGAGGCCGACGAGCGTGTCATCGTCGTCGACGATGGGAACCCGCTCGATTTTGTAGTCGTACATGAGTTCGAGCGCCTCGCGGGCGGTGACGTCTTCGGATGCGGTGATGACCTCGTCGGTCATCGCCTCGCGAACCGAGTCGCTCTCGCGAACCTCGAGAAACGGCCGGATATCGGTTCCCGAAATAATGCCCAAAACGGTGTCATCGTTGTCGACGACGGGCGCACCCGAAACGCCCTCGTGTTCCATCATCGCGTCGGCCTCGCGGATCGTGTCGGTCGACGAGACGGTGACGACGTTTTCGCGGCGAATCACGAGCTCGTCCGCGCGTTTAACCCGCTCGATTTCGGCGGCCGTCTCCTCGACGGTCATGTTTCGGTGCAACACGCCGAGTCCGCCCTCGCGGGCCATCCCGATGGCCGTGTCGCTCTCGGTGACGGTGTCCATCGCGGCCGACAGAATCGGAATGGTGAGTTCGACGGTTCGCGAAACGTGTGTGGATACGTCGGCATCGTCGGGCTCGACCCGGCTTTCTTTTGGCCGAAGCAACACGTCGTCAAAGGTCAGCGATTCGGGCACCTGCAGCTTCTCAGAAAAGAACGTCTCCTGTGGAACGTTGTTCGCCATATAAACCGTCATTGCGGATCCGGCAAAAACGTTGCGAGTCCGCACGCCTGTGTGGATTCGAGAGACACACAGCAATCGAATATGCACAACCATGCAAGCAGACGAGGACTCGGGGTGAACGCACCGTGTCCGCAGTTCTCACACAACGTTTATGATTGCCCCCCGACTTGTTTTCAGCATGAACTCCCCTGTGAACACCGCATCGCCATTCGCCCGCCAACCAGCAGCGGCCGGGTTTCGGTTTACACCGAAGGCGATGACATTCACGACCAAGGGAGTCCCAGCCGACGGCGGCTGTGGTCGTCGCGCTCCGGGGATCGGTGTCCGCGCTCGCTGCGCGGGCGACCCCCGGCCCGAGCGCCGTTTGGCCGTAGGTGACGGCCACTAGTCGGTAATGAGTGTTTCTCAGCACCCGGTCGCCCTCCGCATAGAGTCGATCGTTGGCGATCCCACCCGCCTGTTAGCAACGGTGATGGCGCTGCCGTTGCTCGACGGCATCTTCGTCGCCCTGTTGCTTGCGGGCACGCTCAACACCACGGTTGGGATGATCGAGACCGGCCTGCTCATTTTCGGCGGGTCGGCCACGCTGGCGGTGATTCTCGCCGAGATGGACGATAGCCCGCGGCGAATGGTCGGCTCAATCCTACTCATCGGCGCGGTCATCGTGCCCGTAGCGGCGCTGCAGGCCGCGGCCGCGCCGATGATCGAGAGCGTGTTGAATCTCGTGATCTTCGAGCGGTTTGCTGGCCTCGTAATTCTCGCGATTGCCGCGAAAACCGCGAGCGCGAAGGTCGGCGAGTTCCTGCCGAGTCCGGCCATCATCATCGCGCTCGGCCTCGTCGCCAGCGTCGAGCCAAGCGGGTTTGCCGTCTCGCTGCTCGTCGACCCCGAACTCATCGTTCGCGGGGCGCTCACCGCCGCAATCGGTGTCGCCTTCGCGCTGGCGATTGCGCTGACCGCTCCTCAACTGCGCGGCGCGGTCGACCTCGATCGCTTCCGCTTCGGAAGTTCGGTCGCGCTCGGCGTGTTGGCGCTGCCGATTCTCGGTGTGCTCAACACCGAGGCCCCCATCGCGCTGGCGGTGCTCGTCGTCGCCGGGCTGTTGGCCTACGACCCGGATGCCCGCGAAAGCGACGCGGCCGCCGACGCGCCAGACGAGAATGACGACGACGCGCCCGACGCGGCCGACCCGGCGGACGATGACGCGGCCGACCGCGACGGCGACGTTCCAGCCGAGCCGGCCGGCCATCGTGACCACCCGGGCCGTCCCGACCGCGAGGACGGCCCCCGAGAAATCGGTGATGTCGGCTACGGCTATCCCAACGACGACGACTCGCGCGCGCCGTGGCTCTGAGTCGGCCGCGCGCTTGCAGACGGAAACGCCTTAGTCCGCGCATCGAGACAACCCGGTATGAGCAACCGTGTTGTTGAGGGTCGGATGGTTACCCCCGAGACGCTCGCCGAACTAATCGAGGGCGAGCGGCCGATGGAAGCAACTGAAATCGAGGACGCCGACCGCGAGTGTCCCGAGTGTGGCGGCAACGTCATCAGCGTGGGCTACATGCCGAGTGTGACCGCGTTCGTGACGGGCTACAAATGCCAGGACTGCGAGTGGAGCGACAAAGAAGAATAGGGTGGGCGGCGGGTGGTATCGAAACCTCTTTAGTACCGATACCACAAGAAGCAGGCGAGGGGACGTGGCCAAGCCAGGCATGGCGACTGACTCCAGAGGCCACGCGCCCGGGACGACACTCCAGACTGATATTCCGAGCGGTCGACTGATCATCGACCGCGTTGACGACCCTCTGGAGTTCCGAGGCGCAGACCGGAGATATCAGTCGATCGGGGGTTCAAATCCCTCCGTCCCCATCATTTTGCTGACACTCACTCGTCGAGTGTCAGCTATCGGTTGGTCGTCGGAGGGATTTGAAGCAGGGAGCGAACGGAGTGAGCGACTGTGGTTCATAATCTCTCCGTCCCGATCATTTTGCTGGCGCTCAATAAGTGAGCACCAGCTACAGGTTGGTCGACGAGGGATTTGAACTAGGGAGCGAACGGAGTGAGCGACCGTGGTTCACACTCCCTTCATCTCACCCTCTTCGTTCCGAGCAAAATCTCACTTACAGACCTTCTACTGCCGTTTTCCCTAGAACCTTTCGAGAGACCACGCAAAGTCCTGAACCCCGCCTCGATTCATCAAAAATGCCGTCTGGCAGTTTTTGAGTCTGCAGTAGCGGCAAGGTAGACGTCCGATCCGCCAGGTAGTGTTCAGATAAGCTGATTCCATGCGAAGCTGAACACCACCCTTCGTGCCGGCCAAAAATAAAAGCGGAGCTGCTCTATCAAACCCCTGCCGAGTAGCAACTCCCCAGCAACCTTCATGTGTACACAATCACATACACAAACCTCGAATGGCCTCGAAAAACATCGGCATCAAACGGAGGTCTACGAGCGGCTCAAAGCACACAAACGCGGTGACGAGAGCTTCAGCGAGACGCTTGATCGCCTCCTCTCCGAACTCGATTCCGACTGGCGAACGAACGCGGGCTTTCTCATCGAGGAGGAAGCCACCGACCTCGAAAACTTGGTCGTTGAAACGTATCAAGCATAGGCCGTTCGGCTGAAATAGGAATACTAAAATTGTGAGTGGTTCCGCTCGTCAAACGCCGGCCATCTAACCGAGCAACAAGGTTTTCTCATATGGCTCACAATGTACACACATGAGTTCCGGATCCGGAGGAAAAAAACGCGTCCAGTTCCGCGCACCGCGAAGCCTCGTCGAGCGAACAGACACGCTTGCTGCGGTTCTAGAGACGGACCGGACGGACGTTATCGTTTCTGCGCTCCGTGAATATCTTCGCGAGGCGGCCCACGGCGACGAACTCAAACAGGAGATCGCCAACGCATACTACAACGATGACATCACCTTTGGGGAGCTGAAGAATCTCGTCGGACACGAAGAAGCCGCGAATTTCCGCGTGCTCAAATCGCAGTTGAGCGAGGAGTTCATCGACGAAGCAACAGCGGAGTTTGCCGACTCGTAGATGCGGATCGTTGCAGATTCCTCGGCGTTGGTGAGTCTCGGTGTCGTGGCCGAACACTCGCCGAATCCACTGGACTGTTTGCTGAAAACGCACGACCTGTTCATCCCGAATCGTGTGATAGATGAACTCGAAGCGACCGCAGCCTACGACGACGCGTCCGGGCGTGCCGCGGAATCGGTGCTCAGCCGTCGCGACCAGTTCGTCGTCCGGAGCGTCGAACTCGACGGCTCGTTCCCCTTGGGCGATGGTGAGAACGCAGCGGTTCGTCTGGCGAACGACCTCGAAGCGACACAGTTCTACTGTGACGAATTCAATCAGCTCGCGCTCATCCACGCGTCGCTGACGACGGCACGGCTCATCACGACGCCGATTCTCCACGTAATACTGACACGGACAGGCGCGATATCTGTGGAGACTGCAGAAACGCTACTCGAAGAGATTATTGCGGCGAGAAGTTGGGCCGAGAACGCGTATGTTATCCGTGCACGGGAGACGCTTGGTCAGCCATAGTCGTCGATTTCAGCACCGTTGTGGTAGCGCACGTTGGCCGAGCGTGTTGTCGGTTATCGTCCAGTTTCCACGGGGAATTGCAAACGCCTTCGTCAGTCGGGTTTTATCGCCGCGTCAAACGTCTCGGCCAGCGACTCGACCCTCGCCATATCGACGCCGAGTTCGCTCGTCGTCAGCGCCGGGTGGTCGGCCAGCACCCGAAACAGATTGACGCCGTCGGCCGCACAGTCTTTTGCCACACCGACCAGTTCGTTCGCGCCGAAATGCTCGTCATCGGCGAGTCTCGCGATCATGCGAATCATCTCCTCGGGGTCGTCCTCGGCAAGCGCGGCCAAACTCTCATCGTCGGGAGCGGTCATTGGTTCGCAGTTTCGTCTAACGCTGTATCAATCCCCCACTCGTGTCCGAGGCAGCCACACGAACTCACTCTCGACCGAAAGCCGACGAGCGTGTTCGACGGCATCCCCAACCGTCGGGAGCGACACGGCGAAATCGACGTTGTGTTTCACCGATAGTTTTAGTACAGATGTAGTACCATCTACCGTATGAATAGACGACAGTTCGCTACGACGGGCGGTTCGGCGCTCGTCGTGGCGGTAGCCGGGTGTGCCGGAACGGACACCGACAGCGGCGACGGAGGCGATCCTGCAGCCTCCACTGATGACGCCAGCGGAGACAGTCCTCGCTTTGGCGACGCGTTCGTCCAACAAACCTCCTTCGCATACACCGGCCAGTACAGCGCGCCCGAGAACGGCGGCGACGCAACAATCGAGGGGCGCGTCTACGACGACGATCTCTATATGCGAACGGAGATGGACGGTCAAGTGTTCGAGCAGTACGTCATTGACGGTGTCAGCTATATCGTGTCGGACGGACAGTGTTTCGAGAACCCGTCGACGGATGTCGAGCCCGACGAACCCGAACAAGAACCCGGGTCGTTCGACGAGGACGCCGACCGGTACGCCGAGCGTGCGCCGGACGGAATAACGACAGTGAACAATGAGGAGGCGTACTACTGGGAGATCGACGACGGCGACGAACAGGTCACCTACTACGTAAGCGTTTCTGGCGGACGGCTTCTTCGCGTCGAGTTCCCTGAGGGGCAAATCGACTACCACTCGTGGGGCTCAGCCGATCCGATAACGCCACCGGATATGGAGTGTCTCTCGTTTTGAGACGGCTGAGAACCGAGTGCTGAAACAGTAAACGGACGTATTTCTGACGGATGGCTCACCAGTGATCGTCGATGTGCGCCACGAGCGCGTCGTGCACCCGGTCGAGTTGCTCGTGGACGACCCAGTGGGTCGCCTCCTCGATGAGTTCCAGCCGGCCAGATTCGCAGTACGCGAGACTCTCCGTGGCCATCTCACGAGCCAGAAACTCGTCGTTCGCGCCCCAGAGCACGAGCGTCGGGAGCGACACCGTCGTTCGGGCTGGTCGCGGTCGGTAGCGAGCAATGGCACGGTACCAGTTGAGCATCGCAGTCAACGCGCCGTGTCGACTCCATGCGGCCCGGTAGCGGTCGAGCGCGCGCGGCGTGAACGTGCCCGGACGGCTGCTGTTCGTGAGCGTCCGCGTCAGCAGCCGGTAGTCGCCCGCCCGCAAGAGCGCCTCCGAAAGAACGGGGAGCTGGAACACCGCCATATACCAGCTCTTGCGGCGTTGACGCCAACTCGACCGGAGCGTCCGTTCCATCACCGTTGGATGTGGAACGTTGACCGCCGAGAGCGACGCGAGTCGGTCGGGATGTTGCAGCGCCAGCCACCACGCGACGGCCGCGCCCCAGTCGTGGCCGACGATGGCCGCCCGGTCGCGCTCGTAGGCGTCGATGAGCCCGACGATGTCGGCGGCCAACTCGTCGAGATGGTACCGGCCAACGCCCTCGGGTTTCTCGCTCCGATTGTATCCGCGCTGGTCGGGAACAACAACCCGATAGCCCGCTTTGGCAAGCGGGTCGATCTGCGACTGCCAACCGTACCAGAACTCGGGAAAGCCGTGAAGCAAGACGACAAGCGGGCCGTTTTCGGGGCCGGCCTGTCGGACGTGGAGCCGGATGTCGTTGGTCTCGACGAACACGGACTGGCCGGGGAGGTCGTCGGGGGCGTCGACGCCGCCCCGAGGAGGAGTGACCGAAACCATTGGCACCCCTAGCGGGTCGAGGGCGTAATAGCTACCGTTGAAGCGAACAAAAATAGGAAGAGTCCTGTGGGAGAACAGGTTACGGCGTCAACAACTCCTCGGCGTCGAGTTTCTGTTTTTCGTAGAATCCGCGGCCTTTCAGGCGCGGTACCGTGTGGGTGTAGAGCGTTTCGTCGTCGAGATCGTAAATAAGTGGGAAAACGTTGGTTCGGCGGTCAGCAACGGTATACCCCTCGGTGGCGAACTCGACGAGCGCGTCGGTCGGCTCATCGACTGCGAACACGAGATAGCCAAACAGATTTTCGACTCCGCCTTGGGCCGGCGCGGTCGCCGCCGAAAGAATCGTTCGAAAGGCATCTGCCGTTGTTTCCAGCGTGTCGCGATCGGTGTCCTCATCGTCGATAACCGTCACAAACACCTTTGTTCGGCCAATCGTTGGATCGTCATCCTGTTTGCACCAGATCGGATCGAACGGGTTTGCTTGTTCGGCTGCAACCGTCTCATAGCCGCGATCGAGAAGCTGTGTTTCGACGTAATCACGGTAGCTTCGACTGTCCATACGACGAACTCTATGGGTTATTGTATAGGTTATTCGATATCCGAAGACGCGAGCGCGACGTGAGCTGGGTGATTCGTCGAAAACAGCACCGAAACTCAGGCGGCCGCCTGCATCGACCAGACCGCCAGCAGCCCGAGCAGCACCGCCGGAATCAGCGGCAGGACGAGGAACGTCGCAAAGAAGGTCCAGCCGATCTGTGCGGGGGCGGTCGGATTGAGATAGATGAACCCCGGAATCACGAGGAAACACAGCACAACACCGGCGACGAGAATCCAGCCCGATCGACCGAATCCCTCGGCCGACGGTTTGCCGGTGTACGGCTCGTTGCGTGGTAACTCGTTCGCGGTGTCGACCTCAGCGTCGTTCGCGGTGTCGACCTCAGCGTCGTTCGCGGTGTCGACCTCAGCGTCGCTCCCGGTGGGCCGGTGAACGT
>CAYWFO010000020.1:0-19049 GCA_964457485.1 uncultured Haloferacaceae archaeon | reverse complement strand
GTCGAGTTGAACGTCGAGAACGATGGCGACGAACGCACCGAGCGCCACAAGGATGGCTGCGGCAAGCCCGATAAAATCGAGTGTTAGTCGAGAAACCAGTTAGGGCGCGGTGTGAGCAGACATCCTGACAGTTTCGTGTCAGTATCCTACATATTTATTCGAGACGTACGTGTACAGTCGCGCATGAAGCTCGGCGTGCTAACCGTTCCACTCGGCGAACAGCCACGCAGCGACGCGTTCGAGACGCTCAGCGCGCTCGGCGTCGACTGCGTCGAACTCGGCGTCGGCGGCTATCCCGGTGAGGATCACCTCGACCGGCGTGCCGCGCTCGACGAGCCGTCGGTTCGGGCGGCGCTCGAAGCCGACCTCGACGCGTTCGACCTCTCGGTGAGCGCGCTGGCGACGCACAACAACCCGATCCACCCAGACGAGGAGCGCGCGGCTGCCGCCGACACCGAACTCCGCGAGGCCATAGAACTCGCCGCCGCGCTCGACGTCAACACGGTCACCTGCTTTTCTGGACTCCCCGCGGGCGGGCCGAACGACGAGGTGCCGAACTGGATCACCGCGCCGTGGCCAACCGAACACCGCGACGCCCACGAGTACCAGTGGAACGTCGCGACGAACTACTGGGCCGAACTCGCGGCGTTTGCCGCCGACCACGGCGTCGACATCGCCATCGAAATGCATCCCAACATGTTCGTCTACGAACCGCACGGCCTGCTCAAACTCCGCAAAGCAACGAACAAACGAATCGGCGCGAACTTCGATCCCTCACACCTCTACTGGCAGGGAATCGATGTCATCGAGGCGATTCGGCTGCTCGGCGAACGCGACGCAATTCATCACGTTCACGCCAAGGACACCAAGATTTACGAGTCACAGGCACGCGAAAAGGGCGTGTTGGACACGACCGACTACACCGACGAGCCGAACCGCTCGTGGCTGTTCCGGTCGATCGGCTACGGCCACGACGAGGCCCACTGGAAGGATCTCGTCTCGACACTTCGGATGGTTGGCTACGAGGGCGCGCTCTCGATCGAACACGAAGATTCGCTCACCTCCTCGACGGAGGGGCTCGAAAAGGCGATTGACGTGCTCTCGCGGGCACTGTTTACGACCGAACCCGGCGAGGCCTACTGGGCGGAGTAGCCGACGCGGTCTGCGGGTCGGCCCCGCGGCCGGGCGGAGCGAATCACCGTCGACCCCGCGGCCGAGTGGAGCGATCACCGTCGACCCCGCGGCCGGGTGGAGCAATCACCGTCCGGCCTCGCGGCCGAGTGGAGCGATCACCGTCCGGCCTCCTGATCCGTTGGCGACGAGTAGCTCGTTGGCGATGAGTAGTAACTCAACCACGCGATCCGTCTCCAATACCGATCGAGCGCAGAGACGGAAACGGCTAACTACGTTGGTGTGAAACGATTTTTTATGACTCTCACAGTCGGCGTTCTCGGCTACCGGTTTATGGGTAAAGCTCACTCGAACGCGCTGGCGCGCCTGCCGATGTTCTTTCCCGACGCCCCCGATGTCGAGCGTCACACGCTGATCGGCCGCGACGAGACGGCGCTCGCCGACGCCGCCGACCGCTTCGGCTTTACTCACACCGCCACCGACTGGGAGGCCGTCGTCGACGACGTCGACGTATTCTACAATCTCGGCCCGAACCACCTCCACGCCGAGCCCTCGATTGCGGCGCTCAACGCCGGCACACCCGTACTCTGCGAAAAGCCGCTCGCGCCGACGCTCGATGAGGCGGACGCCATGCGCGATGCGGCCGCCGCTGCCGACGTCCCCGCGGCTTGTGCGTTCAACTACCGCTTTGTGCCCGCGATTCAGTACGCCAAAAACCTGATCGAGGAGGGCGACCTCGGCGAGATTCGACAGGTTCGCGGCCGGTATCTCCAAGACTGGCTGGTCGACCCCGACGCGCCGTGGGCCTGGCGGATGGACGCCGACCTCGCCGGCTCGGGCACGCTCGGCGACCTCGGCGCACACAGCATCGACCTCGCACGGTTTCTCGTCGGCGAGGCGGCCGGCGACATCGAACGCGTCTCCGGCCACCTCCAGACGTTCGTCGACGAACGGCCGGTCTATGGCGAAAACGGCGAAGTCGAGGAGTACCGTCCGGTCACCGTCGACGACGCCTACACGGCGCAGGCAACGTTCGAAAACGGCGCAGTCGGCACGTTCGAGGCCTCTCGGTTCGCCACCGGCCACAAAAACGACCACACGATCGAGATCCACGGTTCCGAAGGGAGCCTGCGGTTCTCGCTCGAACGACTCAACGAACTCGAGGTGCTGACCGGCGACAGCCGCGGCTACGAGACCGTGTTGGTGACAGACGAAACCGACCCCTACGTCGACCACTGGTGGCCGCCGGGCCACGTAATCGGGTGGGAACACACGTTCGTCCACGAAAATTACGAGTTCCTCTCGGCGGTCGCCGACGACACCGAGTTTTCGCCCTCGTTCGAGGACGCCTACGAGGTGCAGGTCGTGCTCGATGCCATCGAGCGCGCCGACGAGCGGGGCGAGTGGGTCGCTGTCGGGTAGATGTCGCCGCCGATCTGTTGGGTAAGCCGCGCCGCTCGATCGCCCGGGTCGTCACGCTGTCCAACCGAAACGACTTTTCGCCTCGCCGGTGAGCGAAGTGCTATGGCAGAGGTCTCCAATTTCGAGCTTTTTGTGGTGACGGTTATCGGCCTAGTCGTCGGGGCCGGTCTCGTTGTGACCGAGATATTTCCCGACGGCGGAACCCTGATCGTTTTTGTATCGATGGTGGTGCTCGGCTTCGTCACGGTGCGGGTTATTCGTGGTCGACGGTTTGGCTGGCGGTAGGCCGACACCGTTTGCCGTGAAACCGACCGAGGAAAAGAGCATAAAACCCTGTGGTAAACAGACCGACCGGTATCAGACTTGTGTTGCGTTCGTGCGTGCGGAGCATCATCAACTTTGACGAGGCGGTTCGTGGTTCCACCCAAACTGGAAACAGTGCGTTCAACTGCTGTTAGGCCAACTCTCTACGTGAGAGCGATGTGTCGCGATGCAAAGCGACCGAAACTACCTGAAAAAACATCCGGAATCCAAACGGATAGGATGTAGTGTGTAAAATTCCGGGCATGGCGCGTTCTTGTGTGACACACGTTTCGGTGGATCGCTGTCGTAACTCATCCAACGGAGGACGCGATGTTTGAGACACTACTCGCACTCACACCGCTGTTGATCGTCGCCGTTCTCTTGATCGGTGCGCTCTGGTCGGCAACACGTGTCATGCCGATTGCGTGGGCCGCCGCCGCGATCATCGCGTTCACCGTCTGGGGAATGCCGCTCGAATTCGTTGCCGCGGCCAGCATTACGGGCGTGATGGCCGCCATCGAAATCATCTGGATCGTCTTCGGCGCGCTCGTGTTGCTGTATACGCTGATGCGCTCTGGGGCGGTCGACCGAATCAATACCGGGTTTGCGACGATCAGCGACGACCGGCGCGTGCAGATCATCCTGCTGGCCTTCTTTCTGGCGACGTTCATGGAGGGTGTCGCCGGCTTCGGGACGCCCGCCGCGGTCGTCGCGCCGCTGTTACTCGCACTCGGCTTCCCGGCGTTGGCCGCCGTGATCGCCGCGCTGATTGGTCATGCCATCGCGACCGTGTTCGGGGCAGTTGGAACGCCGATTATCGTCGGCTACCAGCAGCCGTTGGGCGCGGTCGAACAGGAAATTTTCGACGGCACCGGCCTCACCGTCGCCGGGTATTCGGCCGAGGCCGCAGTATATGCCGCGCTGTTCAATGGCATTTTGGGCATTCTGATGCCGCTGGTTGCGGTCGGGATGGTCGTCTACTTCTTCGGCGGGGAGCGATCGCTCGCGCCCGTCAAAAGCGTCGTGCCGCTGGCGTTGGTTTCGGGTATTGCGTTCGCCGTTCCGTACGTGGCTTCGGCGTATCTCATCGGCCCCGAACTTCCCTCGTTGTTCGCAGCGATGATCGGCGGGACACTCGTCGTCGGCCTGCTCAAAGCAGGCTACCTCGAACCAACGGACGACTGGGAGTTCCCACCGCGCGAAGAGTGGCCGGATCACTGGGTCGGCTCGATTGAACCCGGCGGAGAAGAAGCCAAATCCGAAGCCGGAACCGGCGGTGAGACCGCTGTTGATTCGGGCCCGTCGATGAGTCTGCTGCGAGCGTGGTCGCCGTACATCGTGCTCGCCGTCCTGCTGATCGCGACTCGCATGATCGAACCGGTTGCGGCGTTCCTTCAGCAGGGGCCGATTTTGGCGATCGGCTGGGACGTCTTCGGCACCGGGCTCGAGGGCGGCATTCGGTGGGCCTACGTTCCCGGCACGTGGCTCCTCGTGAGCGCACTCGCTGCGATTCCCCTGTTTGGGATGGATCGCGGCTCGGTCGCGGACGCATGGAAGGAAGCCGGCAGCAAGATCGTCTCACCGACCATCGTGTTGTTTTTCGTCATCGCGATGGTCGAGATCATGTTGAATACGGACGTGCACGCCGGTGCGCTCGTTGACGGGAGTATGATCGTCGTCCTCGCTGACGGCACCGCCGCGACGTTCGGCGCGGCCTATCCGATGGTCGCACCGACGGTCGGGATGGTGGGCGCGTTCGTTGCCGGGTCGATCACGGTCAGCAACATCACCTTCACCGCCTTCCAGTTCGAGGTCGGCCAGGCGCTTGGAATGCCGACGATGATTCTCGTCGCCAGCCAGTCGATCGGCGCGGCGATCGGTAACATCGTCGCCATCCACAACGTGATTGCCGCGCTGGCGACCGTCGGAATGGTCGGCGCGACCGGCCGCGTGATTCGGTTGAATCTCATTCCACTCGTCTACTACCTTGTCGGCGGTGGAATCCTCACGACACTCGCGGTGTACGTGGTGTTCCCGACGGTGTTCTAGCTGTCGGGGAACCCACACGAACTGTAACATTCATTGATACACAATTCTAACAGTATGCTACCAGCCAACACATGAGCAAGACCACACAAACACCACCGGCCGATCCGGCCGCCGATCCGCGTGCGAACTACGACCACCAAAGCGACCACGTCGAGGATCCAGAACTCGTTGCCGACCTCGAAGCGCTCGTCGAGGGGAGCGTTCGCTTTGACAGCTACACTCGAAACCTGTTTGCGACTGACGCCAGTGCCTACCACCAACTCCCAATTGGCGTTGTCGTTCCCGAATCAACGAGCGATGTGCAGAGCGTCATGCGCTACTGCGCCGAGAACGAGATTCCTGTGTTGCCCCGCGGTGGGGGAACCAGCCTCGCCGGCCAGACAGTCAACAAAGCGGTCGTGCTCGACTTCAAAAAGCGGTTCAATTCGATTCTCGACGTCGACCCCGAGGCGGCAACGGTGACCGCCCAACCGGGGATTACGCTCGGTCGACTCAACAACCGTCTCGCCGAACACGACCTGAAGTACGCACCAGACCCCGCGTGGGGCGACAAGAGCGTGCTCGGCGGCTGTATCGGAAACAACACCACAGGTGCACACTCGTTGAAGTACGAGAAGGCCGACGGCTATCTCGAGGAGGTCGAGGTCGTCCTCGCAGATGGCTCGGTGACGACGTTCGACTGGATGCCAACCGAGGAACTCCACGAGCGCGCGGCCGATGTCGACCCCGACGATCCCGAAACGGGAATCAAAGCCCAGGTGTACCGCGTCGTCTCCGACGTGCTGCGGAACAAACGCGAGGAAATCGAGGCCAAATACCCCGATCTGATGCGCAACGTCTCGGGGTACAACTTCGACAAGTTGCTCGAGGATGCCGACGAGCGCGGCGAGGTCAACGTCGGCCGCCTGCTCGCTGGCAGCGAAGGCACGCTCGGAATTGTCACGAAGGCGACCGTCTCGCTCGAACCCGTGCCGAACGAAACGTCGGTCGTGTTGCTCACCTACGACGACGTGCTCGCGGCAATGCGCGATGTCGCTCCGATTCTCGAACACGACCCCGCCGCGGTCGAGGTGATGGACGACGTGTTGCTCGACCTCGCTCGCGACACCGCCGAGTTCGCGCCGGTCGTCGACATTCTCCCCGAAGGAACCGACTCGACGCTACTGGTCGAGTTCTACGCCGAAGACGTCGACGACGGCAAACAGAAGGTCGCAAACCTGCTGGCCGACCGGCTGCCGAGCTATGATCCCGAGGTCGACGCCGGCGAGGCGACGTCGACTGACGAGGCGATCAACGCGACCGACGCGCTGGAGGCCTACGACGACGACCGCCAGGCCAAGTTCTGGAAGATGCGAAAGGCCGGCCTGCCGATTCTGCTGTCGCGAACGGGCGACGACAAACACTGGCCGTTCGTCGAGGACACCGCCGTGCCCGCCGAAAACCTCCCGGAGTACGTGGCCGACATCCAGGAACTGTTCGACGAACACGACACGTTCGCGTCGTACTACGCGCATGCGGGGCCAGGTGTGCTGCACATTCGACCACTGCTGAACCTCAAATCCGAAGACGGCGTCCAGACGATGCTCGAAATTTCGGACGCTATCACCGACCTCGTCATCGAGTACGGCGGCTCGGTCTCGGGCGAACACGGCGACGGCCGCGCGCGAACCACGTGGAACCGCAAGCTGTACGGCGACGAGCTGTGGGCGTCGTTTCAGGCGCTCAAACGCGCGTTCGACCCACAGGGACTGTTGAATCCCGGCAACGTCTGTGGCGACTTCGACCCGACCGAAAACCTCCGGTACGACCGCAACTACCGGTTCGAGGCGGGCTTCGAGCCGGCGCTCAACTGGAACAACGAAAACGGGTTTCAGGGAATGGCCGAACTGTGTCACGGCTGTGCGGGCTGCGAGGGCCACCAGGACACGACCGGCTCGATCATGTGTCCGACCTACCGGGCGACCGAAAACGAGGAGATCACCTCGACGCGCGGGCGAGCCAACATGCTCCGGCGCTCGATGAGCGGCGACCTGCCCGACGATATGTTCGACGACGAGTTCGTCCACGAGGTGCTTGACCTCTGTATCGGCTGTAAGGGCTGCAAGCGCGACTGCCCCAGCGGCGTCGACCTCGCGAAGCTCAAAACCGAGGTGAAACACGAACACCACCAGCGCCACGGCGTGCCGTTTCGCGACAAACTGTTTGCGAACGTCGAAACGCTCTACAGTCTCGGTAGCACGTTCGCGCCCGTCTCGAATCTGCCAGCGAAGATTCCAGGCAGCGGCGTGGTGATGGAAAAAACGCTCGGCATCGCCCGCGAGCGCGACCTGCCGTCGTTCACCCGCAACACCCTCCAGAAGTGGGACGCCGCGCGAACGCCCGCGGTCAGCGAAAGCGACGCCGAGCGCAAGGCGTTGCTGATTGCGGATCCCTACACCAACTACACCCAGCCGGCGGTCGGCAAGGCTGCCGTGCGCGCACTCGAAGCCGCCGGCGTCTACGTCGAGATTCCCGACGAGGTGACCGACAGCGGCCGGCCAGCGCACTCGAAAAGTCTGGTCGACCGCTCGCGGGCGACCGCTGAGGACAACGTCGAGGCGCTTGCGCCGCGAATCGAGGCCGGCTTCGACGTGATCAGCGTCGAGCCCAGCGACGCGGTGATGTATCAAGATGACTACCTCGACTTGCTATCCGGTCCCGATGTCGAGTTGGTCGCCGAAAACACCTACAGCGTGATGGAGTATCTCGACACGTTCCGGCTCGATTCGGCACTCGACACAGAGGCGTCCGACGAACTGGCCTACCACGGCCACTGCCATCAGACCGCTGCGAGCCGCGACCACCACGCTGTCGGCGTGTTGCGCCGGGCGGGCTACGCGGTCGACGTGCTCGACACCACTTGCTGTGGGATGGCCGGCTCGTTCGGCTACGAGGCCGAACACTACTCGATGAGCCAGGCCATCGCCAGCATGCTGTTCGACGCGGTCGAGGAGTCGCCGGCGACCGAGGTCGTCGCGCCCGGCACCTCGTGTCGCTCACAGCTCAAAGACTACGAAAAGCAGTACGGCACGCCGCCGCATCCGATCGAAAAACTGGCCGACGCGATTTCGTCGTAAGCACCGGCCCCGGCGACCAGCGATTAGTTTCGAACTGACGTAATCGTTCGCCGGAGTCGTGTTTCCGTCTGCGAACCAACGAGTTGCTCGGCTAGTTCGCCGTCCACGAACACGAGTTGTGTCGGTAGCTGCCGGATCGCATGGTCGGACGCAAGCGGTTCGCATTCGTCGACATCGGCAGTCACGACAACGGTTTCTGTCTCACGGGCGAGCGCGTTGAGTGCGGGCTTCATCCCCTGACACGGCCCACACCACTCGGCAGTGAATGCGACGAGAACGGTGTGATGAGACTCACACAGCGCATCCAGATCCGTCGCGCCCGTAATCGCTATCGGCTCAGTCGGCGTCGACTCGGGTGACGACGAGTCGGGCACTGTCGACTCTGTCGATGGCGACTCGGCTGACATCGGCGCGGAATCGGGATCCTCACTCATCGCGGAGTGGGCCGTAGCGGCGGCAGGAACGCGTTCATTTCTCACTGACGAGCAGTGAACGACGACCGAAGCCGTCTGAGGGCGATGCGGAGGGCACCGAGCGGGCTGCTCCGAACGGGAAGGCCGCCGAGGAGACGTCCGAGAAGCCCAACTGAGCCACGCGGAGTGTAGCGCCCAACACGCACGCCGTCGATGCGAACGACGACCGGAACCGAAACCGCGAGTTGACTGTCGGCAAGCGTCGTCTCGCCCGCCGAAATCCATCGGGCACTCGTCTGCGAAAGCGACTCACGGAGCCGGTACGCCGCGAGGAGTGCCTCAACCGTGTCGCAGTCGACATAGAGCGTGCCGTCGCTCGTGTGGATATCGATCCGCGCGTCGTCGGTTTCGAGCGTCAGCTCCGCGCCGACGACGAGGGTTCGTTTCGGGGAATCGCTCACCGCTCGGGGTTACTCCTCGGCTTCGCTCGTTCGGATCGTGAGCGTGCCGTCAAGCCGCCAGCGAGCGTGTTCGGCGTCCTCGCCAACGCGGTCGGGCACGTCGACCGACATCTCCTCGAACTCGTAGGCAATTTCCGCGCCGCGGCCGGTCAGTCGTTCATAGAGGCCGATCGCCAGTTCGGGCCACGTCTGCGTCTCCTCGATCTGGGAGTCATCTGTAGACATTGTATTTACCCATATGGCTGGCAGAATAATAGTGTTTCCGACGGTCAGCGTCGCGCAAAGACCAGGTACCCCGTGTGGCCGACGCCCTTTGTCGACGGCCGGCTGCCCCTCTCGTCGAAGCTCATCTCCCGCTGGATCGTCTCGACGGTCTCAACGCCGGTGAGCCCGGCAGTCTCGGCGGCTCCAGTGATCGACCGGGCGTTCTCAATGAACGGCGAGTAGCCTGCGAGAAAGCCGCCGGGAACTAGCAGGTCGCCCGCACGTTCGACGACTGTTGGGGCGTCCTCGGTGTCGAGCGTCAGGATGTCGACTGGTTCGTCGGCCGAAAGCTCCTCAAGATCGTCGGTGATGTCGCCCGTTCGGATCTCGACGCGGTCGGCGACGCCCGCGATCCGCATATTCTCGCGGGCGACCTCGGCGAACTCCGCCGAGCGTTCGTAGCTCAGCACGTCGGCACCGAGCCGGCCGAGATACGCCGACAGCACGCCCGTTCCGGTGCCCGCATCGAGGACGCGATCGCCGCTGGCCGCACCAGTGTGACCGATGAGCAGCCCGATGTCGCGGGGCATCATCGGTGCGCCGGTTCGGTCGAGATGAGCGAACAGATCGGGGCCGCGCAACTCGCGGACGACGAACGTCTCACCGATGTGCGTTTCGAGTTCGTCGCCGGGCGCAACGTCCTCGGGAACGGTCAGTATGCCCAGGTCGGTGTGAAGCTCCGCACCCCGCTCGCGTACGTACTCGCGATCGCCCTGAACAAGGAGAATCACTCGAGGCGCGAAATTGCTGCGGCGAGATCGCCGTTTTCGGCTTCGAGCGCCTCGCGCGCGTCGCTCGCGCTGACGCCGGCCTGCGAGGCGACGAGTGTGATGTCGTCTTCGGGAATTCCGTCGTCGACCGTGTCGTCGGCCGCATCGTCCGTCTCGCCCGCGCCGACTGCACCCGCGCTGGCGGCCTGGGTTTCGGGCTCGCCAACGATCTGGTAGGTCTGGGTACCTTGGGCATCCATCCGGGTAACCTCGGGGGCGTCGAAAACGAGCGCCTCGCCATCGGTCGTGGTGATGGTGACCGACTCGGCGTCGATCTCGGTGACATCGATCCCCATCTGTTTCATCATCTGTTGCATCTTCCGTGGGTTCATACCGCCGCCTCCAAACATAATCGGTTCTTCTCGTGGAGCCAGCAAAAGCGTGGCGAAGCGTCCCGATACATACCGACGCGCCCGGTAGCCACCGCGTTTTAACCGTCCCCAGTCCCTCTCTGTGTGTAATGTTCGACGACGACGACCTCGCAACGATTCGCGAGGCGACCGCCACGTGGGAGGCCGAAACGCTGTCGCCGACGCTGGATCGCTTCGGCGAGCGCAGCGAGACGTTTACGACCGACACCGGCGGCCAGTCGGTCGACCGGCTCTACACGCCGAGCGATGTCGACTCGCTCGACTACGTTCACGACATCGGATTTCCCGGCGAGGAGCCCTACACGCGGGGAGTGTACCCCACGATGTACCGCGGGCGACTCTGGACGATGCGGCAGTACGCGGGAATGGGAACCGCCCGCGAGACCAACGAGCGGTTTTCGTATCTCATCGACGAGGGGTCGTCGGGGCTCTCGATGGCGTTCGATCTGCCGACCCAGATGGGCTACGATTCGGACGCCGCAATGGCTGCCGGCGAGGTCGGCAAGGCGGGCGTTGCGATCGACTCGCTCGCGGATTTCGAGACCGTGTTTGAGGGAATCCCGCTCGATGAGGTCTCGACGAGCATGACGATCAACGCGCCCGCGGTCGTGTTACTCGCGATGTACGTGGCGATCGGCGACAAACAGGGCGTCGATCGCACGGCGCTTCGGGGCACCATCCAGAACGATATCATGAAGGAGTACATTGCGCGAAATCTGTTTATTTACCCGCCCGAGCCCTCGATGCGGCTCATCACGGACACGTTCGCGTTTTCGGCCAGCGAGATTCCGAACTTCAACACGATCTCGATTTCGGGTTATCACATCCGCGAGGCCGGGTCGACGGCGGCCCAAGAGATCGCGTTTACGCTCGCCAACGGGATCGAGTACGTCGAAACCGCCATCGCCGCGGGCCAGGCCGTCGACGCGTTCGCCCCCCAGCTATCGTTCTTCTTTAATGCGCACAACAACATTTTCGAGGAGGCCGCGAAGTTCCGTGCGGCGCGGCGACTCTGGGCGACGATCATGGACGAGCGCTTCGGCGCGAGCGACCCGGAGTCAAAACAACTCAAATTCCACGCCCAGACCGGCGGCTCAACGCTCACCGCCCAACAGATCGAGAACAACGTCGTTCGGGTGGGCTATCAGGCGCTCGCGGCGGTGCTCGGCGGTACACAGAGTCTCCACACCAACGGCAAGGACGAGGCCTTGTCGTTGCCGACCGAACAATCAGTTCGCACCGCGCTGCGAACCCAACAGATTCTCGCCCACGAGTCGGGCGTCGCCGACACGGTTGACCCGCTTGCGGGCAGCTACTACGTCGAATCGCTCACTGACGACATCGAACGTGAGGCCCGCGAAATCATCGACGAAATCGACGAGCGCGGCGGGATGTTGCGGGCGGTGGAGGCGGGCTACATTCAACGGCAGATTCAGGACGTCGCCTTCGAGCGCCAACAGGAGATCGAAACCGGCGAGCGAATCATCGTCGGCGTCAACGCCTTCGAGGTCGACGAGGAGCCCGAGATGGAGCTCGAATCGGCCGACGAGCGCGACGAACAACGCCAGATCGAGCGGCTCGAAAAGGTGAAGACCGACCGCGACGAGGAGCGGGTTAGCGACGCACTCGACACGGTCAGGGCGGCCGCTGCGGGCGACGACAACGTGTTACCCCCGGTGATCGAGGCCGTCAAGGCCTACGCGACGGTCCAAGAGATCTGCGACGTGTTTCGCGACGCGTTCGGCGAGTATCAGCCGGGCGTCTGAGTCGGCATCTCGCCCGTTTGCATCCCGGCTGTCGGTCGGCGGAGGGAAAGTCGATGTTTCACTCATGAATCCGTTTTAAGTCGATATCGAACGTGCGTTGCCCATGGAGTTTCATCACGCCGGCGTTGCGACCGACGACTGCGATGCGCTCGTCGAACGGTTCGGTGCGCTGTTCGACGCGACGATCGCCCACGAACAACGGTTCGACGATATGACAATCGTGTTTCTCGAACTCGAAAACGGCTACATCGAACTGTTGGAGCCCCGCGATGGCGGCGTTATTGCGCAGTATCTCGACGAGTACGGCCCGGGACTGCATCATCTTGCCATCGCAACCGACGACATCGAGGGGGCACTCGAAGCCGCGCGTGATGTCGGTGTCGACCTCGTCGATAGCGAGCCACGGCCCGGCGCATGGGGCCACGAGGTCGCGTTTTTGCATCCCGGCTCGACCGGCGGCGTGCTCGTGGAGTTCGTCGCCCGCTGAGTGGTGTGCCATCGTGTCGAACGCGGAAACACCCGGTTTCGAGCTGGATAAACCGCACTAAACGGATTGCACATTTCGGAACGGGCTTTAGGGTGGATCAATAGTGTGATGATATGCATTCGTTCGCTTGGATGTCGTTCATCTCCTCTTGTCGCCTTGCGTGTCTGTCACGCGTGACGGTGTCGGTCGAAACAGTGTGGTGGTCGCGATGAAACCAACGGCTCGACACCTCGGAGTCGGTCTCACGCTCTGTTTACTGCTCGCGCTCGTGGCTGTGACCGCCGGCGTTGGAATCGCTCAGCAGCAAGAACGCCAAACGCAGTTCGCCGAGGGCTCGCCCGACCTCCAGTTGTACGTGCCCGACAACACGTTTACACCCAGCACCACCGACGAACTGACGATTCAGCTCGACAATGAAGGCCAGCTCGACCGCGGTCAGGAGGCCCAGCGCGAACGCGTCACGACCGCTAGAAGCGTCGTCGTCGACGTCGACGATGATGACGCACCACTCGAGGTGAACACCAACGCCCAGTCGCTCGGCACAATCGACGAAAACACGCCACGCGAGGCGAGTTTCGCCGTCGAGGTTCCCAATGACGCCGAGCCCGGCGTCTACGAGATCGACGTTGAACTCAGCTACGACCACACCAGCCGTGTGATCACCCAACCCGGCATCGTCAACGACCAACGCCAGCGGTCGCGAACGGTCACCGAGACCGTTGAAATCGAAATCGACGACAGCGCCCGGTTCCGCGTGACCGATGTCGACAGCACCCTCCGCGTTGGCGAGGAGGGCGAGATTACCGGTAATCTCACCAACGTCGGCGGCGAGGACGCCACCAACGCACAGGTCGACTTCATCCCCGAAAGTCAGAACATCATCGCGCTCGAAACCGACGTTGCCGTTGGCGACGTGCCCGCCGGCGAGTCACGCGAGTTCTCGATTCCCGTCGAGGTCGGCTCGGAGGCTCGTGCCGTCGACAAACGGTTTGACCTGCCGGTGACGTTCCGCGACGAAAACGGCATCCGTGCGGCCGACGAGGATCCGGAGTTTCTCGTTGAGATCGGCGAAAAACGCGACGAGTTCATCATCGAGGCGGTGAACCGCTCGATTGCGGCGGGTTCGACACAGACGCTGACGTTCGAGGTGACAAACAACCGCGGCTCGACGGTCACCGACGTCGAAGCGAAACTGTTCACCAACGATCCGCTCGACAGCGACGAAGACGAGGCGTTCATCGAATCACTCGAACCCGGCGAGTCCGAAACCGTCGTCTTCGGGCTGAGCGCCGCAAGCGGTGCGACCGCAAAAACCTACCCCGTCTCGGTCGACTTCCGCTATGACGATGAGCGCGGCCGCAGCAAGCTTTCGGAAAGCTCGCGGGTTGCCATCGATGTCACCGAGGCCGACGACAGCGGCCTGCCCACGATTCCGTTGCTGATCGGACTCGTCGTCGTCGGTGCGGCAGGTGTGTTCCTCTGGCGGCGGAAATCGGGTGACGGCGAGTTGCTTCGGAGCGACTAGATGGCCCGCGGTGGGATCGATCTCGAACCGGCTCTCGATGTGCTCAACGGCGTTATTCTCAAGCGCCCAGTCGCGGTTATTCTGGCTTTTTTGTTGGTGACCGCACTGTTTAGCGGCGGCGTCGGCATGATTTCGGGCGAGGAGGACGAAACGGAGGCGTTCACCGACGACATCGAGGCGCTCGATGCGTTCGAACGCATCAACGACGAGTTTCAATCGCCGTTCAGCAGTTCGACCGCCCAAACCTCGCTGATTCACAGCGGCAGTGACGTCCTGACGCGGGAGGAACTCGTCCGTAATCTCGCGATCCTCGAACGGGCGGACGAACGGGCGGAGCTCCGTGTCGACTCGGCGCGCGGGCCCGCAGTGACTATCGCCCAAACAATCGATCCGAGCGCCGACAGTCCGGAAAAACAGCGGCGGGCGGTCGAGCGCGCGAGCGACTCCGAAATTCGCACGGCAATCAGGGAAAACAGCGACAACCCGGCGTTCACCGCGACGCTGTCGAACGATTTCAATGCCGAATCAGCGAGCGCGAGCGCATCGATCACGCCGATCCAACACGAGTTCCCCCCCGAGGGCGATGATGCCGAGGCTGTCCAACTCGGTATCCAGTCGATCGCCGACCGCTCGTCCGGCGAGTTTCGCGTGCTCGGCGAGGGACTCACCAACGCCGAAACCCAGAACGTCACGGGCGACTCGCTGACCATCGTCATGCCGGTCGTGATCGGGCTCATCTTGTTGTTCCTCATCATCGCCTACCGCGATCCGTTCGACCTCATGTTGGGGCTGATTGCGCTGTTGATGACGCTCATCTGGACGTTCGGCTTTCTCGGCTATACCGGCATTCCGTTCGACCAGCAGATGATTTCCGTCCCGATTTTGTTGCTCGCGGTCGGCATCGACTTTGGCATCCACATCGTGAACCGGTATCGCGAGGAACGCGCAAAGGGCTACGACGCCCTAGAGTCGATGACGAACGCCAACACCCAACTCGCGGTCGCGTTTGCGATCGTGACGGTGACGACGATTTTCGGTTTCGGAGCCAACCTGACGAGCGACCTGACGCCGACACGGAACTTCGGGCTGGTCGCCAGCGCCGGCATCTTCTTTACGTTCCTCATTTTCGGCATCTTCCTGCCTGCCGCGAAGATTTTCACCGATCGTCAACGCGAGCGGTTCGGCGTGCGGTCGTTCGGCACGAAGCCGTTGGCGACGAAAGCCTCGGTGCTCGGTCGACTCCTTCCCAAATCGGTCACCATCTCGAAACGCGCGCCCGTGTTAGTCGTCCTGTTAATTCTCGTTGTCTCGGCGGGCGCGGTCGGCTACGGCCAGGGCGTCGACCGCACGTTCGACGAGCAGGACTTCCTGCCGCCCGAAGAGGTTCCACCGTACATCGAGGCGCTGCCCGAACCGTTCGCCCCGAACGAGTACACCGTCACCGAGACGATCAACTTCGTCGAGGACAACTTCGATGCCAGCCAGGACGATCAGATAACCATGTACATACAGGGGCCGTTCGAGCGTGAGGATTCGCTCGAATCGGTGCATCGAACCACCGAAGACCCACCCGATACGTACATCCAAACCGACGGCCGCGCGTCGACAACGAGCATCATCACGATCATCGACGACCACGCCGAACGCGACCCCGAGTTCGCCGCGCTGGTCGAGCGAAACGACCGCAGCGGCAACGGCGTTCCCGACCGGAACCTCGACCGAATCTACGACGAACTGCTGGCCTCGCAGGCCGGCCCACAGGCCGAACGGTACCTCACCGATGACCGGCGCGCAATCCGTGTCGAGTTCGACGTCGAAGCCGACGCAAGCCAAGAGGAGATAACCGCGGACTCGCGCGAGTACGCCGACGAGTTCCGGTACGCCGCAACGGCGACGGGCTTTATTATCGTCTTCGAGTCGGTCACGGAGATTATCTTTGATTCGGCCATCGAGAGCCTCATGCTGGCAGCGGCGCTTTCGGCGGTGTTTCTCGTGCTCGTCTACTGGATTCTCGCTCGGCGAGCGCTGTTGGGGGTGGTCAACGTGTTCCCGATTCTCGTTGCCGTCGCGATTTTGCTCGCCACGATGCGAGCGGTCGGACTGGCGTTGAACGCGATTACGGCGACGATTCTCTCGATCACGATCGGTGTCGGCATCGCCTACTCGGTTCACATCATCCACCGGTTTATCGACGAGTACACCGACGGAAAAAACGCCGAGGAGAGCCTGATCGTGACGCTCCGGGGAACCGGCGGCGCGCTGACCGGCAGCATGCTGACGACCTCGATCGGTACCGGCTCGTTGATTCTCTCCATCTCGCCGATTCTCGGTGATTTCGGACTCCTGCTGGCCGTCAGCGTGTTCTACTCGTACCTCACGGCGATTCTCGTGTTGCCGGCGACTATCTTCCTCTGGGCGCGCTGGGACAACGGTGCGCGCACGCCGCGCGCGCTGTTGTGGCCCAGTTCGATCCCGGCGGCGGACACCCCGGCCGACGACTGATCGATGATCGAACCACGGGCGGTGAACGGGGTGAGGATTCCACCACGGACTACCGGACGAAGATTTCATCGCCAACGAACGGCGTACCGAGTCCATCGCAGACGGCAAGCACCGCCCGTTAGAGGCGGCGCGCCTGCTCGGCCGCCGACCGCATCGCGTCGACCCGGTCGCACTCCTCGACGCCCGTCAGCAAAACGACCGCCGTAACGGCGTTGCCGTCGGGCACTGGTCGGTCACCGCTACGCAGTTGCACGGTTGCGGTTTCGTCGGTGAGCCACCGTCTGGCGTGCGAAACGGCCTGTCTGTTGAGCCACTCGGGCGGGCCGCCGATGACCAGCAAACCGCGAGATACCGAGTCGCGCTCGATGTCGACGGTGAGTTTGCCACGAGCCGCCCGTCTGACCGTCGTCTCGACGGCCTTGATCGCGGCGGTGTCCTCAACCGATTGCTCGGTGGTGAACAGTCCCAAACCGAACCGGGAGCGATCACCTGTTTCGACCGTCTGGCTTGCATACCCGATGGTTGCGACGCCGCCAGCATCGAGCGTATTCATGAGGTCAGCGGCGTCGACGACCTGTTGGGCCATGCGGTCGTCGGTGCCGACTTCGCCGGCGCGGAACACGCCCGCCACGCGGGTGGCAACCGCGTCGTTGAGTCGTCGCCGAACGTCGTCGTCACGAATCGATTCGTCGGATTGCATCCACAGCGCGTTGTCGAACAAAATCACCGAGTCGGTCGCGACGGTCAGTTCTTCGAGTGCACGCCCCGTATTGACCGCCCACGTCGGTGGGCCAGCGGGGGCGGATCGATTGCGCTCGGCACCGCTCGGGTCGAACGCGGCCGAACCGGTCGAACGGCGATCGGTACGGCCAGCGCCACCGCGGTCGGAAGCGACACCGTCGGCCTCAACAGTTTCGGCTGGCAGGAGCCCGAGACAGTAAACCGGGAGGTCGTGGACGCGCTGCAGTTCGCTCACCAGCGGCGGCACTGCGGTCGCCCCCGTGGCCCCCGCGAGCCCAACACAACAAAGCACGCCGTCGGCCTGCGTCGAGATCGCGTCAGTGAGCGCCTGCGAGAGCGCCGTGTGTGCCGACTCGACGGCCGCAGCTCCCTGCTGGCGATCCATATCGCCGCCGGTATCGTCGACGGCCCCTCCGGTATCGCCAACAGTGTCGGCGGCCGTGTCGTTGACGGCTGTCGCGGCAGCGTCAGCAGTCTCACCGCCGTTGAGGTGCTCGTCCGCGCTGTCGTCGGATCCGCCACCGGGGGCGAACTCGCCACTGGCGAAATCGTCTTCCGAGAGCGTTCCGAGCACCCCGTCGCCGTAGTGGTGGCGGTGTGGCGCTGGAATCCATTCGAGTTCCGCGAGCGTCGCCGGGTCGGTGTCGAATGCGACGCTCGCAACGACGAACGGTTCGCCGCCGGTTTCGCTTTCGGCGACCAGCCGGTCGGCCAGCCGCGAGCCCGCGCCGCCGAAGCCACAGACGGTCAGCTGCATACCCTCCCTTCGACCACCCGATAAAAAACTGTAGTGGCTGTCTCGCCAGCTGAGAACCGCATAAAACGTCGGCGTCGGTTCCGACTGCTCAGAACGGGAACAACGAGTCGGCGTCGGGGTCGCGTTCGAGCAGTTCGATCTCGTGACCGTCGGGATCGCGGGTGAACGCGTAGAGATCGTTGCAGTCGGCCGGATCCCGGTAGTCGTCGGCCTCGCGAAGCATGAGCTGTTCCCAGTCGTCGTGGAGGTCGTCGATGCGGACACAGAGATGGCCCCAGGCGTCGCCCATCGTGTAGCTGCGGCCGTCGTAGTTGTAGGTGAGTTCGAGCCACATCGCCTCCTGTGGGGCGTCCTCGGGACCCATGAAGTAGTTGGCAAAGGAGCTGGCTTCCCACCGGCTGCGAGGCTCTGTGTACTCGAACTTGCGCGTCCAGAAGCCCAGCGCCTCGTCAGCGTCCTCGACACGGATCATCGTGTGATCGAGGCTCCACAGTGCGCCGTAGTCGCGCTGGACGATTTCGACCTCGTGGCCGTCGGGGTCTTTCACGAACGCGTACCGGCCGCCGCAGGATTCGGGGTCGCGGTAGTCGTCGACGCCCTCGTCCATGAGCTGTTGGTAGTGCGATTCGAGTTCGCCGTCGGGCACGCGAACCGCGATGTGGCCCCACGCGTCACCCATCTCGTACGTCGAGTCGTCGTGGTTCGCGGTGAGTTCGAGCAGCGCGCCGTCCTCATGCATCCCTTCGGGCCCGAGATAGACGATGGTGAAGCCGTCGCCCTCGTAGCGGTCTTTCTCTTCGTACCTGAGGTGGGTCTGATACCAGTCGAGCGATTCGTCGAGATCTTCAACGCGCAACATTACGTGGTCGAGGATTCCAGTCATGCGGGATAATGATAAACCGCGACGTCGAAAAACATACCGACACGTGCGAGCGCGTCGGCAACGCGGTCGGCTCTCTTGGTCGATCGCG
>CAYWFO010000019.1:0-19565 GCA_964457485.1 uncultured Haloferacaceae archaeon | reverse complement strand
GAGCCTCGTCAAGCCAGCGGAGCTTTGCTCCGCGTTGTTCGACTGAGCGGAGTGAGGTTGAGCCAGCGGAGCTTTGCTCTGCGTTGTTTGACTGAGCGGAGTGAAGTTGAGCCAGCGGAGCTTTGCTTTGCGCTGTTCGACTGAACAGAGTGAAGACAACCCGTAAGTGACTGAGCACCCAACTGACCACATGGCGTGTGGCCCTCGTTTCAGTTCGTTGTCGACCTCCCACGAGCGACGCCTGTGTGCGACCGCTCACGTGTGGGCGACTGACGGTGACGTCAATCTCACGCCCACGCACATCGGCACAACGGTGTTCAAGAGTACGTTTCTGCCGCCGAATCCACGCAATCAAGTGGCCGTCGACGCCGACATCGCATCCGACGAGCGAACCGGTCTCACAGTACGTAGTGGGATGGTCGAATGAGTCGGACGCCCGGTCGCGACCGCGCGGTCAACGTCACCGACGGCGCGCTGGTCAAACCGTTAGTGATTCTGTCGGTTCCCATCGTGCTGACCAACCTGTTGCAGGTCGGCTACAACCTTGCCGACACGTTTTGGGTGGGTCGGCTCGGCGGCCCCGCGGTCGCGGCGCTCTCGTACTCGTGGGCGATCGTGTTTCTCATTATCAGCATCGCGATCGGGTTTTCCATTGCTGGCACCGTGTTGGTTGCCCAGAACAAGGGTGCTGGCAGCCTCGACAACGTGAGTCATGTTGCCGGCCAGACGATCACCCTGTTGACGGCCATCTCGCTTCTGCTGTCGGTAGTCGGCTATCTGAGTGCGCCACAGCTGTTGCAGCTCGTCGGTGCCGTGCCGGGAACCCCCGAGTTCGCTATGGCGCTCAGCTACACCCGGACGATGTTTCTCGGGATTCCGTTCATTTTCGGGTTTTTTGTGTTTCAGTCGCTGCTCCAAGGGTGGGGTGACAGCCGAACCCCGCTGTATCTGATGGCGTTCGGTGTCGGGCTCAACGTCGTCATCGACCCGTTTTTCATTCTCGGCTTTCAGGACAACGTCGTTTTCGCGTGGTTCGGGTTGCAGTCGGTTGAGGCGGCGCTGTTCGCGGCGACTGGCTTCGATGGGCTGGACGTCCAGGGAGCGGCGGTAGCGACGATTCTCTCGCGTGGACTCGGTGCGGCAATCGGTATGTGGCTTCTCGTCTCGGGGCGGGTCGGCATCGTGCTTTCGCGATCGGATTTCGTCCCCGAGCGCACGACGGTTCGCAAGATCTTCTCGATCGGCGCGCCAGCCAGCGTCGAGGTGAGCACCTCCGCACTGAGCGTGACGATTCTGACCGCACTCGTCGCCATCGCTGGCTCGGAGGCGGTCGCGGCCTACGGCATCGGCAGCCGCGTGACCTCGATGGTGATTCTGCCGGCGATCGGGCTGGCCCGTGGCGTCGAAACCGTCGTCGGCCAGAATCTCGGCGCAGGACAACTCGACCGGGCCAAACGGGGCGTTCGGGTGTCTGCCGCCATCGTCATCGGCTTTTTTGCGGTGTTCGGTGCGCTGGTTTTCCTGTTTGCCGCTTCGATCATTGATCTGTTCATCAGCGGAACCGGCGCGGCCGTCGTCGTCGACATCGGTGCGGAGTATCTCCGCATCATTGCGTTTAGCTACGTCTTCCTCGGCGTGTTTTACGTGATTCAGGGCGGCTTTCGCGGCAGCGGCAGCACCCGGCTGGCGATGGTGCTTGCGTTCACCGGCTACATCGTGTTCCGTTCGGTTCTGGCAGCGACGTTCGCGGTGCCGTTCGGCTGGGGCGCAACGGGTATCTGGTACGGCGAGGCGCTGGCGAACGTGCTGATGGCACTGCTCGTTGTCTACTTCTTCCGCCGTGGCACGTGGATTCAACGCGTTGTCCCGCCGAAGTCGCCGTCATCAGAAAAAACAACCGCGGCTGCAGTGGGCGACGTCGACGAGGGTGTTCGACCCGATGGCGACGCGTAGCCGGGAAGCAAGCGCAGCCACGGGTTGTTTGTGACGAGTGCAGTCTCTTCGAGCGCGCGGTCAATGCCGAACAGTCGACCCGCACCCCACGTGCCGAGACCGAACAGCAACAGCAGGTAGACGAACGAACTATCGATGACGTAGGCGTGCGCGACAGATCATGAGTCGAAGGCCGAGCATTGAGTAGGCAAGCCACGTTTCCGAGTGATTGATGAGAATTGGGGTTTCAACGCGCGATCCTCAGTAGAGCAGTTCGTCATTGTTTTCGATCATGTACAGCGACCGCGCGGCGATGTTGACCGCGTGGTCGCCAACACGTTCGAGATCCCGTATCGTGAGCAAAAACCGCGAGACATCGGTCATGAACGCCTCGATTTCGTCGTCCGCACGGTCACTCTCGATAAGTTGACGAACAACGGTGTCGCTGGCAACCTCACAGCGGGCGTCGAGGTCGTCGTCGCGCTCGTCAACGGCATAACACAGCTCTCGGTTCTCGGTATCGTACGCCTCCATCGCCAGCGAGAGCATGTCGAGCGTCTCTTCACCGAGCCGCTGGATATCGACGCTTGGAAACACGTTGTTTTCGGCGCGTTTGGCGTAGCCACCGAGGTTGGTCGCGAGATCGGCGATCCGTTCGAGATCAGTGATGATTTTGAACGAGGCTGCGATGAACCGGAGATCGCCCGCAACGGGCTGTTGGAGCGCGATGAGGTCGGTACACCGCTTTTCGAGGTCGAGATACAGCTGATTGACGTCCGAATCACCGGTGATGACGCGTTGGGCGAGCGCCACATCGGTTCGGTCGAGCGCGTCGAGCGCCATTTCGAGGCGTTCGGCAACCAACTCGCTCATCGAGACGACATCCGATCGAAGCGCGGCCAGTTCTGATTGATATTCGTTTCGGGGCATGCCTGTCTATCCGAGGAGACGGCTGAAAAGAATTTCTTATACGGGCTGTCATTGCACGTCTTAGGTGATATCGTCAGCGTAACGACCGAAAGAACCGACAAAGTCGGTTACAGTCAGCCGAACTTACCGGTAATGTAATCTTCGACACGCTGGTTGGATGGGTTCTCGAAGATTTTTTCGGTGTCGTTGAATTCGACGAGTTCGCCACCCGTGAGAAACACCGCCGTTTTGTCCGAAATTCGGGCGGCCTGCTGCATGTTGTGGGTGACGATGACGACGGTGAACTCCTCGGAGATGTCGGCGATGAGATCCTCGATCTGGGAGGTTGCCACCGGGTCGAGCGCGCTTGCAGGCTCGTCCATCAGAATTACTTCGGGGTCGGGCGCGATTGCCCGGGCGATACAGAGGCGCTGTTGTTGGCCACCCGAGAGATCGAGCCCCGACGAATCGAGTTGATCCTTCACTTCGTCCCACAACGCCGCGCCGCGAAGTGCCTCCTCGACGCGTTCGTCGAGATCGCCCTCGTAGCCCTGTATTTTCAGTCCGTACGCAACGTTGTCGTAGATGGATTTCGGAAACGGGTTTGGTTGTTGGAACACCATGCCGATTTTTCTGCGCAGTGCAACGGGGTCGACGTCCGCGTCATAGACGTTTTTATCCGAAAAGAAGAGCTCACCCTCGACCCGCGCGCTCGAAATCAGATCGTTCATCCGGTTGATACACCGCAGGAACGTGGATTTTCCACAGCCTGACGGGCCGATCAGCGCGGTCACGCGTTTTTCGGGAATATCCATCGTAATGTCTCGAAGCGCCTGATCCTCGCCGTAAAAAACGTTGATTTTGCGGGATTTGATGATCGGTTCGGCGGGCCGTGAGCCAGTTTCGAGGTCGCTTGGGGCGGCAACAGCCGTTCCAGGTGTGGGCGATGAGACGGCCTCATCAGCGCTTTCGACACTCCGTTCTGGCTCACTCATACTATACTAGACGCTTCGGTCGCCGCCAAATAGCTGTTGCGGAATCCGTTACGTTGCAGCCGCCTGTCCCCGGTTCGCTACCGCGCAGCCTCGATTTCGTCGAAGAGGGCCGCAACGTTCGCCGCAATCTCGTCACGAATACGTACGGCTTCGGGTTTTTCGACGCCATCAGGGTCGTCGAGCGCCCAGTCGCGGATGTCGACGCGCTCGTTCTCGTCGCCGAGATCAAGGGTCGAACAGCCCATCGTCGCAATCACGTCACAGCTCGACAGCTCCTCGGTTGTGACCGCTCGCGGTGTTCGCTCGGCGAGATTAAATCCCTCCTCGCGCATGATTTCGACGACAATGTCGTGTACGTTGTCGGCCGGGTCGGTGCCGCCAGTGAGTATTTCGACGGTCTCTTCGAGACCGCGGTCGGTTCGCTCGCGTTCGGCAAACGCGGTCGCCATCTGACTTCGTCCGGCGTTCTGCACGCAGATGAAGCCAACGCGGGTTGTGGATGTCATTGAGTTATGATGGTGTTCGTGGGAGTTCGACAAAACAATCTCCTCGGCTGTCTTGTGGCTCATCTCAGTAGATCAACTCGTCGTCGTGGTCGACCATGTAGACGGTTCGCGCACAGATGTTGACCGCGTGATCGCCGACGCGTTCGAGGTCTCGGACGGTGAGAAACAGCCGCTGGACATCCCCGACGAGCGCCGTGTTCTCATCGCCGTACTCGGTTCCGAGCAGGTCGCGAATAACGACCGCGTTCGCCTCGCTACAGAGTCGATCGATCGTGTCGTCGCGGGCGGCCACCTCGCGTGCGGCGTCCGCATTGTCGGCCTCGTACGCCGCGACTGCCTCAGCGACCATCGCGCCCGCCTCCGTGCCGATGTGGGCGATGTCGACCTCGGGATACCGGTTGTACTCAGCGTGTATCGCGTACTCGGCGAGGTTTGTCGCCAGATCGCCGATCCGTTCGAGATCGGTGATGATTTTGAACGTCGAGGCGACGAACCGAAGGTCGCCCGCAACGGGGTGTTGGAGCGCAAAGATTTCGATACAGTCGCTTTCGAGATCGAGATACAGCTGGTTGATTTCGCTGTCTCCCTCGATCACCGCTTGGGCGAGCGTTTCGTCTTTCGTTTCTAGTGCACGGAGCGCGTCGTCGTAGCGTTCGAGGACGAGGTCGCTCATTTCGACGACGGCTTTCCGGAGCCCTTCGAGCTGTCGTTGGTACTCGTTTCGTGGCATGGTTATCCGAACTTTCCGGTGATGTAATCCTCGACGCGGTCGTCAGCGGGGTTTTCGAAGATGGTTTGTGTATCGTTGAACTCGACGAGCTTCCCACCGGTGAGAAACACCGCGGTTTTGTCGGAGATCCGGGCGGCCTGCTGCATGTTGTGGGTGACGATAACGACGGTGTAGGACTCGGCGAGATCGTCGATCAGATCCTCGATTTTCGAGGCCGCCACCGGGTCGAGCGCGCTTGTCGGTTCGTCCATCAGAATCACTTCGGGGTCGGGCGCGATGGCACGGGCGATACAGAGTCGTTGCTGTTGGCCGCCCGAAAGGTCGAGCCCCGACGAATCGAGTTGATCCTTCACCTCGTCCCAGAGGGCCGCGCCTTTCAGCGCGCGCTCGACATCCGCGTCGGTCGCGGATTTGCCCTGGACTTCGAGTCCATAGGTGACGTTGTCACGGATCGATTTGGGGAAGGGATTCGGTTTCTGGAACACTTGACCAACGGTCCGACGCAGGGCGACTGGGTCGACGTCGTCGTCGTAGACGTTTTTGCCCCTAAACAGGAGTTTGCCGTCGACTCGGCAGACATCGATCTGGTCGTTCATCCGGTTGATACACCGGAGGAAGGTGGATTTTCCGCAGCCCGACGGGCCGATGATCGCGGTTACCTTTTGTTCGGGAATCTCGATGTCGACGCTGTCGAGTGCCTGCTCGTCGCCGTAGTAGACGCTGAGATCCTCCGTCGAGAGAACCGTTTTGTCGGGCATGCTGTCTCGGCCGGTTTCGCTGCTCGATACCTCGGTCGTGATGAGTGAGTCTGACTGTTGTGTTGCCATGGTTAGACCTCCGTTTCGTACTTGTTGCGCAGATAGATCGCAACCGCGTTCATCGTCAGCAAGAAGCCGAGCAGCACGACGATTCCGACCGCCGCCAGATGGATGAAGTGCTGGCTTGGTTCGGCAGCCCAGCCGTAGATCTGGGTCGGCATGCCGCTAAAGCGGTCGAAGGGGCCGCCCGGCGACCGGTTGACGAACAGCGCGCCAACCATTAGCAGCGGGGCGGTCTCGCCAATTGCGCGGGCGAGTGCGAGAATCGTCCCGGTCAGGATTCCGGGCATCGCTGCCGGCAGGACGACCCGTCGGATCGTCTGCCATTTGGTCGCGCCGGTCGCCAGCGAGCCGTTTCGGACGCTGTCAGGAACGGCCCGGATCGCCTCCTGAGAGGCGACGATGATGATCGGCATCACCAGCAAGCCGAGCGCCAGCGAACCCGCCAGCAGAATCGGCCCCATCCCGATCCCGTTGACGAAGGCTGCCAACGCCAACAGTCCGTAGACAATCGAGGGAACACCGGCGAGATTCGAGAGGTTCGCCTGAATCAGTCGGGTGATCCGATTGTCCGGGGCGTACTCTTCGAGATAGATCGCTGCGCCAACGCCGACGAAAAACGAGATTGCGGCGGTCAGGATCATCAGCATAATTGAGGCGACGATCGCGCCTCTGAATCCAGCCCGTTCGGGTCGCCGAGAGCCGTCATTCGTAACGAAGTCGACCAGCCCGATGTTGAACTCAGTGATACCGACATAAAAGTCGGTGGCCACATCGAGCAACAACAGTGCGAGCATGACAACGCCAAACATCGATGCGATGAAGATGAGAGCGTGGAACAGCCTGTTTTTCAGGTGTTCGCGGCTCAGGTCGATCTCGGCGAAAACGTTCTCGCCGGATAGTCGATCAGGCGTGTCGAGACTCATTGGTACTCCTCCTGGTAGCGGCGTTTGAACCAGTCGTTGAGCAGATTCATTGCCAGCGTCATGACGAACAACACCAGCCCGACGGCGAACAGCGACTGGTATTCGACGGTGCCGACCGCGCTCGTTCCGCGAGCCATCGACACCATGTAGGCGGTCATCGTCATGATCTCGTCAAACGGATTGGCGGTGATGTTGGCATTGAAACCGGCCGCCAGCGTAACCGCCATCGTCTCACCGATGGCTCGAGAGACTGCCAGAATGTAGGAGGCAAAAATACCCGACAGCGAGGCGGGAACGACGATGTTTGTCGACACATCGTATTTTGTTGCTCCCAGCGCGTACGCGCCGTTCCGCAGGTCGTCTGGGACGGCCTGCATGGCGTCTTCGCTGATCGACGACACCATCGGGATCGTCATGATGCCGACCACAAGCATACCCGAGAGCATGCTGTAGCGGCCGATGTTGATTCCGAACAGTCGGTCGGCGATCGGCCCGAGAATCACCGGATTGATAAACGCGATCGCGAAGTAGCCGTAGACGATCGTCGGGATACCCGCAAGGATTTCGAGCGTTGGTTTCAGCTTTCCGCGGACGGCTGGCGAGGCATACTCCGAGAGGTAGAGCGCGGTCGCGGTTCCAATCGGAATCGAAATGAATGCCGCTCCGACGGTGACCGCGAGCGTCCCGAAGATGATGGGGAGCGCACCGTGGGCTGGTGTCGCGTGGTCAGGGGCCCACCGTGTACCGGTGAAGAACTCGGTAAATGTCACCGTGCGTTCGATGGGAGCGCCGAGCAGTATCTCGGTGATTTTTGCACCGAAAAAGTAGCTCGCCGCGTTGTCGATCAGAACGAAAAAAATCGCCAGCGTCGTCGCCACTGTGATTGCTGCACAGCCAAAGAGCACTCGACGTGCTCGGCGGTTTTGCTCTCTGTCGTCCATCGTGGTACCGCTGGCACCGCCGGTGATCTCGGGTGCGTCTGTTTCGGTACTCATTGGGTCGAAAGATTACTGTACTGTGTGTTCATTGGGGAACGATTACAGTGGCGTGTATTCATCGGACGTTAGGATCGTTGGACGGTGAGCTCGTCCGGGTTGGAGCCGATCTCGTCGAGCCAGCTGTCGATCTTGTCGTGATTCTCGTCGGTGACCTCGTCGGGCGCGGCGAAAAAGCCCTCGTCGCGGGCGAAGTCCTGAGCACCGTTCGTGTAGAAGCGGGCGAACGAACCGAGGAGGTCCGTCCGTTCTTCGAGGCTCGCGAGGTTGAAATACGCAAACAGCGGGCGGGCAAGCGGCGAGTAATCGCCGCTTTCGACGTTCTCGCGCTGTGGGAGGAAAAAGCCGTCTGTCGAGTCGCTTTCGACCGGCACGGCCTCGATATCTTGTTCGTCCTCGATGGCTCGCAGGTAGCCAACTCCTCCCCAGCCGAAGCCGTCGACGTTGTCGGCGACCGCACCCATGATCTCGTTGGTCTGACTGGTCGCCGAGTAGTCGTCGCGGATGTTCCCGATCTCGCCGTTGATCGCCCGAGTAAAGTAATCGAAGGTTCCCGAAGCGGAGTCGCGGGCGTGCAGCGCGATGTCGCGGTCGGGCCACTCCGAACGGATGTCGCTCCAGGTCTCGACGTCCGACTGGAACTCCCAGACCTGCCGGAGTTCGTCGAGCGTGATGTTGTCGACCCAGTCGTTATTGGAGTTTTTGACGACCGCCAGCCCGTCGAGGCCGACCTCAAGGAGGTCGTAGTTGACATCGTTGCTCTCGCAGAGTTCGATCTCCTCGTCTGTGATCAGCCGGCTCGCACTCTGGACATCGGAGTTCTGTCGGCAGAACTCCTGGAAGCCCGCGCCGGTTCCCTGTGGATCAACGTCGACCAGGACGTTCGGGTACTCGTCGGCGAAGTTCTCGCCGGCCCACGAGGTGATCGGTGCGACCGTGTTCGACCCAGAGGCGTCAATGGTGCCCGACAGTCCGTCGCCGTTGCTGCCGCCGAGACAGCCCGCAAGCGTCAGCGCGCTTGCAGCACCGGCCCCAGCGAGGAACGTTCGTCTATTGAGTCTCCCGCCAGTCTCGTTGAATGAGTGCTCGCTCATCAGCAGGTCGTACCATAGTTGCACGTAAGTACTCTGCTAAGAGACATATCGAGTAGTCAAGAGGATACTATAGTAGTATATAGTCTCTATACGTGCTCCTCGAAACGGCATAAACAGGCATCTACGTGCCATAAATGCCGGTTAGAGTCGTTAATGGATGCCGTGGAGAGTCATGCTCTGGACAACAAACCAAAAACTAAGTAGTCTGTCATACACGGGTGGACACGGTAGAATAACGGAGATCAGTCAGGAATGAAAGGCTGACAGAAAGCAACCCGAATCCGACGGAGAGATATATAGCCCTGCTACCGTGGATCGTACCGGTTGCGTATGTAGATTGCCACCGCGTTCATGAGCAGCAAGACGGTCAGCAGCACGACAATCCCGGCGGCAGCGACGTTTTGGAACTCCGCCTGTGGCAGTCGCGCCCAGTCAAAAATCTGCATCGGCATCGCGCTGAACGGACCCGTCAGGCTGTAGGGGGCGGTGAACATCGAGGTCGCCGCGCCGACCATCAAAATCGGGGCCGTTTCGCCGATTGCACGCGAAAGCGACAGAATCGTCCCCGTCATAATGCCGGGCAACGCCCGTGGCAAGACGATATCCCGGATCACTTCCCACTGGGTCGCGCCCATCCCGTAGGCCGCCTGCCGCTGGGTATCGGGAACCGCCGCCAGCGCCTCCTGGCTGGAGACGATAACGATCGGCAAAATAAGGAGCGTGAGCGTGAGCGACCCCGCGATGAGACTCGAACCGAATCCAATCGCCCGCACAAAAATCGCCAGTCCAAGCAGCCCGTAGACGATAGAGGGTACGCCGGCCAGATTGGCGATGTTGGCCTCGATGAAGGCCGTCAGGCGGGTGTCGGGCGCGTACTCTTCGAGGTAGATCGCCGCGCCGACCCCGAGGAACATCGTGAAGATCGCCGTCAGGACGATCAGGAAAATCGAGCCCACAAGCGCGGGGTAGATCCCCGCCCCGCGGCCGCCGGGCAGATAGTTTTCGGCAAACCGCGACGGTGGGTAGGTCAGAAACTCGATTGAAAGCCAGCCCCACGACTCGTACAGCACGTCAGCGATAAGCGCGACCAGCGCGACGATCCCAACCAGCGTCGAGGCAAAGCAGATCGCGACGAACACGCGACCGATCCGACGTTTTCGGTCGACATCATCTTCGAGGCCGGCAAACGGGTTGTCGGTGCTCATTTGTACTCCTCCTGGTAGCGGGCTTTGACCACTTGGCTCAGCAGGTTCATCACGAGCGTCATCACAAAGAGGGTGAGCCCGACCGCGAACAGACTCTGGTAGCCGACCGAGCCGACGCTCACGTCGCCAGTGCCGATCTGAACCATGTAGGCGGTCATCGTCTGGATCTCAGTGAGGGGGTTGAACGTCATTGTTGGCTGCATCCCGGCCGCAAGCGTGACGGCCATCGTCTCGCCGATAGCCCGCGAAATCGCAAGAATGTAGGAGGCGGTGATCCCCGAAACGGAGGCAGGGAGAACCACCTGCGTCGACACCTCGTACTTCGTTGCGCCAAGTCCATAGGCCGCATTGCGGAGTTCGTCAGGCACCGCACTCATCGCATCTTCCGAAAGCGACGACACCATCGGGATGATCATGATGCCGACAACAATCGCCCCTGCGGCGGCGTTGAACGTCCCCGTATCGGGGAAAACCTGCTGGAGCAGCGGCGTAATAAACGAAATCGCAAAAAAGCCGTAGACGATGGTTGGAATGCCGGCCAGGATTTCGAGCGTCGGTTTGATTACTTTCCGAACTCGCTGGTCGGCGTACTCCGAGAGATAGATCGCGGTGGCGGTGCCGACCGGCAGGGCGACGACCGCCGAACCGACGACGATCATCATCGTTCCCCAGATCAGCGGCAGCACGCCGTAGCTCCGCGGCTGGATAATCGGCGACCACTCAGTGCCGAACAAGAACTCTCGGAACGTGATTGCCTGGGACCACTGCTGGCCCGCGAGTCGCTCGATGATCGAGGACTCAAAAAAGAAGCTGACCGCACCGTTGACCAACACGCCCATAATCGCCAGCGTCGTCAACACCGTGATCGACGCACAGCCGAAAAACACCCATCTGACCGCCGTATTGACTTTGTCAGTGCGTCGGTTGTCGCCTGTGAGATCGATTGCGCCCATCAGGTTCGCTCCTCGATGGCCGCCTCAAGAGCGGCTTTACTCTCACTGACTGTCTCGTTGGGCACTGCATAAAAACCGACCTTGCGGGCGGCCCACTGCGTCCACGCGAGCTGTTCGCCCTCCTCGACGACGCTCGTGTCTGCGCGATCGTCGATCGGATCGAAAAAGAATCGAGCATACTGTCTGAATTCGGCGCGGTCGATCTCGTTGAGATTCAGATACACGTACATTGGTCGTGACAAGGGCGTGTAGCTGCGGGTTTCGATACTCTCGCGGGTGGGTTTGATACAGCCGTCGCCGTCGTCGACCGCGATCAGTTTGAGATCGTCTTGGTTCTCGTAGTAGTAGCCTGCGCCACCAAAGCCCAGGGCGTGACGATTCCCGCGGACGCCGCGGACAATCACGTTCGTATCCGGTGTTCCTGAGTAGTCCGACCGAATGTTGCCGTGTTCGCCGTTGATCGCCTCGGTAAAGTAATCAAAGGTGCCTGACGACGAGTCACGGCCGTAGAGCGAAATCTCCTCGTCGGGCCACTCATCGCGGACGTCGCTCCACGTTTCGACATCCGAGCCGCTCTGCCAGATTGCGTTGAGTTCGTCGACGGTCAGACAGTCACACCAGTCGTTTTGGGGGTTGGCGTAGATCGCAATTCCGTCCAAGAGTGCTTCCAGTTCGACGTACTCGACGCCGTTTTCCTCGGCGAGTTCGCGCTCGTGGTCCATGATCGCGCGGCTGGCGTTTTGGATATGGGTTTCGCCGACCGCAAACCGCTGAAACCCCGCGCCCGTTCCCGACCCGTTGACCGGGATCCGCACCCGGTTGTTGCGCCACTGGAACTCTTCGGCGAGCGCCGCGCCGTGCGGCAACACGGTGTTCGAACCGTCGACGCGGATCTCGCCTTCGTATTCGGTGGTTTCTCCCCGAACGAGACAGCCCGAGAGTCCCGCCATCGTTGCCCCACAGGCGGTTAACAGACCGCGGCGGCTGAGGCCGGCCGTGTCTGCTCGGGAACACTCCTGAGACATTATAGTGATATTGTGGGCACCCACCCTAAATACGCTACTATAATAGCTATATAGGTCTATATATGTGACTGTTTGTATTGGTATTATTATTGACCATAAATATCTGTAACGCGCCTTAATCGACGTCTCAGGCTGTTATGAGTGCCTACGTGCATCCCACAAAAATACATATATGGATAGCTTTATCACGAAACTCCCCTGATTGGGAGCCATGGAGACGCGGAAGGTCCAGGTGACCGGCGGCTCGACGTACACGGTCTCGATTCCCAAGTCGTGGGCCAACGACAATGATGTCAGCGCAGGTAGCACCGTGGAGTTCTACCCCGAAGACGACTCACTGTTTATGATCCCCGCGGGCAACGACGAACACACCGAAGGAACACTCGACATCACCAATCTGGAGGGTACCCGGCTCATCCGGGCGGTGACAACGATGTACGTCAGCGGCTTCGACATCATCGTTCTCAAAAGCGGCCGGATCACCAACGGCCAACGCCGCAGCATTCGCAAGGCCACCCAGAGCCTGGTTGGTCTCGAAGTCCTCGAAGAGACCAAAGGCGAGATCGTTATCCGTGACCTGCTCGACTCCTCGGAGCTGTCGATCCACAACGCGGTCACCCGGATGCGACTCATTGCCTCCTCGATGCTTGAAGACGCCCTGCTCGCACTCCGCGAGCTCGACCGTGATCTTGCGGCCGACGTGATCCAGCGCGACGACGACGTCGACCGCCTGTGGATGGTCGTCTCGCGGATTTTCCGCGCCACGCTCCGAACCCCAAAAGCCACCGAGGAGCTTGGTCTGCCGCGTGAGGTCTGTTTCGACTATCATTCGAGTGCCCGCCAACTCGAACGCATCGGCGACCACGCGACCAAGATTGCTCACCTGACGCGCAACATCGAACAGGAAGTTCCCGACAAGGTTCTCGCGGCAATTGATACACTTCACAGCGAGGTCGTCACCGTCATCGACGGCGGAATGGACGCACTGTTCACCGACGACAGCGACGAGGCCACCCGCCTCGCAAACGATGTTCGCGAGCGCGTTCGGGAGGTCGATACCATTGCCCGCGGCATCGACGAACTGCTCCGCGAACTCGACCCGGCTCGCGCCCAGCTGCTTGGCCTTATCGTTGATTCGGTCTCGCGGAGCGCCGACTACGGCGGCAACATCGCCGAAACCGCCCTGCAGAAGGCTGCGCCAACGCCGTAGCAACACCGCCACTGGCACGTCGGCCGTGCTGGAACTCCGTTCGCCGAACCGTTTTTGCGGTCTCGTTTCTGCTTCCGCACTGACTAATGATTGACTAACCGTCTATGGTTTCACGCTGGCCGCGTGTGCAAAGACGAACTCGCGGAGCAGTTTTGCCGCAAGCGCCGCCGATTGGCCGGAATCACGGTCGTTGACCTCGACGACATCGAAGCCGTTGCACGCGGGCGCGACCCGTCGAACCACCGACCGAAGCTGGCGGGCCGTGAGCCCGAACGGTTCCATCGTCCCTGTTCCGGGGGCGAACGCCGGGTCGGCGGCGTCGATATCGACACTCAAATACACCGAGCGCCCAGCGAACGCCGGCTGATTCTCGAGCCAGTCGGCGACGGCGTCGGGTTCGACAACGGTCACGTCGCTCTCGGCTGTGCGCTCCCACTCGTTTTTCGAACCGGTTCGTGCGCCGAGAATGATCGCCTCGTCGGCAGTGTTGAGCGCGCGGTGGGTCACACAGGCGTGGCTCCACTCGTTGCCGTCGTACGCCGTTCGGAGGTCGAGGTGGGCGTCGAGACAGACGAACACATCGGGGTCGACGGCCGACACCCCAGCGACACTGACGGTGTGTTCGCCACCGAGAACGAGCGGTATCGCGTCGTCCCAGACCACATCGCGAAGGTGGCCCGCGAGGTGATCGATATACTCGGAAACATCATCCCACGCGCGGACGTCGCCCGCGTCGTGAACGCCACACTCGGTAAAAAACGAATCAGTGGGGAAATCGTAATCATCAAACGGTTCGGCAAACCGGCGGATTCGATCCGGGCCGAACCGGGTTCCCGGTTGAAATGTGGTCGTCACGTCCAGGGGCGCACCAACGACCACGTAGGAAGCAGCCTCGCGATCTGTAGTCGCCCCGGGAAACATCACACGACCTTGCGCTGGCCTTCGTACTCGAGGTATTCGATCTCGGTTCCGTTTTCGAACTCCTCGTCCTCGGGAATCCGCATCGTGAACGTCTCGTAGGTTTCGAGATCCATCACCTGGGCGTCGTCGCCGGTGACCGAAACGACCTGGCCGCCCTTTCGCTCGATAATCGGGACCCAGACCTTCGCGTCGACCGGCTGGCTGAAACTGCGCTTTTTTGCGTCGAAGACGCCTTTCCCCTCGACGCGGGCCTTCGCGCTGCCGTGTTTGCCCGGCTTGGCGGTGCTGTAGTGGTTGATTTTACACGGGGCGTCATCCATCATGACGTAGCTGCCTTCCTGGAGTTCGCGAACCTGCTTCTGTTCTCGCGGCATGAGCGTTTCTTTTTGAGGAGCCAGTATAAACGGTTTGGAACGCGGCGGAGAACGGCACGCTTTTTCGAGTCGCTCGCCCAGAGAACAGCATGACTCGGGCTTTCGACACCGATTCGTCCACATCGACGACGAATGAGGGTGGCCGAACCTCGGCTGTCGACGATGCGGTTGCCGCACTCTCCAGTGGTGACACCGTCGTCTATCCGACCGAAACGGTCTACGGACTGGCCGCCTCCGCAACCGACGCCGAGGCGGTTTCTCGTCTCTTCGAACTCAAAGGTCGTGACCGGTCAAAGCCGATTTCGGTTGCGTTTCCGGATCTCGACACCGTTCATCGATACGCCCATCCAACTGCTCGCGAACACGCGTTCATGCAGGCCTTTCTCCCCGGACCGGTAACCGTGCTTGTTGACCGCGGTGACGATTTTCCCGACGTCCTGACTGCGGGGAGCCGGCGCGTTGGCGTTCGGATTCCCGACTGCTCGGTCGCTCGTGAACTCGCCCGACGTGCCGGCCCGATCACCGCCACCAGCGCCAACGAAAGCGGTTCGCCGAGTGTTCGAAGGCCGGACGCGTTGTCATCGGCACTGCTCGCGGAGGTTGCGGTGGTGATCGACGACGGCGAGACGCCGGGCACCGAAAGCACCGTTGTCGACATCAAGAGCCGAACAGTTCATCGGCGGGGAGCGCAGGCCGACGAAATCGAACGGTGGCTTGAGACGCACTGAGCCGCTCTCTGCGAGACCGATTGCCACGTCCATCCCTCCGGGACGATTGTACTGTTACCGCGTCATAACCCGAGCAACGACCGCAGCGAGCGCGTACTAACGCCGCATTTCGTTCGGTACTCACACGACTCACACCGGCTGTCGTTGACCCGTGGCGGTGGGCCATCCATCGCGCGGACGGTTCGTAACACCCGTCGGTAGGTCGCCGTTTGTCGGGTCGAAAGCGAAACCTCGCGGACAACACCGACGGTGGGGTACTCGACAAGGGTTCGGGGAATCCGCTCTTTTCGTTCCCACGCCAATGCGTTTGCAACCGCGACGGCACGAACGGTCTGGGGCTCCCAGACCCCCTGTTCGGGCGGTCGTCCCGGCGAAATTACCGTCGGTGTCGGTGGGTCGCCAGCGAGCAGTTTGTGGATAATTCCGTGACAATCCTTGCCTTGCACGTAGTATTCGGTCTCGTCGGGTGCACACAGCGCCTTCCAGTCCGACCGCATTGTCAACGTTTCGAGTGCTGCGCGGTAGGCCGCCGGCGCACAGTCGATCGGCAATTCGGCGAGCGTTTCGTCGTCGGCCGACCGCAACTCCGCGTAGCGAAACGCAAGCGCCTGGCGTTCGCGAGCCTCCGGCGGCGGTGATCGATCACTCTCGCGACGGGCGTAGTACAACTGCCGCGGGCAGTAGGCGGCCTGACTCAGATCGCTCACACTCAGCATGCAACGCTCTGTGCTCTTGTTCGTATTTGAACCTCCGGACGCTCGACTGCCGTGTGTGCTCACAAAGAGACGTCGGTCTCGAGGTCTTCGGTCGCTTCACGAAGGCCGTCTTCGCGAGCATCCGAGGCGAGTTTACCGGTCAGATCCGAGTCGGTCAGCAGTTCGGCAAACTCGTCGCGAAACCGGTTGTTCGCCCGAGTTGACCGGCGGTCGGCCGCAATGACATCGCGGTAGCGCGCCACGGTTTCGGCGGGGGTATCGAGTTGGCTTGCACACTCGTCCAGTGGGATCTCGTCGACGAGCAGCCCGCGGAGACGGTCGAGATCGAACGGCGCGTCGCGGTCGGCCTCGCGAACGAGATGCAGGTCGAGTCGGGCGGTTCTGACCTCTTCGGACGAACAATCGAGATGCGCGGCGATCTCGGCGTCATCGAGATCGGTATAGTGGCCGCGAATCACCGTACAGAGCGCCGACTTGTCGAGGTCGCTTTGGAAGTCGTAGCGCTCGCGCATCCGCGCACTAAGCGTTTCGAGTCGCTCGTCGACATTCGTGCGCCGCTCGGTGAGCGAACCGGGCGATTCAGCCTGTCGCTCGGTGACGCTCTCCGAGCCAGTGGTGTCGATGAAGATGTCTCGAAGTGACGCGGTCTTCTCATCCATGCAAAGGGTGGTTCGGGCGGCGAATAAAAACCTGTCTCCAACAGCGCGAAACGAAACGACCGTGTTGTTCTCAGCCGCACTCCTCAGCCGAGCCGTCTCGTAAACCAAACATTTCAAGAGGGTTGACGAGCGAGCACGACCATGGAAACCACAACCGACTCGGTCGATCTCATCGAGGGAGCCGCGGTCAGAAACATCGCTCGAACCGCACTGTTTGCCGCGTTGATGGCAGCGTTCGCCTACGTCTCGTTTCCCAATCCGCTCGCGCCCGGCATTCCGGTCACGCTGCAGGTTCTTGGCGTTTTCTTGGCCGGTATTCTGCTGGGGCCGGTGTGGGGAACGGCCGCAATGGGACTGTATCTCGTCGCCGGCGCGGTCGGCATTCCCGTTTTTGCCGGGGGTGGCGCGGGCATTGGCTCGTTGATCGCGAGTCCAACCGCGGGCTATCTCTGGTCGTACCCGATTGCCGCCGGACTCATCGGTCTCGTCGTCCACCGCGGCACCGAGTTGCGCTCGCCGGATAGCGTCGGTCTCGGCGTGCTTGTCGGTGCACTGATCGCCGGAACCGTCGTGATCTACGCGCTCGGCACGCTCGGATTCGCTGTGCTCCAGAACGTCGGCCTGGCCGAAGCGTTCGCCGTCTCGGCGCTCGCGTTTATTCCGTGGGAGGCGGCCAAAATCGTTGCCGCCATCGGAATCGTCCGCAGCGACGCGATCTCGGCGGCGTAAGCATGCTCGAAACCCGACGGCTCGTCCACTGCTACGAGGACACTCGCGCGCTCGACGAGGTGTCGCTGACCATTCCTGACGGCGAGTACGTCGCGCTCGTCGGCCCCAACGGTTCGGGGAAAACCACGCTGGTTCGACACTTCAACGGCCTCCTATCGCCCGATTCGGGCGACGTGCTCGTCGACGGCCAGCCCGTTGGCGACGACCTCGTTCGTGTGCGAACCGCCGTCGGTATGGTGTTTCAGTCGCCACGAGACTGTTTTGTCGCCGCAACCGTCGGACGTGACGTGGCGTTCGGGCCCGAAAACCTCGGTTGTGCGCCCGCCGAAATCGACCGCCGAGTCGAAGACGCGCTCGACGCCGTCGGGCTGGCTGGCCGCGAAACCGACCGCATCGACGAGCTTTCGGGTGGCGAACAAGAACGGGTCGCCATCGCGGGGGCGCTCGCGATGGAACCTGCCCATCTGGTGCTCGACGAACCGCTCACCGGGCTCGACGAGGCCGCCCGTCGGTCGGTGTTGTCGCGGCTGACAGCGCTGTCGACGGCGGGCACGAGCATCATTCTCGTCACCCACGACCTTCGAGATGTCCTCGACTCGGTCGACCGCGTGATCGGGATGGACGGGGGCCGTGTCGCGTTCGACGCATCCCCGGCCGACGCGCGAGCGAAACTCGCCGCGCTGGATGTCCGCGTGCCCCCATCCGACGACTCGGCCGGAGAGTTCCAGCGTCACGGTTCGGGCGGGTCGAACTGAATGTTGACGTATTCACCCGAAAAAACGCTGGCACACCGCCTTGATCCGCGCTCGAAACTCGCGTTTCAACTGGCGTTTGCGCTCGCCGGCTTTGCGTACACGACGCCCCGCGGATTGGCGGTGCTCGCCCTCGTCGCCACCCTCGCGCTGGCGAGTGCCGGTACCACACCTTTTAGCGCGATCCGCGCGTTCTGGTTCATTCTCCCGTTTCTCGTGGCCGCGCCGGTCGTCGCCGCGCTCACGTGGGGGCCGCCGTGGATCGAGCCGGCTGCTGCGGTCGATCCGGCGCTGGCCAGCGTTCGCAACCTCCTCGTGGTGAGTGTCGCCGCCGGCTACATTCGCACCACGACCGTTTCGGAGTCGCGCGCGGCGATTCAGTGGGCGATTCCCGGCCGCTTCGGGGTGTTTCTCGGCGTGGGTGTCATGCTCGTCGCCCGATTTCTGCCAGTGTTACGACGGGACTTGCTGGCGATTCGAGACGCGGAGGCCGCACGTCTCGGTACCGAGCGGCCCCTTCACGAACGAATGGAAACAGTACTGATTGGTGGGCTGTCGCGGGCGTTTTCGCGGGCCGACCGGCTCGCACTGGCAATGGAAGCACGGTGTCTCTCGTGGAATCCGACGCTCCCACGGCTGCGGTTCCGACGCGTTGATGTCGCCGCCGCGGTGGTCACGGGCGGGTTGGGTGTCGCGGCCGCAGTGCAGGTGGGAGGCCGGTTCATCTGAACCGGGTCTTTCTCCGGTTTTTTGTGCTCGCGATCTACAATCACGGGTCTGGCGTCATAAATTTAAACCGGCTCACACTGTCGTCCTCGCCGGCCGTTAGATTGGCCAAATCGACCGTAAAATCACATCAATAGAGTCCGCGCCGCCGGCCTACTCTTTTCGGCTGGCGTCGACGTCGATGGCGTCGACCGGACAGATGTCGACACAGAGCATGCAGTCGATACACTGGTCTTCGCGGGTCGGTTCGACCTTCTCGTCGCTTGCGGGATGGCCGGGGGTGTCGACCCACGTGAACACGTCGACCGGGCAGTTTTCGAGACACGCGCCGTCGGCAACACAGATGTCGTAGTCGACCGCCACGTGGGTGCCGTGAATGCCGAGCGTTTCGGGCGGGTCGACGGGGCCCCAGACGGCGACCCCGTTTTCCTCGCCCACCCGCTCGCGGTTCGCATCGAAGTTCGGATCAATCGCCATACGTTCTCTGTGGGCTGTTGGTTGGTTAACCCATCGTCTCAGTTGTTCTGATGACACGAAATGTCGTAACGTACTGCGATGCATTCGACACGCGAGTCACGACCGTGACGACCTTCACAACGGATCCACCACGTCGTCACCACCACACGGAACCCACTACGTCGTCGCAACCCGTTTTTCCGACT
>CAYWFO010000018.1:0-21023 GCA_964457485.1 uncultured Haloferacaceae archaeon | reverse complement strand
AACCGACTGCCGTGCCGTCAGTGTCGTGAGCGTACTTCAGAATGCCCACGTCGATACCCACCATGTCATCGGCGTCAACATCTTCTAGCGACGGTTTGGCCGGTTCCTCTTTATTGTCGACGGCGAAGGAAGCGTACCACTCCCCGGTCGGTTCTTTCTTGAGCGTGACTTCTTTGATAGTTTCACCATCTGGGATGTCTCGGTGGCACTCAATCGGGATATCCGCGAGTTTCGAGAGTGAGAGTACAGTCTGACCGTTCTTCTTGTCGAACTCGAAGCCAGACTGGACGTAGGTGAAACTGCGGAAGTCCTTGGGTGCCTTCCAGTTGAGACTGCCCACGTTGTAGCCCTTCTCTTTCAGTTCAGACAGTGCTTTGATGCTGTCCTCGATCCGCATGACAGCGGCCTGTGCAACCGTCGAGTACAGGTCGTTCAGGTCGTCCCACCAGTCTTTGAGGTCGGTGAGTTGGTCGCGGACCTGTCGCACTCGTTGATTGAGTGTTCCCGCAGACTCCGGAATCTCGTTAAACTCTCTGAGCGCGTGGTTGTAGAGTTGCCTACAGGTGTCCCGGTAGTAATCCAACAGCTCACGCTGTTTGGCGGTTGGGTTCAACCGGAACCTGTAGGCGTAGTGCATCGGTTATGACTCACGCTGTTCGATAAGCTCGTCCAGTTTCTCTTGGACGAAAGAGGAGAGGTTCAAGTGGTTCTCCTCGACCCACTCGGCTTGATCTTCACGGATTGTGATGTTCTTCCGTTCCACAGTGTGTATTATATGCTTTATGTGTATAAATATATCGGTTCGTGGGCCTGTGGGCCAGCAACAAGCAGAGGTATGAGAGATGATGACGGCGTGGACGAATCGCGGAGCGATTCGTTCGCACACCAGAAATCGAAGATTTCTGGGGACGCTGTATCCCCTCCCTACTGCGCTCCTTGTCCGCTTGCGCGGACTGCGGTACTCCTTGAGGGAGGGGGCTTAGCGCCTGCATTCAGCTAAACCCCTCTGTTTCGTCTGCGCGATCCATTCGATTTGATTGATAGCCTCTGAGAGTCGAGTTTATTGGGGTTTGGGGAGGTCTGTAGGAATTGTGAACATGGATGGTGAGGGTAGTGGGGCGGGTGTGTTGCAGTCGAAGTCGACCACTGTGTGTCAATAGTTGTCTATTGCGGTGTTGGGATGATCTACTGCTGACGCCCGAATCCTTATATCCGATTCAGCATATCGACATTTAATGAGTACCACGCGCAAAATCACCCTCATCGAAGAAGAGGAGGGCGGGTGGTCCGCAATCGACGAAGAACTGGGTGTTGCAAGCTGTGGCGACACCCGCCAAGAGGCGTTAGAAATGCTCGACGAGGCGGTGGCACTCCATCAGGGCGAGGGCGAACCAATCAAAGACGAGGATGCGTTTCTCGAAGAACTCGGCCTCGATCCCGAGGAAATCCACGCTGCCCGCGAACAGCACGACGAACTCCCGGAGTTCATGCAGTAGACGATGCCGACAACCGACTTCTCCGGTCTCGACATAATCAAGTCACTCACACGCAATGAGTTCCGCGTAGTCGATCGCACCGGAAGCCACGTCAAACTCCGATACGAGCATCCGACCAACGAGGATGACGTTCGGGTTGTGACGGTTCCCCAACACAGCCGAATTAAATCGGGAACCCTCCGCGTAATTGCCGACCAGTGCGGTGCAAAAACTTCCACGCGTGGTGTGAGTGGATCGCTGAAAACTGTTAGTTCCTCACTGCCAAGCACGCAGCAAGCAACGCTTAACGGGATCGCATCCGACAACTGACTAGTGGCGGCCGTCGACAGCACGCCGGGCATGCCGACCGGCCCCAACACGTACCCTGAATACGGTCCAACACAGCCACACCGAATCCAATGAAACACGAGACCTGGTCGCGGGCGACGCCGATTGGCCGGCTAGCGATGACAGGACCGCTGGGAGCGATTGCGCTGGCGATTCCGCTGGGGCTGGCCGTCGACAGCCTCCCGCGCGCGGTCGAGTTCGCGCCGTTCGTGCTCAGTGTCCTCCTGTTTGGACTGCCTCACGGCGCGGTCGACCATCTGATGCCGGTTCGGCTGGCCGACCAGCCGCTCGGCCGGTCGCTCGCAATCGTCAGCGTCGTTTACGCGGTGCTGGGCGGGGCGTATCTGGTCGTCTGGCTCGTCGCACCCGCGCTCGCACTCGGATTCTTTCTCGCGATGACGTGGTTTCACTGGGGGCAAGGCGACGTGTTCGCACTGCGCGCGTTCGGCGACGGCGAGCATCTCCGAACTGCCGGCGACCGGTGGCTCTCGCTTCTGACACGCGGCGGGTTGCCGATGCTGGTTCCGCTGCTGGCCCAGCCGGCGGCCTACCGCGCGGTCGTCGAGGAAATCGTCGGTCTGTTCGATCCGCTGGCCGCCGCGGCGCTCACCCCCCTATTTCGGCTGGACGTTCGACTCGGCCTCGGCGTCGCCTTCGGCGGACTCTGCGTTTTCGGGCTGCTGTGGACTGCTCGGCACGTTCTCGCCGAACGCGCAACGCCAGCGGGATGGGCGTGGGATGCAGTGGAAATCGGGCTTCTGTGGCTCTTCTTCTGGCTCGTGCCGCCGGTGTTTGCCGTCGGCCTCTACTTCGCCGTCTGGCACGCGGTGCGTCACATCGGCCGGCTGGCAATCGTCGACTCGACGGCGCGGTCGGCGCTCGACGACGGCGCGTGGCTCACGGCGCTGGGGCGCTTCTACCGCGACGCCGCGCCGCTGACGGCCGTCTCGCTGCTGTTGTTTGTCGGGCTGTCTGTCGCGGTGCCGACCGACGGTTCGCCAGAAACGCTGTTGGCCGTCTACCTCGTCGGCATCGCGGTGCTGACGCTGCCGCACGTTGCCGTCGTGACGTGGATGGATCGTATGCAGTACGCGTGATGTGGATGAATCGAGTCCGATACGTGTGTCGTCGATGGGTCGAGCCCGGGACGGCTGGCCGAGATCGGTCGGACACAGGACAAAAAATACTGAACACACGTGAAGCGCGTAGTACTTTCACCGCGCTCCGCGAACGCTTAACCCACCGGGCACCCAACCGCAGGTAATGGCGGCAACCGAGGACGTCGGCTACGTCGACCACCCGCTGCTCGCCGACGAGTTCATCGAGCGACGACTCTACCAGCTCCAACTGGCGGGCACTGCCCGTCGCGCGAACACGCTCGTCTGCCTGCCGACCGGCCTCGGCAAAACAAGCGTGAGCCTGCTGGTGACGGCCGATCGGCTCGATTCCGTTGGCGGCACGGCCCTGTTGCTCGCACCAACCAAGCCGCTCGTCCAGCAGCACGCCGAGTTCTACCGCGAGGCGCTAACGGTTCCCGACGACCAAATCGTCGTGTTTACCGGAGACGTTCGGCCCGACGACCGCGCCGCGCTCTGGGCCGACGCGCGAATCGTTATTGCGACCCCGCAGGTCGTCGAAAACGACCTCGTCGGCAACCGGATTTCGCTGGGCGACGTGACGCATCTCACCTTCGACGAGTGCCACCGCGCGACCGGCGAGTACGCCTACGTCTACATCGCCGAGCGCTACCACGCCGACGCCGACCACCCGCTGGTGACTGCGATGAGCGCCTCACCGGGCGGTACGAAAGAGGACATCCAGACCATCTGTGAGAACCTCGGGCTCGACGCGGTCGAGGTGATGACCGAGGACGACGCCGACGTCGACGAGTTCACCCACGACACCGAGGTCGAGTGGAAGCGAATCGACCTGCCACAGGAACTGCTCGACATTCGCGACGGGCTCAACGAGGTCATTGCCGACCGGCTGGCGAAACTCCGCGAGTTGGGCGTCACCAACGTGTCGAGTCCCGATATTTCGCAAACACAGCTCAACAAAATCGGGGCGCAACTCCGGAAACTGATGGACAACGACCAGTCCGAAGGCTACCAGGGGATGTCGATTCACGCCGAAATCATGAAGCTTCGGCGGGCGGTGACGCTCGTCGAAACCCAGTCGGTCGAGTCGCTGCGGCGGTACTTCGAGCGCCAGAAGAACGCCGCGCGGAGTTCGGGTGCCTCGAAGGCGAGCCAGCGGCTCGTCGCCGAACCGGCGGTCCGAAAGGCGATGCGGGCGGCCCAGCAGTACGACGGGCTCCATCCGAAGTTCTCACAGACCCGGATTCTGTTGGCCGAAACGCTCGGCATTAACGGCGGAAGTCGCGTGATCGTGTTTACCGAGTCGCGCGATACCGCCGAAGCGCTCACCGAGTTTCTCAATCAGAACTTCCGCGCCCAGCGGTTTGTCGGCCAGGGCGACAAGGAGGGCTCCGACGGGATGACCCAGAAAGAACAACAGGAGACGCTCGACCGGTTTCGCAACGGCGAGTTCGAGGTGCTCGTGTCGACCTCGGTTGCCGAGGAGGGCCTTGACGTGCCGGAGGTCGATCTCGTTCTCTTTTACGAGCCGGTGCCGACGGCGATCCGGTCGATCCAGCGAAAAGGGCGGACGGGTCGGCAGGCCGCCGGTCGCGTCGTCGTCCTGATGGCAAACGACACCCGCGACGAGGCGTACTTCTGGATTTCGCGGCGGAAAGAAAAACAGATGAAATCCGAACTCCGGAAGCTGAAGGGTGTTGCCGAGGAGGTCGAAGCCGAGTTGGACGGCTCGCAGTCGGCGCTCGATCAGTTCGAGAGTTCCGGGTCGTCGAACGCGTCCAAATCGGCCGCGCCGGCCGACAAAGACGACGCGAAAGCCGCCGAAAACGACACAACAGCCCAGCCGCGACCGGGGCTCGCCGATTTCGGCGAAAGCGACACCGACGAGGCAGACTCCGCTGACGACGCCGAGGCTGACGAAGACCACGACGACAACACGGCCGACGGCCACGACGATCACGACGACAACACGGCTGACAGTGATCGAGTCGTCGCCACCGCCGGAACTGACGCCGACGCGGTCGAAATCGTCGCCGACCAGCGCGAACTCGATTCGACGATCGCGCGCGATCTCTCGACGCGCGAGGGAATCACGACTCGACTCGAAACGCTCGCGGTCGGCGACTACGTGCTGTCGGATCGGGTTGCCGTCGAGCGAAAATCCATCGAGGACTTTCTCGACACGCTCACCGGGGCCGATCGATCGATGTTCGAGCAGGTTGGCGATCTGGTCGGCAACTACAGCCGACCGATCGTCGTTATCGAGGGCGACGACCTCTACGGCACGCGCAACATCCACCCGAACGCCATCCGTGGCGCGGTCGCCAGCCTCGCGATCGATTTCAACGCGAGCGTGTTGCGAACAACGGACGAACGCGACACGGCCGATCTGCTCGAAACGATCGCCAGACGCGAACAGGAGGTTCGCGACCGCGCCGTCTCGGTTCACGGCGAAAAAAGCGCGAAAACGCTGGCCGAACAACAGGAGTACGTCGTCAGTTCGATTGCCGACATCGGCCCGGTGACCGCCCGTGCGCTGCTCGAACACTTCGGATGCGTCGAGCGCGTGCTGACCGCCTCGACCGAGGAGTTGCTCGCGGTTCGCGGCGTCGGCGAAGTGACCGCCGAGCGGATTCGTGAGGTCGTCGCCAGCGCGTACGCCGACGGTGAGAGCCCGACCGACGAAACCAGCACGGACGGGGGCGACACGGGCGGCGAAAACGACGAGAGCAGTTCCGGCTAATCGAGCGCGTCGAGCGTTTCGGCGGCCTCGCGAGCGGCCGCGAGATGTTCGCGGGCGCGACGCGGGTCATCGGTCGATTCGGCCTGTTTAGCGAACCGTGCGACCGTTCGTTCGAGCGACGAACGGGCGGCAGTCAGGTCAGCAGCGCGGTCGGTTCCAGCGGAGGTGGATCTGGGACGGTTCTCAGCAGGCAGATCCGTGTCACGACCGGCCCCAGCCGTGCCGGCAGCGCCGTGGGTGGCGGCTTCGGTGTCGGTCGTTTTCGTGCTGTTGGCGGAAGCCGTCGGGGCTGCGTCGTCGCCGGCATCAAGGTGGCTTACGCTGGTGTCATCAGCACCACGCACTGCACTGACGGCGTCAACGTCGACGTCGGCGGGAGCCTCGGCGCTCGACGCGGTGCCCGCAGCCGACTGGTCGGCGTCGGCCTGACACGACGCACAGAACGTCTGGCCGTTGTGTCGAAACAGCGGGTCACCACACTGCTCGCAGTGACTGCTTGTCATTGTCGCGCCCTGCAGCAACAGCTCGCTCATCCGCTGGGTGTGTGCCCGTTTCTCCTCGTCGCGGGCGTACTTCTTCCGGAGCTTCTCGCGTTCAGCTTCCTTGTCGAAGTCGCTCATGGAGGCCAAAACGTGTGGGAGGTGGAAAAACACCGCGGCTTCGACGACTAACACACCAGCGAGTTCGGCGAGCACCGCACCGAAACGTTTACTCAAAATCCGAACCCATGGTAGGTGGCATGACCAAAGTAAGCGTCGTCGGCGCGGCAGGCACAGTCGGCGCGGCCGCAGGCTACACCCTCGCACTCCGAGACATCGTTGATGAACTCGTTTTCGTCGACATTCCCGAGATGGCTGACAAAACCGTCGGGCAGGCCGCCGATACGAACCACGGCGTGGCCTACGATTCGAACACGGTCGTCCGACAGGGCGACTATTCGGCGACAGCAGGTTCGGATGTCGTCGTAATCACCGCCGGCATTCCACGGTCGCCCGGCCAGAGCCGGCTTGATCTCGCCGGCGACAACGCACCGATTATGGAGGACATCAACCGTTCGCTGGCCGAGTACACCGACCGGTACATTACGGTGACGACCTCGAACCCGGTCGACCTCCTGAACCGGCATCTCTACGAGGCCGGTAACCGGCCACGCGAGCACGTGATCGGCTTCGGTGGCCGACTCGATTCCGCACGCTTTCGCTACGTGTTGAGCCAGCGGTTCGATGCGCCGGTCAAAAACGTCGAAGCGACGATTCTCGGCGAACACGGCGACGCCCAAGTGCCGGTGTTTTCGAAAGTCCGCGTCGGTGGGCGCGATCCGACGTTCGACAGCGACGAGAAAGACGAGATTCTCGGCGATCTGAAACAGTCGGCGATGGACGTAATCGAACGAAAGGGTGCGACTCAGTGGGGGCCGGCGACCGGCGTCGCCCACACGGTCGAGGCGATTCTCAACGACACCGGCGAAGTCCTGCCCTGTTCGGTCGTGCTCGACGGCGAGTTCGGCCACGACGGAACCGGTGTTGGTGTTCCAGCTAAGCTCGGTTCCAATGGAGTCGAGGAAATCGTCGAGTGGGGACTCGACGAGTACGAGGCCGACCTCTTGGCCGACGCCGCGGACAAACTAACCGAACAGTACAGCAAAATCGAGTAACACGCGTCTCGGCGGCTCTCGAAGTTCGGCTCGGCAGCCCGAATGCGTGAAACCTTTTGTAGTCGGCCGGAGTGGCTTTCGGTATGGATCTACCAGTGGGCGAAAAAACTTCGACGCCCATCGAATACGAACCGGTGAGTGTCAAAGACGTGCTCATCGAATTAAAGGATACCGCAGAGCTTCTGATCGATCTGTCGTATTCAGCGGTGCTCCACCGAAGCGACGAACTCGCCGCCGAGGTCCTCCGACTCGAACAACGGATGGATTATCTCGAGATTCGAGCCCAGATGAGTCTGCTGATGGCTGCACGCAACCCGACTGACGCCGAACAGCTCGCCCCCGTGTTGGGAATCGTCGCAGCAACCGACCAGATCAGCGACGCGGCCGGCGATATCGCCAAAATCGTCCTCGAAGAGATCGGCCTCCCTGAGGCGATGCGGTCGGCACTCCCAGAAGCCGTCGAGACACTGCTCCGCGGGGTCGTCGACCCTGAATCCGGCTACGCCGGTCGAACGCTCGGCGAGATTGATCTCGAATCCCAGACTGGGGTTCGGCTGATTGCGCTGCGGCGGGGCGACGACTGGCTTGTCAACCCTGGACGCGAGACGACAATCGAGACCGACGACATCGCGCTGCTCCGCGGGCCGGAATCGGAGATCGGCCCCGTCTACGAACAGCTGACGGGAGCCGCCTACGATCCGGTGCCCGTCGAACCAACCGAGATGGCGGATCTCGAACGCGCGGTCGACGCCATCGTCCAGATGAAAAACCTCTCTGAGCTGGCGGTCGATCTCGCCTACAGCAGCGTGCTGTTCGACGACGCCGAACTCGCCGAAGAGGTCAGCAACCTCGAAATCGAGGTCGACAACCTCGAATCCCGCTTCGAGGCCTGGGTGCTCCAAGCCGCAGCCGACGCCGCCGATCCGGTCAGACTCCGCGGCCTCATTCATCTGGGGACCAGCACCGAAGTGATCAGCGACGCCGCGCTCGACATCAGCGAGGGCGTACTCCGGGATATCGAGGTCCACCCTGTGGTTCAGTTGGCCGTCCAGGAGAGCGACGAGATCCTCACCCGTGCGGAAGTCGTCGCGGGCAGCGCGCTCGACGGCACCGCAATCACCGGCGGCGTCGCGGACGCCGATGTCACCATGTCAGTGATCGCGATCCGTCGACCCGACGAGGGGTGGCTGTTGGTCGGCGACGCGGACGCCGAGATTCGTGGCGGCGATATCGTCATCGGCAAGGGAACCCGGACGACCGCCGAGCAGTTCGACGAGTTAGCCCGAGCCTAACAGGAGTTAAAAGCCGAGTACCAGCGACGAGACGCCGATGAAGATGACCATCCCACAGACGTCGACCACGTTGGTGACGATCGGGATCGTGGTATCGTCGGGGTCGACACCGAGTTTGTAGGAGCCGTACGTTGCGAGAATACTAAAGACGATTGCGATGACGGCGACGGCCATCCCACTGGTGAGCGAAATAATCAACAACGTCGACAGCGCCAGTGCCGCCCCGATAACTTGGCCGATAGCCCACGCACCGAAGGCGAGGGCGGTGAAAATGGTCGCCGCAAGGGCGAGCACTGCGGCGATGTTGGCCCACAGCACGCGGTCTTTGAGGTCGATTTTCGTGGTTCCGAGGTGAAAGCGTGTCGAGAGCCGCGAGCTGAGGATAGCGCCGAGGTTGCCACCCATGTCGACCATCGTCGGAACCATCACGGCGAGCAGGCCGTACTGTTCGAGCAGTTCTTCGGCATCTTCGAGCGTGATTCCCGCCCAGAGAACGATAATAGAGAGCACCACCAACAACGGGAACATGTTGGTCACGATTGATTTCGTCTCCCAGCTGCCGAGCGAGCCGGTTGGAACGACCATCAGACAATCACCGCCTCAATAACGAGCACCGAGAGAAACAAAAACGCCATCCCGAAGATGTCGCCGAGCGTCGTCACAATGGGGCCGACGAGGTTGTCAGGGTCGTAGCCGAGTTTGTAGCCGGTGAAAATCAAGAGCAGCAGGCCGCCGATCATCACAAACGAGGTAAGCACACCGGCGATGAGCATAATGCCGACGAGTTCACCCAGTGTTGAAGAAGCCCGGCCAAGCAAGTTGAGCGCAGCCCACGAGATAATGCCGATGACGATCGAGATACCGATTCCGTTGATAAATGAGGCGATAACGGCGTTGACGAGCCGTTCGTTCCGCTCGAATTTCGGTTCGAGAAGTCCCTGGTGGAGCCCACTCGAAATCCGACCGCCGAGTGCGCCGTAGACGTTGCCGCGGGTCGCCAAAAAGACGGGAACCATAACCAGTAAGCCGGGGAACCGTTCGACACTTTCGAGCATGCCTTCGAGAACGAGTCCGGCAAACAGTCCTCCGCCCAGCGCAATAAAAAGAATCGGAAGGGCTTCCCGGTAGATTGACCAGAACCCACGGCGGAATTCCATAGGTAGGTCTGTCCAATGAGCCGATTAAATCTATCGGAATATCGTGCGATTTGTCCGGCCAAGGCGGATGAGCAAGGAGCTGTCGGGCGATCTCCAATGATGGCGGCATCAAAAGAGCGGGCGAACGCAGACCTTTAGCTGGTCGCGAGCCACAGCCCTATATGAGCGCACGCGAGGAGTTCGACGACTGGGCGGCGAGCGGTCGTGACAAGGGAATGGAAGACCGCCACTGGCACACCGCCAAACACGCACTGGCGTCGATGCCGGTCGAGGCGGGCGACACGGTTGTCGACCTCGGAACGGGCAGCGGCTACGCGTTGCGAGCGCTGCGTAAAACCGCCGACATCGGCCGAGGATACGGTCTCGACGGAGCCCCACGGATGGCGCACAATGCCGCCGACTACACCGACGACGACCGAATCGGATTTCTCGTCGGCGATTTCGACGCGCTCCCCTTTGCCGACGACAGCGTCGACCACGTTTTTTCGATGGAGGCGTTCTACTACGCCCCCGATCCGCTCCACACGCTCGAGGAGATTCGCCGGCTGCTTCGCCCCGGCGGGACGTTCTACTGTGCGGTCAACTACTACGAGGAAAATGCGGCGAGCCACGGGTGGCAGGACGGTATTTCCATCCCGATGACCCGGTGGAACCGCGCTGGGTACCGCACGGCCTTTCGCGACGCGGGGCTCTACGTTGCCGCCCAGGAGACGATTCCCGACCGCGAAATCGACATTCCACCCGCCGACGCGTTTCCGACCGACGACTGGGAAACGAGAGCCGAAATGGTCGACCGGTATCGAACCTGGGGGACGTTGTTGACCGTCGGGGTTGCGCCCTGATCGGGAGAACCAACGCCATGAGCCGGCAGTCGAACCGACCGGGAGGCCAACGGTTTTGTGGCCGGGCGTTCCGATAGCCGTATGAACCAACGCCCGTACGTTGTTGGCGGCGTTCTCGCCGTTACCGCCCTGCTTGCGGCCGTAATTCTCATCGAGGTGTTGGCCACGGTGTTTTTGGCGCTGACGGTGGCGTATCTCCTCTCGCCCGCTCGTCGACAGCTCCGTCGACGTGGGCTCTCACGAATGGGTGCCACAGTGGCCGTCACGATTGCGGCAGTCGTCGGTGTGCTACTCGTGTTTTCACCGCTGGTGTATCTGTTGTTTATTCGGTTCGGCGACCTCGTCGACCTGCTCACACGCGTGCCGGATTCCCTTCTGATCGAGTTCGCCGACTTCAGCTACACCCTCGTCGTCGGCGAGGTGATTGCGGCATCGGCCGAGGAGTTCCAGGCGGCCGCCGTTGGGACGTTGTCCGCGCTGCCAGTGGTGTTGCTTCAGGTCGCGCTGTTCGTCCTGTTGGTGTTTTCGACGCTGTACAACGAACAGAACATTCGGTCGACCGTGATTTCGGTCGTGCCGCCGGAGTACCGCGACATCGCCGAGGCGCTGCACACCCGCGCAAAGGACACGCTGTACGCGCTCTACGTCGTTCAGGCGGCGACCGGATTCGCGACGTTTCTGCTCGCGCTGCCCGTGTTTTTCATTTTCGGCTACAGCTCGCCGTTCGTGCTTGCCATCGTCGCGGGCATTCTCCAGTTCGTCCCGATTCTCGGGCCGAGCGTGCTGATTATCGCCCTCGTCGCCGGCGAACTGCTCGTCGGCGACGTGGCCGGTGCGATCGTCATCGCCGTGGTCGGCGGGATCGTCATCGTCGCCGTTCCCGACGTGGTGGTCCGGCCCCGGCTGGCGAGCCGACAGGCGAAACTCGACAGCGCGCTGTACTTCATCGGCTTCGTCGGCGGCCTGTTGAGTCTCGGCGCGATCGGCATTATTGTCGGCCCGCTGGTGGTCGCCTTGCTCGTCGAGGCCGCCGGCCTCCTGACTGCGGAGTACGCCGATCCCGACGCCACCGACAGCGACCCGGTAAACGACCCACCGGATACACCGCCCACGACGGCCGAGCAGGCCGCTGAAACGGACAAACCCGAGTCGAGTGAACCCACGGTCGGAACCGATGAGGTTGGGGACGAAACGTAGCGGGAAACGACCGTGACAAACCACTACTCGCGCGGAATCGTCACCGATTCGAGCAGGATCGGTTCGATGGGCCGGTCGTTCTCGTCGGTGTCGGCCGCGCCGATCGCGTCGACAACAGCCATCCCATCGGTGACGTGGCCGAACACCGAATGCCGATCGTCGAGATGTGGCGTCGGCGCGAGCGTGATGAAAAACTGCGAGCCGTTGGTGTCGGCCCCGGCGTTCGCCATCGAGAGAATGCCAGCGCGGTCGTGCCGAAGGTCGCCGTGAAACTCGTCGTCAAACCGGTAGCCAGGCCCGCCGCGGCCGGTGCCGGTCGGATCGCCCGTCTGAATCATGAAGCCGTCGATGATACGGTGAAACAGGAGGTCGTCGTACAGGGGGTCGCCGTCGACGACCTCGCCGTTCTCGGGGTCGACCCACACCCGTTCGCCAGTTGCGAGGCCGACGAAGTTCCCAACGGTGCGGGGTGCCCGTCCGGCGAACAGTTCGACGCCAACCGGGCCGAGCGAGGTCTGGAGTCGCGCCGGAAGCAGGTCAGCCTCGGGTGGGCTGTCAGCGCTGTTGGTCTTGCTGCTGTCGGTGCTGTCCGTCGATCCCGCCGAACTCATCGATGGCTCGTCACCGACACAGCCGGCGAGACCGCCGGCGAGCGTGACACCGCCGAGCGCGAGTGCGGTTCGTCGATTCATAATACTGTGTCGTCGTCAGCGACAATAACCGTGCGGAGTCGGACGACTCCTCGGCGATAGCCGCTTAACCGAGAATGGCAGCGGCGATTGGCGGCGTGAGAAACGCTTCAACGAAGGCGGCAATAACGAGAATAACCGCCAAACCGAGCAGCACGCGGTAAGCAAGCATGAGCGAGTCGGCAAGATCTGCCTGCGTGCGTCGACCGGTGAGCACCCCGATAGTGACCGCCGCAATGTGGAAGCCGAGACCGCCGGCAACGAAAATCGCGGGAAGCTCGATAATGCCGTGTGGGGCGACGAGTGCGACAAAGGCGAGCGGATCGGTGATGCCGTACACCGCGCCGGCGAGCGCCCCATTGAGCAACATATCGAACAGCGTTGGCAGGCCGAACGCGACCCCGCCGAACGCCGCCGTTGCCGACACCAGCCAGTTGTTGGCGGCGATCATGATGAACGTCGCAACGGGGAACGTGCCGAAGACCTCACCGATCTCCTCGGGAACCGGGAGGTCGGTGCCGATTTGCGCGGTGAGTTGGAAGCCAATGAGACTCGCAAGGGCGAAGACGACGGTCGCACCGACGACGGGAATCGGATGCGAGCGAACGAAGCCGCCGGTCGCCCGAAGCCCATCGCTGAAGGCGGCGACAAACCGTCGCGGGAGTCCCGGGGTGGTTGCGGATTCGGTCGATTCGTTGTCGATCACGGTCGCCTCGGTCGTGCCGGGGGCCACCCGTCGAGTCGGTTCCGAGACCGCCGGGAACGCCCGGTCGGCGTAGAGGACGACTTTGAAAATGTCGAGAAAGGCGAACAACACGAGCGGGCCGACGATGCCCGACAGTTGTGAAACGCCGAGCACGCCAAAGATGGAACTCAACAGCGAAAACAGCCCGAAAACGCCCAGCGCGACGAGAATGTATCCGACGAAGGCGGCCGGACGCTCGAGCGGGAACCGCACGCTGTTGCGAATCGCCGGCGCCAATCCGACGCGGTCAATCACGATGGACTGGCCGGTGAATGCCAACAACAGCGTGGCGACGAGCAGAAGCGAACCGCTAAACAGCACCGCCAGCCCGGTCGCAAAGCCGCCAGCGACCCCCGAGACCGCGAACAGCGAGAGGCCGACCACGACCGGGAGTGCGAGGAGAATGACGATGGCGGCCTGTACCACCGCAAGGCCGACGAACGGTTTCCAGTCCCGGCCGATGCCCGAAACCGCCGCCAACGCGGCGTTGTCGTCGCGGAGTGCGCCGTAGACACCGTTGAGCGCCGCCGCGTTGCCGAGCGCGTTGGCGACGAGCGCAACGAGAATCGAGAGGCCGATTCCGAGGAAAATCAACAGCACAACCGTCGGTGTGAACACGTCGATAATGGCGGCCTCGAGGCTCTCGGGGAAGGTGTCAATAATGTTCTCGGGAGTCGGTTCGACATCCGGGTCGATGCCCTCAATCGCCTCCTGGGTCTCCTGTACAAGCGTCTGTAGCCGCCCGTCGGCGGCGAGAAGCGCGATAATAATCGCGACCGCCAGCAAAATCGGGACGCGGGCAGCCGCGGTAAGCCCCAACACGAGTAAATAAACGGGGAGGACACTCGCGGGCCGTGAAACGAGGAGGCGGACGCCGGCTTGGAGGGAGGATCCAACGCTCACGGGTCGTCGTATGAGCCGGATGCTCCTAATAACACCGACTCGCAAAAGCGCATCTGCCGTACGGACTAATCGAGCGTACGGACGCGCCACTCGCCACAACATGAACGCACTCGTCAACGACATAAGACCGTCACGTCACTCGTCAACGACGTGAGCGTCGCCGAAACACTCGGCCGACGTGAGAAACGTCGAAATACCCGTTTACAGCGCGAGAAGCGTCAAAAGCCGCGCGGATCTCCAGTCGAAAGCGAGGGGGTTGTCACCGGTTCGCGTGGCGACCACACGGGTCAAGTGTCCACAGTGCCAACGCCAGTCAATGAGTGATGCGCAGTCCGGCCCGCTTCAGCCGGACCGACCCGGCGAGGGCCAGCCCTTCGTCGTCGACGCCCCGTTCGAGCCCGCGGGCGACCAACCGGACGCGATCGAAAAACTCGTCTCGGGCTACGAATCGGGCATGACCGAACAGACGCTGCTGGGCGTGACCGGCTCGGGCAAAACCAACACCGTCTCGTGGGTCGTCGAACAGCTCGACAAGCCGACACTCGTGCTTGCGCACAACAAAACGCTGGCGGCTCAACTGTACGAGGAATTCAAAACCCTGTTTCCCGACAGTGCCGTCGAGTACTTCGTCTCGTACTACGACTACTACCAGCCCGAGGCCTACATGGAGCAGACCGACACCTACATCGACAAGGATATGTCGATTAACGAGGAGATTGAGCGGTTGCGGCACTCGGCGACCCGCTCGCTGCTGACTCGCGACGACGTGCTCGTCGTCGCCAGCGTCTCGGCCATCTACGGGCTTGGCGATCCGGCCAACTACCGCGAACTGGCACTCGAACTCACCACCGGCCAGCAGATCGGTCGCGACGAGTTGCTCGCACGGCTCGTGGATCTCAACTACGAGCGCAACGACATCGACTTCCAGCAGGGCTCGTTTCGGGTGCGCGGCGACACGGTCGAAATATTCCCGATGTACGGGCGGTACGCCGTCCGCGTCGAGTTCTGGGGCGACGAAATCGACCGCCTGCTGAAGATCGATACGCTCGCCGGGGAGGTCAAATCGACCGAGCCCGCAGTGTTGATTCACCCCGCCGAGCACTACTCGATTCCCGACGGAACGCTCGAAACCGCAATCGCGGAAATCGAGGAACTCCTTGACGAGCGCATCAGCTACTTCCAGCGCACCGGCGACCTGATCGCCGCCCAGCGAATCGAGGAACGAACCACATTCGATATCGAGATGCTGCGCGAAACGGGCTACTGCTCGGGCATCGAGAACTATTCGGTTCATATGTCGGATCGCGAACCGGGCGAGGCCCCTTACACGCTGCTCGATTACTTTCCCGACGACTTTCTCTGCGTCGTCGACGAGTCGCATGTGACGCTCCCACAGATCAAGGGCCAGTTCGCCGGCGACAAATCCCGCAAGGATTCGCTCGTCGAAAACGGCTTTCGGCTGCCGACGGCGTACGACAACCGCCCGCTGACGTTCGAGGAGTTCGAAGAGAAAACAACCAATCTGCTCTATGTGAGTGCAACGCCCGGCGAGTACGAACTCGAACAGTCGGGACAGGTCGTCGAACAGATCGTTCGGCCGACTTACCTGGTCGATCCGTCGGTCGAAACCGTTCCCGCGACCGGCCAGATCGATGATCTCACCGAACGGATTCGCGAGCGGATCGAGCGGGACGAACGGACGCTCGTGACGACGCTCACCAAGCGGATGGCCGAAGATCTCACCGAGTATCTCGACGGAGCAGGCGTCGACGTCGCCTACATGCACGACGAGACCGACACGCTCGAACGCCACGAACTCATTCGCAGTTTGCGACTCGGCGAGATCGACGTGCTCGTCGGCATCAACTTGCTTCGGGAGGGACTCGATATTCCCGAGGTTTCGCTCGTGGCGATTCTCGACGCCGACCAGCAGGGATTCTTGCGCTCGGAAACGACGCTCGTCCAGACGATGGGTCGGGCCGCCCGAAACGTCAACGGCGAGGTCATTCTCTATGCCGACGAGACGACAGATGCGATGGCCGCCGCGATTGAGGAAACCCAGCGACGCCGAGAAATTCAACAGGAGTTCAACGCCGAACACGGCCACGAACCGGTGACCATCGACAAGCCGGTCGGCGAAACCAACCTGCCGGGCTCGAAAACCGAGACGAGCGGGCTCTCGACGGAGTCTCCGGAGACCGATGACGAGGCTGCCAGGCAGATTGCCCAACTCGAAGACCGAATGCAGGAGGCCGCAAGCAATCTCGAATTCGAACTGGCCGCCGACATCCGTGACCGGATTCGCGAGCTTCGAGGCGCGTTCGAGGTCGACGATGACGCCGGCATCGAACCGGAATCCAACGTTGAGTTCTGAACGGAGCCGAACGGGTCGGCGGAAACGCCTTTGGCGGTGTGTCACGAGAGCCTACGTATGGAGTCATCCTCGTCCTCGTCACCGCCGGTCGCCGAGTTGGATCCGCCGGCGGATCTCGACAACTGGCTAGATCTGATCGATTACCTCACGAGCGAGTTGGCCGAGCGCAACGAGGCGATCGAATGCGAACTCGAAGACGTCTCGGTTGACGTACCGATGCGGATGACCCCCGATGCGGAAACCGCCCGGTGGCGTTTCGATGGTGGCGTTCGTGTGAGCGTCGGTGAAGTGCAGGTGCCGCTCAAGGCGTGGCTGCAGTACTGGGAACACGCGGAGTGAGACACGAATGGACGAGCGGCTTCGGTTTGGGCTCGGTCTCGCGCTCAACGCGGCCGGCGCAGTGTTGCTCATTGCGGCGATGTTCTTCTGGCCAGCGCCAGCCGAACTCGACGGCGCGCTGGTGGCAGTCGGCCGCGTTCTCGCGGGGCTGTTCGGACTCACGTTCATGATGGCCGGTGGCTACGCGGCGAACCAACACTGGGAAAACCCGTAACCGAAACACTACAGCCGCTTACTCGGTGGCAATCTCGGTTTCGAACTCCTCGTCGGATGGCGTCGTGACCGCCTCGGTCTGGTCGAAATCGAGGTTCGTCAACAGCTCTTCGATGTCGTCGAGACCGAGGATTTCGCGGGTTTCGTCGTCGAAGTCGTTGCTTTCGAGCGCCGGCGCGGCCGACTGCGTGTCGCTACCCGAGAGGTGCTTGCCGTAGCGGCCCACCAGGGAGGTGAGTTCTTGGGGCAGAATGAACGTCGAGGATTCGCCCTCGCCGATGCGTTCGAGCGTCTCCATGCCGCGTTCGATGATCGCGCGCTCGCCCATCGCTTCGGCGGATTTCGCGCGGAGAACCGTCGAGATGGCGTCACCCTGGGCTTCGAGAATTTGGCTCTGTTTTTCACCCTGCGCACGGATGATGTCGCTTTGTTTGTCTCCCTCGGCCTTCTCGATGGCGCTGCGGCGTTCACCTTGGGCTTCGAGAATCATCGCGCGGCGACGACGCTCGGCGGAGGTCTGTTCTTCCATCGCCCGCTGGACGTCGGGCGACGGGCTCACTTCGCGAACCTCGACGGCTTCAACGCGGATGCCCCACTCGTCGGTTGGTTCGTCTAGTTCGCGGCGAATCCGGGCGTTGATTTCGTCGCGTCGTGAAAGCGTGTCGTCGAGTTCGAGATCGCCAATAACGGCCCGAAGCGTCGTCTGGGCGAGGTTCGAAATCGCGTTCTCGTAGTTGTCGACCTCCAAAAACGCCTTTTTTGCGTCCATCACACGGTAGTAGACGATGGCGTCGGCACGTACCGGCGAGTTGTCGCGGGTGATCGCCTCCTGGCGGGGGACGTCGATGGTGCGGGTTCGCATGTCGAACGTGTAGGTTCGCGAAACGAACGGCGGGATGAGGCTGAGTCCCGGTTCGAGCAGCGCGCGGTACTCGCCGAAGACGGTGAGCGCGCGCTTTTCATACGCCTCGACGATTTCGACAGCGCTCGCGACCGTAACCGCGGCGACAACGAGCAACAACAACCCGACCGCGATAACTGGATCGAGACCGGCGAACAACAACACGCCAACGATGCCGGCGGCAAAAACGGCGAGGCTGGTCCAAACGCCGTCGGGAATGCGTCCGGAGCCACCTCCGCCCGAGAGGCGGTCGAACTGGAGTGATCTGCTCATACAACAGACTCGGCCCGGCGATACTTACCGTTGTCCCTCATTCGGATCGGCTCACCCGAATCCGCGTGTTTTTGCGGGACGGGTGCGGACTCCGAGCGTGTTCAGCCTCAACGTGCCGGTGCCGGGAACGGTTGGTCGTCTCGCGAGCGGCCTCCATCCGCTGCTCGTCGGGTGCGACGCGGTTCGCGACCGACACACACTCGTAATCAAGCGGTTTGAGGCTACAGACGAACTCGCGAGACTCCGCGAGCGACTCCGACCCGTACTCGCGGGAACGCCCGCATTCGAGGCTCGCGTCACCGAAATCAACGCGTTCGACCAGCCACCACGCGGCAGCGGTCCGGTTGTCTATCTCGTCGTCGAGAGTCCCGAAATCCGGCGACTGCACCAAACGCTCACCGAGGCATTCGGCGCGATTGACGGGCTCGAAGGCGACGACTACGTTCCACACATCACGCTCGCCCGTGGCGGGTCGGCGGCGGCCGTCGAGCGGCTGTGCGAACGCGATATCGATCCGGTGTCGTGGACGGTTTCACACCTCGTTATCTGGGATTCGCGCTACCGCGAACCCGCCGCACGGTTTCGGTTGCCGCGGTGAGTTCGTCGGTTGCTGATGGTTACACCGGACGGTTATCCATCTTCCAGCACGGTCTCGATGTCCCCCAGCGAGTCGATCGCGTAGTCCGCCGGGTCGGTTTCGAGAATCGGATCCGTTTCGTCGACCAACCCGCTCAACACGAGAACAGTCGTCAGCCCGGCACGTCGTCCCATTGCGATGTCGGTTTCGGGGTTATCGCCGATGATCATGCAGGCGGCCGGGTCGACACCAAGCGTCTCGAGGCTCACGTCGATCATCGGTTGGTTCGGTTTGCCACAAATTTGGTCCGGTTCGTGGTTCGCCGCGTAGGCAATCGCTTCGAGGAGTGCGCCCGCACCCGGAGCCATCCCGCTATCGGTCGGCACTTTCCGGTCGCCGTTGGTGCCGATGAGAACCGCGCCAGCGTCGACCGCTCGCAACCCACGTGTGAGCGTCTCGTAATCGAACGTCGAGTCGTTGCCGACGACGACCACATCCGCGTCGGTCGGATCCGTGGTGAGAGTCGCACCCGCCCGTGTGAACTCGTCGTGTAACGCCGGTTCGCCGATGACCAGCACCGATGCCGCCGGATACTCGCTCGTCACGGTGGTCGCAGTCACCGACGCGCTCGTCAGAAACTGCGAGACATCGGCCTCAGTTCCGAGCGACGCGAGTCGGTCGCGGCACTCGTCGCGGGATTTCGTCGCCGAATTTGTAACGAAGATGATATCGATTCCCCGATCGCGAAGCGTGTCAATCCCTGCGGCTGCGCCCGGAATAGCGGTCGAAGATCTGTACACCGTGCCGTCGAGGTCGATGAGTGCAGCGTCCATTGGTGGGTTCGTCGGGTAGTCTTCATCCGTGGCTCTCCCCAGTAGCTAATCAACGCACCGGCTGGAGCCGCTCGGGTCGGCTCAGTCGCCGAGTTGTTCCCGATTGCTATCGGTCGCGAACCGCCATCGCCACCGGTTCACTCGGATGCATCGTCAGCGACCCACGAAGGTCGAAGCCATCGCCGAGATACTCGAGTTCGTACTGCCGGGCGACGGTTGCGAGAATGAGTTGCGCCTCGAGCATCGAGAACTGTTTGCCGATGCAGTGTCGCGGGCCTCCGCCGAACGGGAAAAACGCAAACCGGTGTCGATCGCCCGCGCGGTCGGGATGCCACCGGCCGGGATCGAACGCCTCGGGTGCGTCGTACCACCGATCCGAGCGGTGGACGACCCACTGCGGCAACATGAGCCCCGAACCCGCGGGAATCCGGTAGCCCGCGATTGAAACGTCGGTCGTGGTCTCGCGAAACAGCGTGTACACGGGTGGGTAGAGCCGCATCGATTCGTTGATGACCCGCTCGGTGTACTCGAGTTGGCGAACCGACGCGGCGGTTGGGGGGTCGCCGTCGAGAACCGTCTCGAGTTCCGCGTGGAGTCGGCGTTCGGCCGCGGGGTGTTCCGAGAGCAGGTACCACGCGTAGGTCAACGAAAGCGCGGTCGTGTCATGACCCGCCAGAAGCATCGTCATCATCTCGTCGCGAATCTGCTGGTCGGTTTGTTCGCCGCGGTCGTGTGCGCGGAGCAACACCGAAAGCAGGTCCATCGGCGGGTCGGCCGCGTCGTCGCCGTCACTCGAAGAGTCGCTCGGATCAACGCCATACCCCTCGTCTCGACGCTCGGCAACGAGATCGTCAATAACGGTTTCGAGGCGCGAAACGGCCGCGCGGAACTCGCGGTTCTTTGTTGTCGGCGCCCAGTTCGGGATGAGTCGCCCGAACGGATCGGGTTCGAACCGCGCGCCAAGCGGGTCGAGGTTCGTCTGAATCGTCCGAATCCGCTCGTCGTCGATGTCGGTGCCGAACATCGCGTTCACGATGATCCGAACGGTCAGTCTGGCCATCTCGACATGGATGTCAATGTGGTCGCCGGGCTCCCAGTCGGTCAGCATTGATTCGGTGTGGTCGACCATCATCCCGGCGAGCGTGCGGATTCGCCGACCGTGAAACGCGGGGTTGGCGAGTTGGCGTTGGGTCTGCCACGTCTCGCCCTCGCTCATCAGAAGGCCGTCGCCGAGCAACGTCCGGATGGCGTCATCACCGAGGTCGAGTTTCGGGAACGCGGCGGATTCGTCGACCAACACCCGTTGAATGTCGCGTGGGTTGGTCAGCATGTAGAGCGGAATCGGGCCGAGATCGAAGGCGACGACATCGC
>CAYWFO010000017.1:13407-21247 GCA_964457485.1 uncultured Haloferacaceae archaeon | reverse complement strand
TGTGCGACGCTCGCGAGAGGATGTCGTCGACCGGTTCGTCGAACGTCCGTATCTCGCGGTTTTCCATGAGCACGCGTCCCGCACAGACGACCGTATCGATTTCGAACCCCTGGACGGCGTGAACAAGGCTGAACACGGGATCCGGACTGGGAGTCAGGTGCGGGTGATTGAGATTGACGATTGCGAGGTCGGCCTGTGTTCCAACTTCGAGCGAACCGAGGTCGTCGGCCCGCCCAATCGCGGCCGCGGCATCGCGCGTGATCATGTCGAAGGCGGTCTGGGCGTCGACAACGCCGGGGTCGCGGTGGGAGCCCTTGTGGCCGCAGGCCATCGCGCGGGCGTCACTCAGCGGGTTGACGGTGTCGCTCAGAATCGTGTTGTCGGTCCCGAGGCCGACGGTGACGCCCGTATCGAGCATCTCGACGACTGGCGCGAAGCCCGTGGCGAGACGCATGTTCGAGATGTAGTTGTGTGCGACCGCCGTCCCGGTTTCTGCGAGCAGTCGAACGTCGCTCGCATCGATTTGGACACAGTGGCCGAGCAGCGCCCGCTCGCCGAGATAGCCGACGTTGCGGAGATACTCGATACTGGAGATGTCGCGCTGTTCTTGGGCTTCGGCTTCGGCAACGTGGACGGTCGTCATGACGTCGTGTTTTTCGGCAAGCGCGTAGGCCTCGCGGAAGCCGCGGTTCGTCGTGGTTTCGACGACAACCGGCGCCGGCCAAATCGACTGCCGGCCGTCGGCCGTTCCGTCGTAGGTGTCGATGAGTGCGTCGACCTCGGCGATGACGATGTCGGTTTCTTCGACAAACGCGTCCAGCGGCGGATGGTCGACGGCCGGTTCGCGCGCCTGAATGTCGGTGACGAGTTCCTGGAATGTCGCGTCGGCCCCGCGGTCGACCATGCCCGCGCCGTAGATGTTGCGGATGCCTGCGTCGTCGTAGACCGCGAGTTTCGCCTCGATTGTCGACCAGTCGTCCCACAGCACCTCCGTGTCGTTTTCGACGAACGTCGTCACCCCCGACTGGATCGCTTCGATGCAGTACAACGTCGCCGCGAGCGCGTGTTCTTCGGGCTCCATCGCAAACGTTCCCGGGCGTTTGACGTTATACAGCCAGTCCAACAGTCCACGGTTCTCGGCGAACGATCCGCGGAGCAGGATATCCGAAACGTGGGTGTGTGGATTGATCAACCCAGGAATAACGGCTCCGCCCTCGGCGTCAACGACGCGGTCGGCGTCGTACTCGCGTTCAAGTTCGGTTGCCCGTCCGACGGCAATGATTTCCGTGTCCTCGATGGCGACTGCGCCGTCTTCGAGTACCGTCCGATCGGCGTTCTGCGTGACGACACGACCGTTTGTGACGAGGAGGTCAGTCATTGTCCTCGCTCACGTGGCCGCTGCACCGCGCGCTGGCGGAGTTCGAACAGCAACGAGTGTTTCTCCGGGTGTATGCCATTGAGTATGCGGTAGACGACACCAGTTATATGAGTGAACAGCAGGCAGCGTCCAGTCATTTTTTATCCAGTCCGGTTTTGATTTTTTCGGCCGTGATCGGCAGATCGGTGATTCGAACGTCGACAGCGCGTCGAATCGCGTTGCTCAGTGCCGGTGGAACACCGTTTGTCGGCACTTCGGCGACTGATTTCGCCCCGAACGGCCCCGTCGGTTCGTGTGTTTCGATCAGAATCGGGGTCAGCGGCGGCTGGTCTGACGTCCGTGGCATGCCGTAGTGCCGAAAGCCGAGCGTTTCCGGTGTGCCGTCATCGGCAAACGACAGATCCGCACCGGTCGCCAGTTCGTAGCTCATGTGCATCGCACCGGTGACCTGGCCCTCCGCAAGGTCGGGATTGATCGCCACGCCACAGTCGACGGCGAACACGAGATTGTGAACCTCGAACTCGCCGGTTCGCTCGTCGACCGTCACGTCGGCGAACTGCGCGCCAAACGGGGGTGGAGATTCATCCGTGCTGTGGCTGGCTTCTCCCATGATCTGTGCACGCTCTTTGTCGCCGTAAATAGAGCCGTAGCCGATGTCTTCCAGCGTGACCGACTTGCCTGTTCGCTCACAGCGAACCGCACCGTCCCGAGCGACGAGCGAATCGGTCGGCTCGTCGAGTATCCGTCCGGCGATCTCGAACAGCTGCTCGCGGGCATCCAGCGCGGCTTTTTGCACCGCCCGTCCAGTGACATATGTCGTCGACGAGGCGTAGGCCCCGTAATCGAACGGTGAAATGTCGGTGTCGGACGGCATGACCACGATATCTTCCGGGACGGTGCCAAGCGCTTCGGCCGCAATCTGCGCCATCGCGGTATCGGCACCCGTGCCGAGGTCGACCGCACCCGTCTGGAGAATGAACGAGCCGTCTTCGTTCATTTTGATGTGCGCTGCCCCGAGTTCGTCACCCGGGATGCCGCTGCCCTGTGTTGCGAGGGCGACGCCACACGCCCGGTGGAGGTGCGGTTCGTCGGGCTGCTCGACATCGTTCCAGCCGATTGCGGCCTTGCCCCGCTCGATACACTCGTCGAGACCACACGACCGGATTTGCCGACCGTACTCGTAGTCCTTGAGAATGCCCGAGGCGGTGTCGATATCGCCCTCACCAATGCAGTTGCGCGCACGGAACTCGAGCGGATCGAGGCCAAGTTCGCGGGCAACCTCGTCCATGTGTCCCTCGACGGCGAAATGCCCCTGTGGGGCCCCGTAGCCGCGCATGGCTCCCGCAATCGGCAGGTTCGTGTGAACCGCGTGCATTTCGAAGCGGATGTTCGGTGTGTGCGTGTAGAGCGGCAGCGGTTTTTTGCCGATCGCTCCTGCGGCAGTCATCCCGTGCGGGCCATAGGCACCGGAGTTGGCAACGGCCGACATATCGAGCGCCTCGAGGTCGCCCTCGTCGGTGACGACACTCCGAACGGTGATACGTGCGGGACGGCGGAGTCGCATCGCGTGGAACTCCTCGTGCCGCGTCGCCTCCAGTTTGACCGGCCGGTCAGCCGCCAGCGACAGCGCAAGGGTGATCGGCTCAATCACCATCGACTGTTTGCCGCCGAAGCCCGCGCCGATCCGTGGTTTCGTCACACGAACGTCTCGGATCGGTACGTCAAACAGGTGGGCCAGTTGGCGGCGGACGTGGTACGGAACCTGTGTGCTCGTTATGAGGTGAAACCGGTTGTCCTCGTCGCGATGTGCAATCGTGGTGTGTGGCTCGGGAACACAGTGCGACTGGTACGGCGTCTCCCATTCGGTCTCGACGATCGTTCGATCGTCCCGGGTGGCTGCCGCCTCGAACGCGGCGTCGACATCGCCGATTTCGCCCCGGCCGTGCGCCTCGATATTCCGTTCGTAGTCCGCACCTGGTTGTGGGTTTTCGATTGCCCCGGGGTCGTGAATTTGGGGAGCGTCCGCAGTCATTGCAGTCTCGGTGTCGAACACGGCGTCGCGCTCGTCGTAGGTGACTGTTATTGCGTCAGCGGCGGCGCGAGCGGTCGCTCGGTTCTCGGCAGCAACGGCAGCAATCGGGTCGCCAACGTATCGAACTCGTTTTCGGAGAACGTGTAGATCTCGTGGGGAGGGCTCGGGAAACGACTGTCCGGCCGACGTGTACGCCGTCTCCGGCACGGATGGCGACTCCGGTGTGATGACCGCATAGACGCCATCCATCTTTTCGGCAGCGTTCGTCTCGATACTCGTGACGACACCGTGGGCGATAGCCGAGCGGACGACTGCGGCTTCTGCAAGCGACGGAAACGAGGCCGCATAATCGGCGGTGTACTTCGATTCGCCGGTGACGATCTTCCGAGCATCGACCTTTTCTTCGCGATGTGAAACTGTCGCGCGATCGGTGTCGGATCTGCGGTTCTCGGAGCGTTTATTCCACCCAACGGAGCCGGATGTCTCCGTCGACGAATCGGATTGCTGTGCGGTCTCGTCGGGGTCGTCGGTTCGGCTCATTCAGGCCCACCACCGAAATCACAGTCACAACTGCTACACGACTGACTGCCGGCAAGACGACCACCGTCGGCCGCCAGCCCAGTCTCGTCCGCCATGCGACTCGCCGCGTCGTCGACGGCAACAAGAATTTTTTCGTAGCCAGTGCATCGACACAGATTCCCCGAAAGCCCCGCTCGAATTTCCGCCGCAGTTGGGTCGGGATTCGATTCGAGGAGCGCCTTGGTTCGCATGATCATTCCGGGAATACAAAAGCCACACTGGAGGGCAGCGTTGTCGACGAACGCCGCCTGGATAGGATGGAGTTCGTCCTGTGTGCCCAATCCCTCGATGGTTTCGACGTCGACACCATCGGATCTGATGGCCGGTTCGAGACACGATTTGATCGGCTGTCCGTCGACAATAACGGTACAGAACCCACAGTCACCGGTGTTACAGCCGCGTTTCGTGCCAGTGTGTCCAGACCGCCGAAGAACGTCAAGCAACGACTCCGAACCGATGCCCGCGAACGTCGTTTCCTCGCCGTTCAGCGTGAGAGTGATTTCCATTGGCCTCCACGTCGAACAGTCGCGGTCGGTTCGCTCTCGAAGCGTGCGGTGCGTACATTTCTCACGAAGACACGTATAGTGGGCGAGGTTTTCAACCTTCGCATTGAATTTCACACAGATGAAGCGAAAATTGAGAGCAAAGTAAAAATACAAACGAAGGGGGAACGCGCTGGTCGGCAGCAGCGTTCGTCTGTATCGTGAACGTGGTGGGTGCAAACGGAGAGAAAGTGTGAGAGTGGGTTGAATGGACTGAGAGTGACGATCGATGGCCGACGACGATGATCAACGATTGGAACCATCGTATCTTATGATATGTGTGGTTGGAGCAAAAATATCCGGACAATCAAACTCGCCAATCGGATACTGGTGGACAAATACGACAAGATTTATATTCGAGTGAAAGAGTACGTATGTCGTCCGTGGAAAATAAATATGGCTGCCAGTAACTGTTTTACCAACCTATCAGCGGTGTTCGCACAATTGGAGTCCGCGGGTGCACACGTGCACCATGCAGCGCTTGATCACCACTTTTCGAGTTCGGGTGGCGAGCATACAGCCGAAATCTCCGTCGATATACCGCTTTTGACCGACGAGAGCCGAAGCGAACCCGTAACCATGCGGGCCGAGAACGCGACGATTGAAGACGGTGCGCTCTCCGTTGAGTTGTCGGTGACGGTGTCTTCGGATGAGCCCGAACTGTCGGGTAAACTCGAAGACGGATCGGCTTCGACGGGTCGTCGTGAACTCGATTCACCCGATCGAACCGAGACAGCCGGTGTGGATGCTACCGATGAGACGGTTCCGGCATACAAAAATCCGGCCGCGTTGCGACGCGTGTACGAGGAGTGTGCGTCCTTTCGAGAGATGACCGACGCGCTTGGCGTCGATGTCACGCCTGAGACCGTCCGTCGACACATGATCGACTGCGACATTCATGATCCACACGCCACGAGGCCGGAGTCGTACGTGAACGCCGAAGCGAAACAAACTGCTGACGCTGCAGTACAAGAACAACCGACCGACGAAGGCGAGAAGACAGCGAAAAGCGCCACCACAGCCGAGAAGACAACGAAGGGCGTGGCCAACGAACGTGTCGACACGGATTCGAACACCGATAAGCCACAGTCAGACCCACAAACACACGGCTCCACCGAGGGCCGCAAAAACGTCGCCACCACAGCACCCACAAATGCCATCACCGATGGTGGGGACAAGACCGTCGAAAAAGCGGCTCTCGGCGAGCGGTCAGCGCGTGGCTCGACACCCCTCAGCGACGTGGTGCCAGCCGGCCATCCCGCGGCCGCACAGCAGATACCCAGCAGCGAGTTCGGAGAGACACTAACCGTCGAGGGGCTCACCGATGCCATCAACCGGTCGAAAACCGTCCGCGAGGTCGCTCAGTACCTCGGAACGGATCGAGAACCGACCAAGCAGTTGTTGGCAACATTCTCGCTCATCGAGTTCGTCTCTCACCGGTTGGCTGTCGATCGAATTACGCTCTCGTCGGACGAGGTTATCCGGCGAATTGAGAGCGCAAGCGGGTGAACGAACCGACACAGAAACGCCAGAGTGGCTGTGTAGGGCTCCTCATAGCTCGTCGAGGTCGGTCTGGCAATCGATGTCGAAAAGAACCCCTGGATCTCCCGTTTCGACACATCGGGCCCGGTCGTCGGTGCGGAGGAGCTCACGGCCGCCGATGTCACCGGTCACATCAGCCAGCGCGGCGAAGTGACGGCGATCGAACAGCACCGGATTGCCACGAACGCCGTCACACGCGGCTGCCAAGGGATCGCCGACGCCGGCGGCGTACGCATCGATGAGGCGGTCGTGGCTCGCTGGTGTGACAGTCGGCATATCACCGAGCGCGAAGAGTATCGCGTCGCATTCGCTGCGACGGGCGGCCTCAACACCGCGACGAACCGAGGTCGACTGTCCAGCGTCGGCCGCGTCGTTGTAAACAACGGTGACCGCGAGATCGTCAAGAGCCGTCCGTATCCGCTCAGCGTCGTCGCCGACAACCACATGGACGGTGTCGACACGCGACTGCAACACCGCCCGTACCGCGTGAACAACGATGGGCGCTCCTGCCCACTCGGCCAGAAGTTTGTTCTGCTGACCAAAGCGTGAACTCGATCCTGCCGCGAGCACGACACCGGCCACCGTTGAGCACGCACGGGATTCCCCATCCTCTCGGTCACAAAACGGCGGGGAAACGACCGGACACTCGTTCGACATCGACTGGGACTGTTTGTGGAACGAACTAATAACGACGGGCTGGGCCGTCGATCACAGACGACACACGGACGCGTGGAGACGCCACAATGGGCGCCACAGGTGTGGCAGTCTGCACGCGCCCGTGTGCAACACACCGATTTATTTTCGATCAGCCGAGACGGTACTGTATGATACGACAACGTACGCGAAACCGAGAGCCGACCGATATGGCTGGAACCGAAAGATGAGCAACGAACGCTTCGCCTACCGTCGTGCCGACACCATCGAAGACGCGCTTGCGCTGGTGGACGCGAATCCGGACGCAGCGCTGTTGGCTGGCGGGCACACCCTGTTGGCAAACAGTGAAATCGGAGTGGCGAATCCGGAGACGGTCGTGGACATCAGCGGTATCGACGCCATGTCCGGAATCGAGCGCCACGGCGATCACGTGCGAATCGGCGCGCTCACACCATACACCGAGATTCTCGAAAACGACGTACTCGTCACCCACGCACGTGTGCTGACCGAAACCGTCGGGACAATCGGCGATACGCAGGTGCGAAATCGAGCAACAATCGGGGGCAACCTCGTTCGACCGGAACCGACGGCGGATCTGTCGGCCGGCATCATCGCCGGCGACGCGACACTGATCGCACGGAGTCAACGCGGCGAACGCCGGATCGCTGCCGACGAGTTTTTTCGCCCGATGCGGATGACGGCGCTCGACCCGGACGAACTCCTCATCGGAGTCGATATTCCCCTCATGGACGGAGTGAGTACCGGCGCCTACGTCAAAACCCAGAGTCCATCGGCGCGGTACTCGCTTGTCGGCGTCGCGGCACGAGTGACGCTCGAGAACGGACGGGTGTCAGCGGCCCGCGTTGCCGCCAACGGCGCAGTAACCCACGGAATTCGACTTCCCTCGGTCGAAAACACGCTCGAGCAGGCTGAACTCACAGGCGACACGGTAGAGGCCGCAGCCAAACGGGCGACCGCCGGACTCGACGACGCCGACCTGATGGACGACAGTCAGGCGTCGGCGGACTATCGCGCACAGCTTCTCGAAGCGTACACCCAACGGGCGCTCGAACGGGTTGCCGAGCGCGCCGGACACCTCGCTCACGCGTGAAC
>CAYWFO010000017.1:0-13307 GCA_964457485.1 uncultured Haloferacaceae archaeon | reverse complement strand
AACGGGCGCTCGAACGGGTTGCCGAGCGCGCCGGACACCTCGCTCACGCGTGAACTATCGGTACTCACCCGTGAACCGGAACCGTCGCGGGACAGCGTTTGGCAACGGTGTCGGCACAGCAGAGAGGTCGTCGCCACGCAGCGCACCGAGGAACGCACAATGACGGCTAACGCGAGTGCGTCCGAAACGGCAGTCCGCGAGGCGATCAGCGAAGCGATCACAACCAGCGATGGCGTTCTCGCAACGCTCGTCGGCGTCGACGGAAGCGCCTACCGTCGGCCGGGTGCGAAGATGGTCATTACCGGCGAATCGGAGCGGATTGGCGCGATTACGCCGGGTTGTCTCGATGAAGAGATCCGCACGCTCGCTGACGCGGTGCGAACAGCGGGCGAGCCACGACTCGAACGGTTTGATCTCACCGGCGACGACGATGGCTGGGGGGTCGGTGTCGGCTGCGACGGCGTGATTGAGGTTCTGCTCGAACCGCTCGATGAGCGAATCAGACCCGTCGTTGACGCCCTCGAAACCACCGAGCAACACGCCGTTGTGACGGTTCTTGATGCGGATGGAACACCCTTCGAGCGGGGCGAGCGCATCGTCGCACGTCAGGATGCGTCGGGAGGCGAAACGGACGAGGCGAACCTGACGTTCGAGTCGAGTTCCTGGCCCGAGTCGCTGGAGCGTCTGCTGGTCGAGCCGGCGAGCGAACTGCGTGCGTCCGGCGCGTCCGAGCGCCTCACACTACACTGGGAGGGCGGAACCATCGAGGTGTTTATTGATAGCCTGCAGACGCCGCCTGAACTGGTTGTCTGTGGCTCCCACCACGACGCGGTTCCCGTTATCGAACTGGCAACGCGGGCAGGATTTCGGGTGACGCTCGTGTCGTTTCGCGGTGGGGTCGATACAAGCCGGTTTGCAGGAGCCGACCGCGTTCTCACGACCGCGCCGAATACACTCTCCGCGGCACTGGCGTTCGATGCTGACACCTACGTGGTTCTTTTGTCGCACAACTTCGTCGACGACCGACTTGCGCTCGACGCGGTGCGCGAAACCGCTGTCGAGTACATCGGTCTGGTTGGATCACGCGGCCGGTTCGAACGAATGCGGGACGCGTTTGTCGCGGAGGGCAACCCGCTGGACGAGGCCGACCGCGACCGGATCTACACCCCCGCTGGGCTCGACCTCGGCGGCGACACTCCGTTTCACATCGCCCAGAGCATTGTCGCCGAAATAACGGCGATTCACCACGACCGCACGCCAGCCCATCTGTCCGAACAGCAAGGATCGATTCATCCTCGGCCAGCGCTCGCAAGCAAAGGCGATGACGACGACCGGACAGCAGCGTCCGAGCGGCGGTCTCAGTAGCGGCTATTCGGTCTCGGTAGCGGATGTGTCCCGTCGCGACCGAACCGTCGTCCAACACAACCAACAGCCGACTCGGTATATATTTATTCGAAACCGTTCGTCAGTACCGTATGCGGATTGCACGCGTGCGCACGCCGGACGGCGTCCACACGGGCCGGTACGAAGACGGCGTGGTAACGAATCAACATTCCTCGTTTGTCCTTGGTGACGATGCGGAGCTCACGTATCCGTGTTCGCCATCGGCGCTCTACTGTGTCGGGCGAAACTACGCCCAAACGCTCTCACAGATGTCGTATGAGCGTCCCGATGAGCCGGATTTCTTTATCAAACCACCGGCGTCGCTCGTTGGCCCCGACGAACACATTCGGTACCCCCGCTGGTCGGAGGAAGTGACGTACGCGGGCGAACTCGCGGCCGTCATCGACACGGAGTGCCACGAAATCGATCCCGAGTCGGTCTCGGAAATCGTTCGGGGGTATACGATTTTGAACGATGTCGACGCGCTCGATCAACCCGGCCGAACCGCACGCAAGGCGTTCGAGACCTCCGGCCCGCTCGGACCTTGGATCGAAACCGACATCGATCCCAGCGGTATCGAGATGGAGACGGTAATCAATGGTGAACAACGACAATCGGCGAACACCGACCAGATGTTGTTCGATCCGGACGAAATTATCTCGTTTCTCTCACAGCGCGTGACGCTCCAGCCCGAGGACGTAATCGCCTTTGGAAGCCCGGCCAATCCCGGCACAATCGCGCCACACGATACCATCGAAATCACGTACGAGGGGATTGGAACACTTCGCAACACGGTTGGCTCGCCTCAGTGAACGCACCGGGTTTCGATGAGCGCCGGAACGGAGTGGCTTGTCGGTCAGGGCTGCGTTTCGATCGCGTTTTCGACGATAGCCGCACAGCGATCCCAGTAGTGTGGCGTGTGTCCGGCGTTGTGTGGCGTGATGAGGCAGTTCGAGAGCCCCCACAGCGGACTCGACGCGGGAAGCGGCTCGGGATCGGTCACGTCGAGTGCTGCCGCGCGAAGTTTGTTGGTTTGAAGCGCGTCGACGAGCGCGTCGGTGTCGACGATTTCCCCGCGAGCGATGTTCGTCAGCGTTGCATCAGTCGGTAACAACGAAATCGCCTCCTCGTCGATGAGTTCCTCGGTTGTGTCGGTGAGCGGACTCGCCAAAATCAGGTGATCGGTTCGACAGAGCGCATCGGCGAGGTCGGCGTCGTCGAAGCCGATGATTTCGTCGGCTGGCCCGCCCTTCGAGGGTGTGTACCGAACGCCAATGGTAGAGACACCGAACGCATTGAGTCGGTCAACAATCGTCTGACCAATCGATCCGAGACCGATGACCGTCGCGGTCGACCCCCGGAGTTCGCCCGCCTGATAGTGATTCCACTCGGCGCGCTGGTTCTGCTGCCACACCCGGTCGAGTCGGCGAACAAAGGTGAGAATGTAGCCCAGAACCTGTTCAGCGATGTTCGGCCCGTGGACACCCGAGGCGTTTTCCACCGTCACGTCGTTCGCCGCAAGCGAATCAAGCGGGAGATGGCCCGTCCCGGCAAAGGTACAGACGAACAACGACAACGAATCCGACTGTTCGACCAGAGCCGCATCGATCGTGTAGCCGGTCGCGACCGTTGCCTCCTGCACAAGCCGGGATTTTTCAGCGGGTGTTTTCGCAAACCGAACGTCGGCGTCGGGAAGGCGTTGCTGGAGCGTGTCAGCGTAGTCGGCGGCGGACAGCCCGTGGATTTTGTGATCGAGAACGACGATGTCAGTCATCGTGCTCGGCCCATGGAGTGTGTAGTAGTTGACATAGTGAGCAGACTGCGTGAACGAATTGATACCAGACGGTGACGGTTTGTCCCGGTCATCACGTACAGTGACTCGGGAAGCTTTTGTAAGCGTTTCCGTGGCACGTGACCGAGTCGATGCGGTCAGTTACGTGGCGACCTCGGTGGTCAAAAATTACTCTATCGGTGCAGTTGAGCCAAAGACCGGCGAGCGAACGAGATCGCGGCGGCCGCTCAGTCGTCGTCAGCGATGTCGGCAGCGGGGGCGGATGTCCGCTCAACGGCATCGAAAAGCGGGCTGGATTCGCCCGGAACGAACGTGTTCAACAGGAGCGCCGAAAGCCCGGTCATGATGACTGGTTCACCGAAGAACGTCTGTGCGCCTTCGGGGAGCCCTTGCAGCGCCTCCGGAACGGTTGCAACGCCCAACCCCAGACCAAGTGCCGTCGCGATAATCACCATGTTTCGTCGATTCATATCAATGTTCAAAAAGAGAAGGCGCATTCCGCTTGCCACGACCATCGCGACCATCACCAACACGGCCCCACCGAACACGGCGTCCGGAATGGTCGTGACAACTGCGCCGACTTTCGGAACGAGACCGAGGACGACGAGAAGCAGGCCGCCGATTCCGACAATGTGTCGGCTCATCACACCGGTGAAGTTGATAATCCCGACGTTCTGTGAGAACGACGTCTGCGGAAACGAACCGAACACCGCGCCAATCGAACTGACGAAGCCGTCGGCGAAAATGCCGCCGCGATACTCGTCCTCGGTCGGATTGCGCCCTTTTGCGGCAGTAATGCCGGACATATCACCGATTGTTTCCATGCCCGAAACGAGGAATAAGAACGCAAACGTGACGAGAGGAACGGGTTCAAAACTAAATCCAAACCGGCCCGGCGTCGGCACGGCAAACCACGCGGCCTCATAGAACGGGCTGAAGTCAACAATGCCAAGCGCAATGGCAGCGCCGTAACCGGCCGAAATACCGACAATAATACTCAGAATGCGCCAGATGCCGTCGAGAAACAGGTTGAACAACACGGCAATCGCCAGCACCGTCGCCGCAAGCCCGATGTTCTGCATCGAACCGAAGTCGCTGGCACCGACGCCGCCAGCGGAGTACTCCATGCCGACCGGAATCAGATAGAGGCCGATAATAATCACGATCAAGCCGGTGACCAGCGGCGGGAAGAAGGCTTCGAGCCGCTTGAACTGCCAGCCAAGCAAGAACGGAACGATGAGCGCCGAGATGACGATCGATCCAAATACCACATCGAGGCCGGAACTCGCACCGATGGCAGTCATTGCCCCGACGAACGCAAAGCTCGTCCCCATGACGATTGGGAGTTTCGCGCCGACCGGCCCGACCGTGTAGGCCTGCACGATGGTCGCAACGCCGGCAAACAGGATAACCATCTGGACGAGGAACGTCGTGTCGGCCGCTCCGAGACCGACAGCCCCGGCGACGATGAACGCCACGGCTGTCGAGGGAACAATCATCACGGACACGTGTTGGAGCGCAAGCAGTATTGATTTCGGTAACGGTGGTTTCTCATCTAAATCGTATGCAATATCTATGCTTTCGTTTGTTTCTGTGGACATACGTCAATCTGACTGTCGTACAGTGCCGTATTTATAGCTTGTCTCCGGTTTAAAAAATCACCCGTTCAGCCAGTTTTGCGGTTGGATAGTACATAATCAGAACTAGTGGTTGTAATACAGAAATTAACTGCGTGATTCTGTGAATAGTATTGGAAAATTAAAACTTACACAAGATGAGAACACTGTGAGTCGAGAATTCGACACCGTACACAACCGCAAACACACAGCATCACCTGCAAAGCGAGTGTCGCTCGCGGAGCATTTCTATATCGTAGTATACGATTTATTATATCGAACCGCCCCATTTTTTAGCGTGCTGGCTAACCAACACACAATGGCCGAATTCGATCCAGAGAAGTTCGAAGACAAGTATGTTCACTACTTTCCTGAGCTCCAGCGAGCGTACAAGAACGCGTTCAACACGATGAACGAGGCGTACGACTCGGCGTTGATCCACGCAATCGATCAGCAGGTGCTCAACGAGAGCGAACCGCTGTATCAGCCCGAAACCGACGGGTTCGAGATATCGCTGCCAGAATCGCCCTACGAGCGGCTTTCAGGGGTTGCCGTCAGCGAGGAGCGGTTTGAAGAAATACTCGAGCGCTACACGCATGAAATCAACGCCGAGTTGTGCCGGACGTTCGGGCTCTCCGCTGAGTGAACCAAAAGCCTAAGCCCGTTGCTGTCTACTATCTGAACATGAGTGCCGATTCCACAACGTCAGACGACGAACTGAGAGACCGCGTGGTGAACTTCCTCCGCCGGAACTTCCCACAGATCCAGATGCACGGCGGCAGCGCCGCCATTCAGCACCTTGACCGCGAAAAGGGCGAGGTTCACATCCAACTCGGCGGTGCCTGTTCGGGCTGTGGCATCTCCCCGATGACGATCCAGGCGATCAAGAGCCGTATGGTCAAAGAGATTCCCGAAATCAACGAGGTTCACGCCAACACCGGGGCGGACGCCGGAGCCGACGGCGACATGGGCGGAATGAGCCCCTCGTTCCCCGGCGAAACCAGCAGCACCGACAGCGACGAAGGCCCACAAGCTCCGTTCTAACGCCACCGGTCTTTTTTCGACCGTTTCAGCGTCTGAGACACCCGTCTCGTAGTTCACGCGGTAAGTGTGTTGTGCGCGTTATAAACTTTATAGTACGATACAAAATCCGATTTACACCGCGCGGCCAACGCGGCAAAACGATTTAGTGCTGGATTCCGTCAAGCGCGTATGCGCTACAGTCACCTCGCCGAGTTAGCCCTCGAAATCGACCAGATCACGCTCCATCGCCACGAACGCGAGACGACAAGCGGATTCACGCGAGTAACGACCGAGTTCGAACTCGTCGGAGACGGCGTGGCGGGCCGCGGCGAGGACGTTACCTACGAAGCCGCCGACCACGACCGACTGCACGAGGCCGGACTCCCGGATCTCACCGGCACCTACACTATCGACGAGTTTTCCGAGCGGGTCGGCGAAACCGACCTGTTTCTCGAGCCACCCGACCGCCCGGTGTTCCGCAACTACCGACAGTGGGGGCTCGAATCGGCCGCGCTGGATCTGGCGCTCCGGCAGGCCGAGACCGATCTCAGCGCGGTCGTCGGCCGACAGTACCAGCCGCTGCGATTCGTCACGAGCACGCGACTCGGCGATCCGCCGACAACACGGCGAATTACCGCGCTTCTCGAACAGCTACCCGGCTTGGGCTTCAAACTCGATCCGACGCCCGAGTGGGACGACTCGATTGTGCGCGAACTGCAATCGGTTGCAGCGATCCACATTCTCGATCTGAAAGGCCAGTACGAGGGAACCATGGTCGACGTTCCTGCCGAACCGGCGTTCTATGAGCGGATTCTCACGGGGTTCCCGGACGCAATCATCGAGGATCCGGCGCTAACCGACGACACACGACCGCTCTTTGCGGACGAAACGGTTCGCAAGCGCGTCTCGTGGGATGCGCCGATTCACGGGCTCGACGACATCACGTCACTGCCGTGGGAGCCCGAGTGGCTCAACATCAAGCCTTCGCGCTTCGGGAGTCTCCGCTCGCTGTGTGAAACGCTCGACTACTGCGACGAACAGGATATACAGTTGTATGGCGGCGGCCAGTTCGAACTGGGCGTCGGTCGCGGACAGCTCCAAGCGTTGGCGTCGCTCTGGTATCCCGACGGGCCAAACGATGTGGCACCACGGGCGTACAACGACCCGGAAATCACCGACGACCTGCCGACAAGTCCGCTCTCACCGCCCGAAAACCCGGTCGGCTTTCGGTGGTAACTCGGCGGCAGGCTGTGCGCCAAACTACCAACCGAGCCGTGGTCATTATTTGACGTCCGGGGCGATGTCGTCAGTTCGGCCGGGGAGTTCGAGTTCGATTTCTAACTCGGGGTCGCCCATACCGTCGAAATCGATTTCCACCTCGATTGGTTCACCGAACGCAAAGGGGAGTTCCCAGTCGTCGCCAACGAGCGTGAGTTCGTCGTCCGTACGGAGCTGTTCGCCGAGCGCGATGAGGAACTCGCCGGTCTCGGTCGCATCGAGCCGGTAGGTGGTTTCGAAATTGCGCCCAGTTCGAATCGTCGTCCCTTCGGACGAATCGGGTTTGGGGGCGGCCGCGCTGTCGTGAGCGGCGTCTGCGTCGCTGCCGGGGTCGGTGGCGGTGTCCTCTTTCATCGACTCACTCGAAGTGTCGGGTGATGTCATTGCAGTCAGCGGGTACGAGGTCGACACATACGGCTGTTGGGGTCGGCTTCAGACGACGGCGGCCAATACACAACCGTCTACCGTGAACCACTCGTTGCACGCGGCGTGGAGAACAACTGAAGTTTTTTGCCCTACACCGTTCTTGAGAGTGCTATGAACTATCGCGAAGTCACGGTCACCGGCGAGTACATGGCCCGACTCGAAACCGGGGCAGACTGGCGCGACGAAATCGAAACACTGGCCGCCGAGGTCGACGCCGACGCCGGCTGGTTTACCGCGCTCGGATCGGTCGAAGACGCCGAGGTCTGGTTTTACGACCAAGATGAAAAAGAGTACCAGTCGGTCACGTTCGACGAACCGCTCGAAGTTGCCGCCTGTGTCGGCAACGTCAGTCGACTCGACGGCGAGTTGTTCGCGCACACCCACTGTGTCTTTTCGCGCGCAAGCGGGCAGGCGCTCGCGGGGCATCTCAACGCCGGAACGGTGTTTGCGGGCGAACTGTACTTCCGCGCGTTTGCCGAACCGCTCACGCGCGAGCGAGACGAACCAACCGAGTTGGATCTCTGGCTGTGAGCGAAACAGGCGAAAAACCCGATGACAGCGACGAACCGAACAGCACTGCCGACACACCCACAGCCGAGACGGGAGCCACGGAGGCAGGGGACACGGAGGCAGGGGACACGGAGGCAGGGGACACGGAGGCGGGGGACGCGGGTGCAACGCCTCGCGAAACCCCCATGCGCGCGGACGACGAGCGGTATTTCAACCGGCTTGAGTCGCGGCTCGACGAGGCGATGGCGGTCGCCGAACGCGCAAAACAACAGGGCAAAGACCCCGAAACCGAGGTCGAGATTCCGATCGCCAAGGACATGGCCGACCGGGTCGAAAACATCCTCGGGATTCCGCACGTCGCCGAACGGGTTCGCGAACTCGAAACCCAACTGTCCCGCGAGGAGGCCGCACTCGCACTCGCCGAGGATTTCGCCGAGGGCCGCGTCGGCGACTACGACAGCAAAGCCGGCAAAATCGAAGGCGCGGTACGAACCGCCGTTGCGCTGCTGACAGAGGGGGTTGTCGCCGCGCCAATCGAGGGAATCGATGGCGTCGAGCTCCTCTCGAACGACGACGGAACCGAGTTCGTCAACGTCTACTACGCCGGGCCGATCCGCTCGGCGGGCGGAACCGCCCAAGCGCTGTCGGTGCTCGTCGCCGACTACACGCGGAGCATTCTCGGCCTGGCCGAGTACAAGGGCCGCGACGATGAAATCGAGCGCTACGTCGAGGAAATCAACCTCTACGACAAAGACACCGGACTGCAGTACTCGCCAAAGGACAAAGAGAGCCGGTTTATCGCGACCAACATGCCGATCATGCTCGACGGCGAGGCGACCGGCGACGAGGAGGTCTCGGGCTACCGGGATCTCGACCGTGTCGACACCAACTCGACGCGTGGTGGGATGTGTCTGGTGATGGCCGAAGGAATCGCGCTGAAAGCGCCAAAGATTCAGCGCTACACCCGCCAACTCGACGAGGTCGAGTGGCCGTGGCTCCAGGAGTTGATCGACGGGAAGATCGGGGGCGATACGGACACAGCGGAAGCCGAAAGCGACGCTGGCGACGACGAAAACGATGAAGTTGCGACCGCGGTGGCCGGCGACCCCCCTGACGCGGAGACGACAGTCGACGAGCCAGCCGAGGGGCCAACCCGCGTCACACCGAAATCGAAGTACCTGCTCGATCTGATCGCCGGCCGACCCGTCTTCGGCCATCCCTCTGAAGCCGGTGGCTTTCGGCTCCGGTATGGGCGGGCGCGGAATCTCGGCTTTGCGACCGCCGGCGTCCACCCGGCGACGATGCACGTCATCGACGACTTTCTGGCGACGGGCACACAGATCAAAACAGAACGACCCGGCAAAGCGGCGGGCGTGATCCCGGTCGACTCGATTGCGGGGCCGACCGTCCGGCTGGCGACCGGCGAGGTTCGGCGGATCGACGATCCAGCCGAAGCGCTCGAACTGCGAAACGGGATCGAGAAAATCCTCGACATCGGCGAGTATCTCGTCAACTACGGCGAGTTCGTCGAAAACAACCATCCCTTGGCCCCCGCGTCCTACGTCTACGAGTGGTGGGTTCAGGAGTTCGAGGCGGCCGGTGCGGACGTCCAGGCTCTGCTCGATGACCCCCGTGTTGACCTCCAATCCCCCACTGCCGAGGAGGCGCTCGACTGGGCGACCGGCTACGACTGCCCGCTGCATCCCGCGTACACCTACCTCTGGCACGACATTTCGGTCGAGCAGTTCGAACGCCTTGCCGACGCGGTCGCCGACGCGACGATCACGACTGCAGCCGACGACCGTGGCGAACTGCTCGTTGTTGAGCGGACGCCCGAGGTACGAGAGAGCCTGGAGAAGCTGCTGGTCGAACACCAACAGACCGACGAGACACTCGAAATTCACGACTGGCTCCCCTTTGTGCGATCGCTTGGACTCACCACTGGCCTCGACAAACCGTGGGACGGGTTGTCGGCGGCGGCGAGCGGATGGGACGGTGGCGACAACGCGGTGCGAGCGGTCTGTGAGGTCGCGCCGTTCGAGATCCGCGAGCGAGCACCCACCCGAATCGGCGCGCGGATGGGCCGGCCCGAGAAATCCGAGAAACGCGACCTCTCGCCGGCCGTCCACACGCTGTTCCCGATTACCGATGCCGGCGGCAACCAGCGCGATGTCGCCAAAGCCGCCCGGACGATGGACGACCGTGGTCGACGCGGGGTTCTCAACATGCGGATCGGCCAGCGGGTGTGTCCCGACTGCGACACCCACACGCACAAATCGCAGTGTCCCGACTGTGGGAGCCACACCGAACCGCATTTCGAATGCGAAGAGTGCGGGGTCGTCTGCGAGCCAGAGGAGGCCGGTCTGGCCGAATGCCCCCGGTGTGAACGCGAGGTCGACGCCGCCGGCTGGCAGGAGGTCGACCTCAGAAGCGAGTACCGCGGCGCGCTCGACGCTATCAGCGAACGCGAGGGAAACTTCCAGATTCTCAAGGGCGTCAAGGGGCTCACGTCGGCGAACAAAACGCCCGAGGCGATGGAGAAAGGGATTTTGCGGTCGAAACACGGCGTCTCCTCGTTTAAAGACGGCACCGTCCGCTACGACATGACCGACCTGCCCGTGACGGCGGTCAAACCCGAAGAGCTCGATGTGACGGTCGAACACTTCCGGTCGCTCGGCTACGAAACCGATATCAAGGGCGACCCGCTCAGACACGACGACCAGCTGATCGAACTCAAAGTTCAAGATATCGTGCTGTCGGACGGCGCGGCCGAGCACCTGACCAAAACGGCGGACTTCGTCGACGACCTGTTGGAACGATTTTACGGCCAACCCGCATTCTACGATATCGACGAGCGCGACGACCTCGTCGGCGAACTCGTTTTCGGGATGGCCCCGCACACGAGTGCCGCAGTTGTCGGCCGTGTGATAGGATTTACGAGTGCGGCCGTCGGATACGCGCATCCGTACTTTCACGCCGCAAAGCGGCGGAACTGCTTCCATCCGGAGACCAAACTCTGGTTCGAAGACGAGACCGGCGCGTGGCATTACGAAACAATCGAGACACTGGTTGAAGACCGGCTCGACGATCCTGTGACGGACGATTTCGGCACACTCATCGAGGAAATCGACGGCAGCTTGTCCGTCCCAAGCATCGATAAAACCGGATCGGTCGTGACCAAGCCGATAGAAGCACTCTCGAAACATCCAGCAACGGATCACATGGTCGAGATCAAAACACGGAGCGGCCGCGAACTCAGCGTCACACCGGACCACGAGTTACAGGTGCTCGAAGACGGCGAACAGCGGACGAAACGGGCCGCAGAACTCACTGATGCGGACTCGCTTATCAAACCCGAACACCTCGACAGCGTGCGGTCAGCCGCGGAGAATCCGACCATTGACGTTCTAGCCGAGTTCATTCAGTGCGACGGTATCGACGCAAGTCGACTGATGATCAAGGGTATCGAAAAAGACGGCCTCTACGAACTGTTCGAAACGAAACTCGCCGACGGATGGGACGGCCGATTCTATCCGCTGAAAAGCACGGCCGAGTATTTCGAGATGTCGCACAAGACAGTGAGCAACTATCTCTACCGAGAGAGCGTGCCTGCAGCGATGCTCCTCGAACTGTGTGATTCAGTCGACGACGTACTCGCGTTCGTTCCTGACGACGTGCGGCTGGGAATGAAACGCGATTCGACCGAGATGAATCGCGTCATCGAGATCACCGAGGACGTGGCGACGCTGCTCGGCTACTACGCCGCAGAGGGATTTGCCCGTAAGCAGGACACCCCGAAAGGGACAATTCACCAGACGACGATCTGTGGCACGGAGGCCGAAGCCCGCAATTTCTACGTCGAGACGTTCGAATCCGCGTTCGGTGCCTCACCGTACCGCGAAAACGACGCAAAGGTAACCGTCTCAGGCCGACTGGTTCGAACACTGTTCGATACCGTACTCGATGCAGGTATCTTTGCGAAGACCAAGCGAGTCCCGCAGTGTATATTCGATGCTCCGGACGAGATCGTTGCAGCCTATCTCAGTGGCTATTTCAGTGGCGATGGGAGCGCAGATTCGAATGCACTCGGAGTGTACGCCACGACAGTCAGCCGTGAATTGAAAGAAGACCTCCTCGCACTACTCACGCGCCTCGGTATTGTTGGCAGTGCCAGGATCACGGAGCCGGTGGCACTGTGCGAGAAGTTCCCCGACGACTACGATATCGATGATCCATCGATGTCGGCGCGTAGCTACGTACTCCGTATTTCATCGCACGATGCTGTCGAGTTCGCTGATACAGTCGGGTTCCACCTACGTCGGAAAGACCGGCAACTCAAAGCTCAGGCCGATACAATCACACCGACTCAGCGGCGGGCCTTCGACGGCGGAAGCGGCGAGTATCTCGTTGAGTCAGTGTCTTCGGTCAAGTATGTCGAATCGAACCTCAGATACACATATAATCTGACTGTTGAAGACACCCATTCACTCATTGTGAATGATTTGTCTCAAAAGCAATGCGATGGCGACGAAGACTGCGTCATGTTGCTTATGGACGGTCTTTTGAACTTTAGCCGACAGTTTTTGCCGGACAAACGCGGCGGGCGGATGGATGCCCCACTCGTGATGTCATCGCGGATCGATCCCGCCGAAATCGACGACGAGGCGCACAACATGGATATCGTCCGAAACTACCCACGCGAGTTCTATGAGGCGACCCTCGAGATGGCCGATCCCGAATCAATCGATATCAAGACGGGTGCGGATACACTCGGCACTGACAACCAGTATCACGGTTTCGACCACACCCACGACACGACGGACATCCACATGGGGCCGAGTCTGTCGGCGTACAAAACGCTCGGCTCGATGATGGACAAGATGGACGCGCAGCTCGAACTGGCTCGGAAGCTGCGCGCGGTTGACGAAACCGATGTGGCCGAGCGGGTCATCGAGTACCATTTTCTGCCCGACCTCATTGGGAACCTGCGGGCGTTTTCACGACAGAAAACCCGGTGTCTCGACTGCGGGGAAACCTACCGTCGAATGCCGCTGTCGGGCGAGTGTCGTGAGTGCGGCGGCCGGGTGAATCTGACCGTTCACGAGGGATCGGTCAACAAGTACATGGACACCGCGATGGAGGTCGCCGAGCGGTTTGGTTGTCGCGAGTACACCAAACAACGGCTCGCGATTCTCGACCGGTCGCTCGAATCGATCTTTGAAAATGATAAGAACAAGCAGAGTGGGATTGCGGACTTTATGTAACGGCCAGTCGAGAGC
>CAYWFO010000016.1:0-21460 GCA_964457485.1 uncultured Haloferacaceae archaeon | reverse complement strand
CTACCCTCAACGAGCGAGGTCGTCAGACCGAGCGAAGTAGGGAGGGGTCGGTTACTTCGTGCTGTTGTCTGTGAGCTACCAGTGAACTCGTTGCTATATCGACGACAGTCCACCGACCAATATATACCGCCACGAGCGGTTGTACAGCTCTCAAGAGCACTGGTATCAATCATTTAGCTCTCACTCGCTAAATTGAGCCGAGAATGACACGGTTCAGCGAAGCAATCGAGGCCGACTACCGCCGCGTCAACGCGGCCAACCGGGACGAAATCTATCTGGACGAGCTGTTCGGTCACTGATTAGCGGCGCGTAGCTTCCGGTGGCAGGTGGTTTTCCGCTTCGAGTTCGTCCAACATCGGGCGGAACTTGAGTTCGACCTCGTCCCACTCGCGGTCGGGGTCGCTGTCGCCGACGATGCCGACACCCGCGAACAACGTCGCCCGCCGCCGGGTCGCCACCGCCGAGCGCAACCCGACCGCGAACGTGCCGTTGCCGGCGGCGTCGAGCCAGCCGATCGGTGCGGCGTACCAGCCCCGATCGAACGGCTCGGTTTCGCGAATCGTTTCGAGCGCCTGTTCGGGTGGCAGCCCACCGACCGCGGGGGTCGGGTGTAGCGCCTCGACCAACGAGAGAACGTGCGTGTCTTCGGCCAACTCCGCGGTGATCGGCGTGTGGAGGTGTTGGACCGTCGCCAGTCGGCGAACCGCGCGCTCGCCGACAGAAATCGACGCCGCAAACGGTTCGAGCTGCTCGCCGATGGTGTCGGCAACGAGGTCGTGTTCGTGGGTGTTTTTCGGATCGGCCATGAGTTCGCGCGCCAGCCACTCGTCCTCGGCGGGCGTTTCGCCCCGCCCCGTTGTTCCCGCCAGCGCATCGGTTTCGACGGTTCGCCCGCGCAACGAGACCAGCCGTTCAGGGGTTGCACCGAAAAACGCCGAGCGCGAACTCCCATCGTGCGACGAACCGTCGCTGTGAGCCACGGTCTCACCGGTCGTACTGTCGGTTGTCCCGCCGCCCGCTCGCTCGTCATCCGGAGCCTCGGTTTCGGTATCGTCACACCCCGTTGTGTCGGGTTCGACGAGAAACCGGGTGCAGTTGGGGTAGTGCTCGCCGAGTCGGTCGAGCACGTCACAAACCGCGAGGTCGGCCACAAGGTCGACTTCGAGCGCCTGGGCGAGCACGACCTTCCGGAGCGTTCCGGCGGCGATCCGATCGGTCGCGGTCGTCACCACCTCGCGCCAGTCCTCGGGCGTGGTCGTTCGTCGGCGAGAGGAAATTCCGGGCCGCGGGGTGTGGTCGTTCCCGTCGTCGAGTGCGGTGAGTCGTTCACGCTCGTCGGCAATCCGCTGTTCGACCGCCTCGACGGAGGCGTCGGGGCCGACGGCGTTCACGGTGAGCCACGGCCCGCTCTCGGTCAGCGTCACCTGTACTCGGGGAAAAACGAAGCGGGCGTCGGGAAAGCCAACCCACGGCTCGCCGCGTGCGTCGTCACCGCTGGCCGTGTCGCCGTAAAACGCGAAGCCGCCGAACAGGCGGGGACAGGCGGCCTCGGTTCCCGCGTGGACGTTGCCGGTGCGAAACAGCCGGTCGGCGGCCTCGCGAATCCGGTCGAACCGGTGTGGACCGCGTGCGGTGAGCGTTGCGGCCGCACCGCCGGCGATAACGGTCGCCTCGCCCGGCGCGTCCCAGACAGTTCGTGGGCCCGCCATCGCATCCACGAGCGTTCGAAACGAGAGAACCGCGCCGTCAAGCCGGACCGACCGACTAATCAGCACTGCCCGGTCGGCGACACGCGGTGATTCCATTGGTGTTTCTCCGGCCCGGTGCTCCTTTAGCGTGACTATCGGGCGACCATCGGGTGTGGATCGACACGCGGGCGACTCAGCCGTAGCGCTCCTCGTTCCACGGGTCTGCCGTCTGCGAGTAGCCACGTTGTTCCCAGTAGCCTCGCGTGGGTTCGGTGAGAAATTCGACGCCAGTCGCCCATTTTGCACCCTTGTAGGCGTACTTGTGCGGCGTGACGACCCGCAGCGGGCCGCCGTGGTCGGCCGGCAACGGCTCGCCGTCGTAGCCGAACGCGAACAGCACCTCTTTGCGGAGACAGTCCGACAGCGCGAGGTCTGTCGTATAGCCGTCGGCGCTGTGAAACATGACGTGGCTCGCGTCGTCGTCGACTCCGACCGCGTCGGCGACAACGGGAAACGGCACGCCGGTAAACCGACAATCGAACTTGCTCCAGCCGGTCACACAGTGAAAATCCTGTTTCTGCGTGACCGTTTCGAGTTCGCAAAACGCCTCGAACGACCACGCGCGCTGCTGCGAAACCGCGCCAAACGCCTCGAACCGCCAGTCGTCGGGATCGACTGACGGCGTTCCGCCTTTCGACAACACGGGAAAGCCGTCTGTTTCGCGTTGGCCCGGCGGCAGTCGGCTGTCGCCGAACTCGCGGTACAGATCGGTGACATCGGTGACCATACCGAACCGAGGAACCGTGGCGTGGTAGACCTGTCGGAGCCACGGGCCGCGTCGTCAACGCGGCTGCTGTCGCGCGGTTCGCGACAGCGGTCGCGCGGTTCGCGACGGTGGTCGCGCACTCTGTGGAATGCGACAGCGGTCGCGCGGTTCGCAACGGTGGTCGCGCAGTTCGCGACGGCGGTCGCGCGTCCCTCGAAATCACTCCTCGTTTCACGACTGAACGGCCGCCGGCAGTTTTAAATGGGCACTCCGGTAACTGCCGACTGTTCAGATGCCGAAAGTCGAGATCACTATCCCGGAACATCTAGAAATGCAAATCGCCCAGTTCGTCGAGCAAGGCGAGTTTCTCACCCGCGAAGAAGCGATCGAAAACCTCCTTTCGACCGGCGTGAAAGCCTACAAAACGAGCGGCCCCATGGACGACGACGGCGGCGGGTTCGATGACGACGGCGTCATGGGCGACGACGGCATGATGGGCCACGAGGACGAGTACGTCTTCTAATCGCGTTCGCAGCCCCAACAACGTTTAATCCGTTCCGTGTGTAGCGCTCCGTATGCACAAAGACGAACTTCTCGAACTACACGAGCAGATGGTCACCATTATGGAGAGCTTTCGGGCCCAAGAATCGGTCGACTCGGGGTTGTTCGATCCGTACGACGAACTCGATGTCGACCCCTCGCACGTGCACAAATCCAAAAGCGAGCACAAACACGCGGTGTTCGTCCTCGGCAACGCGCTGGCGACCGCAATGAGCGAAGACGAGTTTTCGAATGCCGGTCGCGTCGGCAAGCGGATGAAAGAACTCGCCGACGACGCCGAAGGCAAACTCTGAGCCGCTGACGTTCCCTGTTGAGATGAGCGTTTTCGATGCGGTCGAGTTACGATGAGCGGGGTTGGAGCGTCGCCACCGGTTGGTGTCGGGTGGCTCTCGCCGACGCTTTCGAGCATACTCACCGAGACGGTCGGGGTCGCACTCGACACGGCGTTTCTCTCTCGACTGTTGTTCGGTGTTACTGCTGTGCTCGCAGTCGGCGTGCTGGTCGTGCTGAGTCGGCCAACCGAAACGTGGTACGCCGCCGCACGCCAGCGCCTCCTGTTTGGCGTTCCGTGGGGCACGCTCGTTGTTATTGCGGGTCTGCTCGGGATTTATTACGGTATACAGGGTGGACTCGACGATCCCGCAAATCCGATCGTACTGCCGTTTCGCGCCTGGAGCTACTTCGACCCGATCGGGATACTGTCGGCGGGGTTCACGCACTCCTCGTTCGGCCATCTCACGGGGAACCTGCTGGCAACGCTCGTCTTCGGCTCATTTGCGGAGTTCGTCTGGAGCCACCACGTCGACCGGCGAACGAACGACCTGCCGGGTCGGCTGTGGACGCACCCGGTTGTCCGTGCGCTCGTGATCTTTCCGGCTGTCGTCGTCGCTGTCGGCCTCATCGGCACGCTCGTCGCGCTCGGTCCGATTATCGGCTTTTCGACCGTCGTCTTCGCGTTTGCAGGGTTCACGCTGGTTCGCTATCCGCTTGCGACCGTTGTTGCCAGCGTCGCCAGCGGCGGAGCGAGCACGCTGTTTACCGCGCTTCGGGTGCCCGAGCAGGTCGCGGTCGCCGAAACGACCTTTTCGACGCCGTGGTTCGCGTCGATAGCGGTGCAGGGCCACGCCGTGGGACTCTTTCTGGGGATTCTCCTCGGGCTTGCGTTGCTGCGACACCGCGATGACCCTGCGCCGTCGGCCGCCCGAATCTGGCTCGGCGTGCTGTTGTTCGCGCTGTCTCGGTCGCTGTGGGCGGTGTACTGGTTCCGCGGCAACAACGTCTACGTATTGTACCGCGCCGGCGGGGTTGCGCTCGTGTTCGTGCTCGTCGCAATCGTCACCTACGCGGTGGTCGCCCGCGACAAACCCCTTGTTCCGCGCCGCGCGGTCGCCAATCCCGAGACGTTCCGGGCGGCGATTGCCTCGATGACCTCGCGGGAGTTCGGCCTCCTGGTGCTCATCTGTGGCGCATCGATCATCGTCGGCCCCGCGATTGCGGTCAACTTTACGACCGCGGGCGAGGAGCCGCTGCCGGGCGACCCGATCGAAATCCGTGGCTACGAGGTCACCTACGGCGAGGACGTTCCCGACGGGCAACTCAGCGCCATCGACATCGAGGTCGCCGGCGAAACGACCCAGCTCAACACCTCGGGGGTGATCGTCAGAAACACCGACAGACACATCTGGACAACACCGATCACCCGCGCCGAACTCGCCGACAGCGGTGAGGAGCAGCTCCACCTCGGCGGGCTCGGCTGGCGCGAAACGGTGACCGTCTCCCGCGAGGGGTGGGCTGCCGTCGGCGGCGACACCGCCTATCGGGTCACGCTCTCGCATGACGACGAGAACCGGACTGCGTTCCAGTCTCCCCCGGCCGAAAGCGAATCGTTGCTCGCGGGCAACCGGATTTCGATCGCGCCAGCCGACGCGGGGTTCACCGTTGAGGCCGACGACGGCGACCGGGTCGTCAGCGAACCGGTTCCCGCGGTCAACGAGTCGGTTAGACTCGGCGAAATCGAGATCGTCAACGACGGCTCACGACTGGTCGCAACCTACGACGAGACGGCAGTCAGGGTTGCCACCCGCGAGTAGTCATGAGAGCGGCAATAGCGACTGGTTGTCGGGTCAGTTATCCCACTCGATTCGGTACACCTCGGTGTCGATCTCTTGCGTTTCGTGCTCGTGGTGCGGAAACTGATTGTCGAGGTCGAACGCCGCCGAAAACGCGTGCGTCACGGTTCCGCCGTTGTCGGCCGCAAACGCCCCAATGAACGCCTGGCTGCCCGCGTTGTGAACGGAGTACGAAACGTGTGCCAGCCGCGACACGGTTTCGAGAAAGCCGCGGTCGGCGCTTGCGTTGTCGTGCTGTGCGCCAAACGGCGGGTTCATCACGACCGTGACCGGTTCGGTAATCCGCAGCGGCGACCGCGTTGCATCGGCCTGCAGCCAGTGAATGATCGTGTTGGTGCCGACGCGCTTGCGGTTTTCGACCGCGGTGTCGAGCGCTGCGCGGTCGAGTTCGACGGCGACGACCCGAGCGGGCGCGCGCAGTGCCGCGCCGAGCGCGAACATGCCGGTTCCCGTGCCGAGGTCGACGACGGTTCGCCCCTCGATGTCGCCGTGAAGATCGGCGAGGTGGATGACATGCGCCGCAAGCGACGGCGGCGTGGGATACTGTTCGAGTGCGGCCTGTGGGTTGTCAAACCCTGCAACGACCGCCAGCTGTCCTTCGAGTTCTCGCTTGCTTGCCACTATGACCACCGCCTCCGGCGAGAATCCTCGACGATAACCCGTCTTCTCGATGAGCGCTCGGTCATACATCGGGCTACTGACCGACGGCTGAAAAGTCTATCCAGCACTCCCGCCCGAACCGTCCGGCGGTTTGCGCTGTCGACGGCGAGTGCAGGCCACGGACGGTGCCGACGAACCGAATACACCCAGTTGTCATGGTGGCCCCGACTCATGTGCTCACGAGACATTCACGTCTTCGGCGGCGAAATTCCGCGATTGTAGTATCGACATATTAGACTGTTTCCATTCGTGTTCCTCCGTATTTGACCCAGAGAACCGTCACGTCTTTCGGTTCTCGGGAAAAACCGTGATTACCACGGTACAAAGTTTTAAATACGGGCCGGGCCAGAACCGTTATAATGGAACGCCCGAGTAGGCAGCGCCAACAGGAGCGAGCGTCGGAAACCGAATCGGACGAATCGCTCACCTGCCCTGAGTGTGGCTCCGACGAAATCATCACGGACGCCGATCAGGGCGAACTCGTTTGCGACGACTGTGGACTGGTTTTGGACGAACGCCAAATCGACCGCGGGCCCGAGTGGCGCGCGTTCAACCATTCCGAACGCCAGAGCAAGTCCCGTGTCGGTGCGCCGATCACCGAGACGATGCACGACCGCGGGCTGACGACAACGATCGACTGGAAGGACAAAGACGCCTACGGCCGGTCGTTGTCCTCGGAAAAACGCAGTCAGATGCACCGACTACGGAAATGGCAGGAACGCATTCGTACGAAGGACGCCGGCGAGCGCAACCTCCAGTTTGCACTCAGCGAAATCGACCGTATGGCGAGCGCGCTCGGCGTGCCCCGGTCGGTACGTGAGGTCGCCTCTGTGATCTATCGACGCGCGCTCAACGAGGATCTGATTCGTGGACGATCGATTGAAGGCGTCGCGACCGCTGCGCTGTATGCGGCTTGCCGGCAGGAAGGAATTCCTCGGTCGCTCGATGAGGTCGCCGAAGTGTCGCGGGTTCCTCAAAAGGAGATCGGTCGAACTTACCGCTACATCTCGCAGGAACTCGGCCTCGAACTCCGGCCGGTCGACCCCAAACAGTTCGTCCCGCGGTTTGCCTCCTCGCTTGAGCTCAGCGAAGAGGTGCAAGCGAAGGCAACCGAGATTATCGACGTGTCGGCCGAACAGGGCCTTCTGTCGGGCAAGTCGCCAACGGGTTTTGCGGCCGCCGCGATCTATGCGGCGTCATTGTTGTGTAACGAAAAGAAGACCCAACGGGAGGTCGCCGATGTGGCCCAAGTCACCGAGGTGACGATCCGCAACCGCTATCAAGAACAGATCGAAGCGATGGGCTTCCGTTAACGCGCGGAGAGGTTCCGGTTCGTCTCTCGGGCCAACAACGCCCCGAACAGGCGTATCCATACTTATTTATTTTCGACCGTCGTGGTCAGCAGTGAGGTAAATGCGAATGGCACAAGGCACGGTTGCGTTCTTCAACGACACAGGCGGCTACGGATTCATCGAAACGGACGACGCGGACGACGACGTATTCTTCCACATGGAGGATGTCGGCGGTCCCGATCTCGAAGAGGGTGAAGAAGTCGAGTTCGACATCGTCGAAGCAGAAAAAGGCCCCCGAGCCAAGAACCTGCAGCGACTGTAGCGCGCGAATCACCCAGTTTTCCATTTTTCGCCGACGAATAGCGGATGCGCCGTTTGCTCACGGGGTTCGATCGTCACCAGCGGACTGCGTCCCAAGCGGCACCACGCCGACCGTCGTCGACCCGTTAGCCGTCTGTACGGTCACCTCGTCGACGATCCGGCTCCGCACCGTCTCGCGCCACTCGACAAGCCGCTCGGTGTGTGTTTCGCGATGACGCTTGCTGTTCGGCTCGGCAGCCGAAAGCTGTGTGGCCGTCTCGTCGGCCGTCGGGTAGGATGGAACGCGCTCGACGAGCGCTGTCGGATCGAGATGGATCGGTTCGATGCCCTCGTACGGTTGCTCGTCGCCCACGTGGAGTCGGGCGCGCATTCGTCCCGAAAACGGCGGCGTGATGCGCAATACGACGCTCCGGTTGGCGCCGAGTGTCGCTTCGAGCGCAGCGACCACGTCGTCGACGGTGACGGCAACCGACCGAATCGCCGTTGGATCCGCCGATCGCGACGACGCGGAACAGGAGTCGCCCGGATTCGTCTGATCGCCACCGGCTTGTTCGGGTTGCGGTGTCGACTCATCACTCATTGCAACGTGTTGGGGCTCGACCGCGTAAACAGTTACTGCCAGTAATCGTTGATGCCGCTCCTGCGCCAGGTCGATAGCCGGTCGTGATCGGCGTCGCGTTCAGCGCGCCGTGTCGACAGCGTCGATCGACGAGACGTCCGAAAGCTGTCCCTCGAAAACCCTAACATCCTCGAAGCCGAGCGATCGAAGGACGACAAAGGTGTGACTCAACCGCCTGGCTGTGTTGCAGTAGAGCACAATCGAGGTCGACCGGTCTGTCTCGATTCCACGGGCGGCGAGCAGCGCGTCGATTTCGTCCGCGGTTTTGATTCTCCGCGTTTCGTCGTCGACCAGTTCGAGCCAGTCGAGGCGAACCGCGCCGGGAAGGTGAAACGCGTCGTACTCGGCTTGCTCGCGGGTGTCGATCAGCGTCACCTCGCTGTTTGTGACCGTCCGTTCGAGGTCGTGTTCGTCGAGAATCGGCGAGTTAGGCGAGAGTCCGTCCAGGGGATACGCGCTGGCGTTGATGTTGGGTTGCCCGGTTGTTACCGAAAATGCGGTTCGCCACGAGGTGAAATCGCCGTCGAGCAACCGTACGTTCGTGTGACCGTAGGCGAGCGCGGTGAGCACGAATCGTGCCGCAAACACGCCGTGGGTGTCGTCGTAGGCGACGACCGTGGTTTCGGGCATGATTCCGGCTTTCTCGAACAACTGGCTGACGCGGCCTGCGCCCGGCAGCGTTCCCGGATCCGCCGTGTCGCGGTTTCGGTACCGCCCAAAGGGAATGTTCACCGCACCCGGAATGTGACCAATGGATTCGTACTCCCACGGCTCGCGAACGTCGACAACGCGGCAGTCGGGATCGGCGAGTCGGTCGGCCAGCCATGCGGGTGAAACCAGCGGCGAGTCGATCATATCGGGTAGTCACTCGCCGTGGTGTTCAACGGTGTGGCCCGACGCAAGCACGCCGCGATTCGCTCATACAAGCAATATTTGCAGGTTGCTGTGGGCACGAACGTGCTGACACGATCGAACGGACTCGGTGCGGGCGTCGGGATCGGCCCAACCGATTCGCGAGGTCGTCGTCGGCCGCAGCAAGAAGCCCCGGTATTCGGCAGGTCCGGACGAATCGGCCGATAGTGTCAGCACTAAGACAATGGCGGGCCAAGCCGTTTCTGTATGTCAGCAACAGACTACGTGGATTCGGAAACGGCGTACGCGAAAGACGTCCTCGTCTCGCCCGACTGGGTCGAGGCCAACCTCGACGCCTTCCAGCGGGACGATCCCGACTATCGACTGGTCGAAGTCGACGTCGACACCGAGGCCTACGATGACTCGCACGCGCCCGGCGCAATCGGGTTCAACTGGGAATCCCAGCTGCAGGATCAGACCACCCGTGACATCCTCACGAAGGCGGACTTCGAGGAACTGCTTGGCAGCCACGGAATCACGGAAAAGTCGACGGTCGTCCTCTACGGTGACAACGGCAACTGGTTTGCCGCCTACACCTACTGGCAGTTCACATACTACGGCCACGACGACGTGAAACTGCTCGACGGCGGCCGCGAGTACTGGCTCGCAAACGACTACCCGACGACCGACGAGGAACCGGACTTCTCGGCGGTCGACTACACCGCCTCCGGCCCGCGCGAATCGATCCGCGCCTACCGCGAGGACGTCGAAAACGCCATCGACCGTGGGCTCCCGTTGGTCGACGTTCGCTCGCCAGAGGAGTTCTCCGGGCAGGTGCTCGCGCCACCGGGACTCAACGAGACCGCCCAGCGCGGCGGCCACATCCCCGGCGCACAGAACATCTCGTGGGCCGCGGTCACGAACGATGACGGCACGTTCAAATCCGCCGCGGAAATCCGCGACCTCTACGCCGACAAGGGCATCGACGGCGACGAGACGACCGTTGCCTACTGCCGCATTGGCGAGCGCTCGTCGGTCGCGTGGTTCGCCCTCCACGAACTCTTGGGCTACGAGGACACCATCAACTACGATGGCTCGTGGACCGAGTGGGGGAACCTCGTTGGCGCGCCGATAGAGACAGGCGAGGCTGAGTGAGCACCGCGACCGAAGCCTCGAATCGGAGCGTGGAGGCGAAGCCGACCCGCGGAGACAGGCGAGGCTGAGTGAGCACCGCGACCGAAGCCTCGAATCGGAGCGTGGAGGCGAAGCCGACCCGCGGAGACAGGCGAGGCTGAGTGAGCACCGCGACCGAAGAGAGAGTCTCGGTACTGTGAACGGGCTGTGCCCGCGAGCAAGCAGGGCAACACGAGACTAAAATTCTTTCAACTGCTTACGACGAAAGCGACAGTTGTTCGCTGACTGAGCCGCGTCGCACCACGATGTAGACGACCACCAGCGAGAGCAGAAGCACCGCTAGCCCGACGGCGGCCGGCAACACGTCACCGACCGGCTCGAAGTCGTCGACACGGAAGCTGATGACCTGGCGTGAGACGGCGATAAGTGCCGCGCTGACGATAATTGGCAGCACGGGGTTGTCGTTAGCGTAGGCGATCAACGTGCGATGGACTTCGAGTACGATCAACAGCAACAACACCGTATCGATCAGATTGACGACAGCCACCGGGTCGGTGTACTCGCCGGTGATGATGAGCAAATATAGCCCTAACCCCAGATCATAGAGACCGATCAGAAACAACGCCAACAGAAAGTAGGTGGTCGCCAGCACGAACCACCGAAGCAGCACAGTCGAGTGGTTGGTAAAATCGGCCGGATCGGAGTCCACAATAATATACTGGTCGCAAACTGTTTTAATTTTATGTCCAATTATAATAGTACATTTCCGGCCGGAGCCGCCCAGACTCAAGAGCCACGGTGTCGTTAGGTCGACTATGAGCGACGATTTCATCGAGACCGTTCGAACCGAAAACGGTACCGCACTCTCGCGACTCGGCTCGTCGAAAGCGCTGTACGCCGAAACTGACGGCACCCTCGAAGCCGACACTGTGCTCCGCGCGGCAGCCATCGCCGAGGACGCCGCCCGCGAGACGTTTGAGTTGTGCGCTGACGACGAAGCCGACGAGGCTGCAGCCGACCTGTTTGCGAATCTCGCTAGCCAGGAGGCGGCTCACTACAAAGCGATCGCCGCCGAGATCGACGAGCCACCGCGAGCAGCCGACGCCGCCGAGATACCGGCAATTCAGACAACGCTCCGTGGATTCGATTCAAGCGTCGAACGCGCCGGCGGCCTCGTCGGTCGCTGTCTCGTCGCGCGTGCGTCGAAAAAACAGTACACCGGCTACTTCGTCGGCGACGCCGACCCCCAAACTGCGAGCGTGTTTCGCGAACTCGGGAGCGATGTCGACGACCAACTGTCTCGTGCGGTCGCGCTCGTCGACAGCACCTGTGAGACCGCCGCGGATCGCGAACTGGCAAGAGACGCCGCGACGACGGCAATCCAGGCGGCATACGCCGAGTACACCGAGTCACTCGAATCGCTGGGCGTCAGTCCGAAACCAGTTTGCTGAGTTGCAGAAGCGGTGGGTTGCCGTCCTCGCTGACTGATTGATTTTGTGTTTCTGTCGGGGCGTGCTGTCGCGAGCAGTGTCGGCACTGTTGCTACCGTTCGTTCGGCGGCGGACTGACGAACCGAAAGTAGCTGAGAATAACCACACCGATTGCGAAATAGTACACCACCTGCGGCCACTGCTCGGGGGCAAACGTCCAGGCCGATGAGACGAGAATAAAGAGGATGACTGCAGCGACGATATCTTCGAGCAGGCTCGTCTGATACTGTCGAATCCGTTCGAGTGTCGACCGTTTCGGCTTCATTGCTGACTCACTTCCGACGACGAGATTACATACCGATTCACCCACGAACTCATTGTGTGCAGTCGTCGACCGCGACACAAAGCGTTACTGGCTGCCGACGGCCGCTTGCACCGCGTCGTCAGTGGCCGTTTTCTCGCCGCGGTACAGCACCGTCAACACGATCGCCAACGAGAGTTCGAGCACCTTCGAGACCAGTGCCAGCGGATCGGCAAGCAGGTGACTAATGACGACCTCGGCCGGTCCCGCATCGTGAGTGATCGGATCGGGTCCCCACGGCCAAAATCCGCCGTGGCCCAACACGGTATGCCAGGCGACGTAGCCGCCGATGTAGGCGATCATGAGTGCGATTCCCGCGAGATAGATCGGAGCTGGCTCTCGGCCATCGAGCACCTGCGCAATCCCCAGAATAATCGCAACCGAAGAGACGACGAATACGAACGGCCTCGGGTCGGGGACGGCGGCGATCTGTAACTGCGTAATTAGCCGCGGAAACCCCCAGTAGAGATGGATAGCCGCGACCACGAGCGCGAGTGCGCCCGCAAGGTAGCGAAGCCCGGATCGGCTCATTGTCGATCGTTGGCGATAGAGCGTTGAGAGCGTTTCGACTGCCCGTGACTGAGTCCGAAACGCTTTGATTCTGGGCGACCGCAGGATACGCATGACCGACTTTTCGTCGCGCGTCGAGCGGATTTCGATCAGCGGTATTCGCGAAGTGTTCGAGGCCGCCGGCGACGACGCAATCAATCTCGGGTTGGGCCAGCCGGATTTTCCGACGCCGGATCACGCCAGAAGGGCCGCCGTCGACGCCATCGAGGCCGGCAAGGCCGACGGCTACACGCCGAACAAGGGAATCGAACCGCTTCGGGCAGCAATCGCGGCGAAACACGAGCGCGATCAGGCGGTTGCGGTCGACCCCGCTGACGTGATCGCGACCTCGGGAGCCAGCGAGGGGCTCCACATTGCACTCGCCGCACACGTTGACGCCGGCGAGGAAGTCATCATTCCCGACCCCGGCTTCGTCTCGTACGACGCGTTGACAACGCTGGTTGGCGGCGAGTCGGTTCCCGTGGAACTCCGCGAGGATCTCACGCTCGATCCTGCACGGGTCGAGGCGGCGATCACCGACGATACCGCGGCGTTCATCGTCAACTCGCCGGCCAACCCGACCGGTGCGGTCGCGGGCGAGGACGACATCCGCGAGTTCGCCCGGATTGCTGACGAACACGACGTGCTGTGTCTTTCCGACGAGGTGTACGAGTACACCGTCTTCGAGGGAACCCATTACTCGCCGATCGGGTTCGCCGAGAGCGACAACGTCGTCGTCGTCAACTCCTGTTCGAAGCTGTACTCGATGACGGGCTGGCGGCTCGGCTGGGTCGTCGGCGCGAGCGAGTCCATCGGGCGGATGGTTCGCGTCCACCAGTACGCCCAAGCCTGTGCGAGCGCGCCCGCGCAGTTCGCCGCCGAAGCCGCCCTCACCGGTCCACAGGAAATTGTCGACGAAATGACGGCGTCGTTCAAACGCCGCCGAGACGTCCTGCTCGACGGGTTGGCCGACGCCGACATCGACTGTCCGACGCCACGCGGGGCGTTTTATGCGATGCCAGCGGTACCGGACGGCTTCGTCGACGAGTGCATTTCGCGCGGCGTTATCGTCGTTCCCGGCGAGGCGTTCGGCGCGGCGGGTGCGGGCCGAGCCCGCCTCTCGTATGCGACCGATGAGGAAACGCTCAAAACGGCCATCGAACACATGGGCGAGGCCGTCAGGGCGGTTCGGGGACGATGACGCCGCGCGAGCTTCGCGCGTCGATTCCGGCGCTGTCGGACGTGACGTTTTTCAACACCGGCGCGAGCGGACCGAGCCCGAAACCGGTGCTCGACGCCGCAACTAATGCGCTGTGGCAGCACAAAGCGGAGGCTCCTGCTGCCGACGGCATGTACCCGGCGGCCGCCGAGCGGAAAGCCGAGAACCGCGCAACGATCGCGAGTCACCTCGGCGTTTCGCCCGACGAACTCGCGTTGACCGAATCGACGAGCGACGGCCTCAGTGCGGTGGCGGCCGCAGTCGACTGGCAACCGGGTGATCGGGTCGTTAGAACGGATTTCGAGCATCCCGCGGGAATACTGCCGTGGGAGCGCGCAAAACGCATTCACGGCGTGTCGGTCGACGTGCTCGAAACCGACCGCGGCGTCGTTGATCTCGACCGATTTGCGGAACTGGTCGACGGTGCTCGCATGGTTTGTGTGAGCTCGATTTCGTGGAACTACGGCACGAGACTGCCAGTTGGGACGCTTGTCGACATCGCGCACGACGCGGGCGCGCGGGTCGTCGTCGACGCGGTGCAGTCGGCGGGCCAGACGCCGACCGACCTCGCCGACTGGGGCGCGGATGTCGTCGTTGGCTCGGGCCACAAGTGGCTGCTCGGGCCGTGGGGATCGGGCTATCTGTACGTCCGCGAGGGGGCCGAAGCCGACCTCCACCCCGCACAGGTCTGTTACAGCAGCGTTGTCGACCCCGACGAGCCCGACTACACGCTCAAGCCGTCGGCGCACCGATTCGAGCGCGGCACGGTCTCGCCGGGGCCGCACGCCGGCATGGCTGCGGGCATTTCGATGCTCGAAGAACCCGGTCTCGATTCGGTTGAAACACGCATTGAGCGGCTGACCGACCGGCTCAAACGCGCGGTTCCCGCCGATCAACTGCTGAGCCCACGGCGGTTCGAGTCCGGGTTGGTGACGATCACTGTCGACCAGCCTGACCGCGTCGTCGACGCGCTCTTCGAGCGCGGTATCCGGATTCGCTCGTTGCCGGAACCACGGGCGGTTCGGGCCTCGGTTCATGCGTTCAACACTGCCGACGAGATTGATGCGCTGGTCGACGCGCTCACGGCGTGTGGGGCGATTTCGTAGTCGACGCCGGTGCCGGCGAGAACATCCAGCTGTCGACCGCGCAGGCTGAAGATACAAGCCGCTGGCGTGCGTACAGATCGGTATGGCACAATCTCTTGCCGACGAACCAGTCGAACCCGCACGCGGTGAGGACGAACCGTTCGATGACGCCGAAGCCGCGGAGTACCTCTCGGATCTCAACGGCGACGTGTGGGAGGTCGTTGACGGCCACCACCTCGAGGGAACCTACGCGTTTGACGATTTCCGCGACGCGCTTGAGTTCACTTATGAGGTGGGCGAACTCGCCGAAGAGGAGTGGCATCATCCGGATCTCCACGTTTCGTGGGGAGAAGCACGGATCGAAATCTGGACGCACGACATCGGCGGTCTCCACAAGGCCGACTTCGTGATGGCCGCCCGGATGGACCGGATTCACGAGGAGTACGCCTGAATAGGGGTCAGTCTCAATCGCGCTCAGGACGCCGTACTGACGATTTTAATCACATCGCCTTCCTCGAGTTCGTAGCTATCGGAAATACGACGCTTCGTCCTGGCGTTGACCGCATGCAGATAGCCCTCGGCGATATCGGTGTGTACGGCGGAAGCGAGATCGGTCGGCGTCGACCCCGCCGGGAGGAGGAAGGCGTCGGGCAGCACGTTGCCCTGTGCGTCGGTCCACTTGGTCTCGTTTTGCACCGGAAAGGCGGTGCGGTGATCGAGCAGATCGTAGACGGCCGCGTTGAGCGCGCGTTGAACGCCCGTACCGCCGTAGTCGGCCATCACGCCGCGGATTCGTTCGAGTCCCGCCTGTTGGGCATCACTCAGTTCGCCGGTGATTTCGAAGTCGTCGTCGCCGGGTGAGTAGTCGACGACACCGGCTTCGGCGGCACGGCGCAACGCGAGTTCGCCATCGGCGGTCGCCGGAATAACGATATCGGCGGCGGCCTGAAGCCGCTCAAGGGTGTCGCGGTCGGCGATATCGGCCTTGTTGGCGACAAGAATGATCGGCTTCGTGCGAGCGCGGACGTCCGTTGCCAGCGCCGCGCGGTTCTCATCTGTCCACTGGAGCGGATCCTCGGGGTAGTCGACTTCGCGGAGGCTCGCGGCCACGTCGGCCGTTGTCGCGCCAAACCCGGTCAGCAGCTCCGAAAGCGTCTCGTCGATGTCGAACGACGGCGAACGCGACTTGCGCTCGACGGACTCCCAGTTGCGTTCGATGATGCCCGCGAGCCAGGCGTCCAGTTCGGCTTCGATGAATTCGACGTCCTCGACGGGGTCGTGGGTGCCGGTCTCGACGGGTTCGCCCTCGGCGTTGGTGCTTCCCGAGGCGTCGAGGACGTTGAGAATGGCGTCGGCGTTCGTGAGTTCGTCGAGAAACTGGTTGCCCAGACCGCGACCTTCGTGGGCACCCGGAACGAGGCCGGCGACGTCGATGAGTTCGATCGGGACGTAGCGCGTGCCGTCGCGACAGCGGTCGTTCCCACAGCGCTCGTCGAGCGCCAGACAGGGACACTCGGTGCGAACCGAGGCGATTCCGCGGTTGGCGTCGATGGTGGTAAACGGGTAGTTGGCGACGTCGACATCCGCGAGCGTCGCCGCCGTATAAAAGGTTGATTTGCCCGCATTCGGTTTGCCGGCGAGCGCAATCGAGAGCATGGGCCTCACTTCTCGGCTGGGTGAAAACTGCCTTTCGGTTGTCCCGGCCGAGTGACCACGGACAGTCAGCTACTGGTTTCGAAGAATATCGGCAATCTGGGTGGCTTCGCCCGCAAGTTCGGGCTGCTTTTCGACGATCCGGAGTACTTCGTGGTCGGTCACGTCGCGGTAGGGTTTGCCGGTTGCGTCCTCGATGAGCGCCTTTTCGAGCCGAAATTCGGTGCCCTCATAGACGACATCGACGCCGGTTTTGTCGAACGATAGAACGGTCATAGCTCACTGTTTGCCGTCGACTCACAAAAACTCCGCTCTTGGCGACCGGCTGGACGGTTCGACCGCCAGCGTGGGGCTGACAGATGGCTTTTTTATCCGAGACCGCTTCATGCCGACCGATGGAGCCTTCCCTGCGTGAGCGTCTCGCGGAAAACCTGACCGCGATTACGGCGACGGTGGTTACCGGCACATGGCTGGCGGCCATGCTTCTCGGCTTCAGTTGGTGGCTGGCGTTCATGTTGTTCGGCTACATCGTTATCGTCCCGGTTGTGGCGCTGTTGTTCGACGACGAAGAGACCGAACAGCAGGACGACGGCGAGTTCGAATCTGCCGCTCGTTCCGCCGAACGCGACTCGGCCGACGCTGATCCACTCGCCGAGCTCCGCAGACGCTATGCTAACGGCGAACTCACCGACGAGCAGTTCGAGCGGAAACTCGACAAACTGCTCGAAACTGAGACGCTAGAGGACGCCTCCGAGTGGCGTCAACGCGAGCGCGAGACGGCACGCGACCGGTAAGCGCTCCGAGCGCCGACGCATCGTCAGACGCACGTCTTGCGGACGGTTTATTACCCACGATACCCTGGTTCGGCCTGTGTCAGCCGCCCACGACCCGCTCGACGAACTCGCGATTCCCGACGGCACGACCGTCGAGGAACACGACGTCGTCACCGACGGCGACGTGTTGATCGGCTCGAACAGCCAGATCGACTTCGGGGTTCGCGGTCGGACAATCGCTGCCGGCGAGCGCGTCCAGTTCGGCCGCCAGATCGAAGCCGACGGCGACTGCCGACTCGATATCTGGTGTCGAACCGAGGGCAGCGTGTTCGCCGGCGAGGACGCCTACATCGGCGAACGAACCCACATCGGCGGCAAACTCCTCGTTTCCGGCGATCTCGACATCGGCGACGACGTCACCATCGAGGAGGGGTTCGAGGCCAACGGCTGGATTGTCACCCGCAACCCGGTTCCGGTGCTCGTTTTTTATTTCATCGTCCTCTCGCAGTTCCTTCGCCTCGGCGAGAGCGACAAGGCAAACGAGTTCGCCAGCGCGCTCGCCGGCAGCGACATCGAAGAACGCGCGCCGCTGGTGATTCCTCGCGGTGCGGAGCTTTCGGACGACGCCTGGCGCGTCTCGACGCCCGCGCGAATCGGTTCGAACTGCCGACTGCACGGCAACATTCGCGCCGAATCGATCACCGTCGGCACCGACACCACCGTGTTCGGCAGCCTCCGCGCTCGCGGTGACATCGGTATCGACGCCGGCACCGACATCATCGGCGACGTCACAACCCGCAACGGAACGGTGACGATACAGGCGGGCGCGCACGTCCGCGGTGACGTGTCGTGCGCCGATCTCGTCGTCCACGACGGCGCGGTCGTCGACGGCATGCTCCGGGCCCGCGGCGAGATGAAGCTGATTCAGCAGGTCGACAAATCGCCTGCTGCCGATGCGTCAGCCGCCGCCGACGATGACGGTACTTCCGAGACCGTCGCTGGCGACGACGCCGACCGCGACAGCACCACCGACGCCGTTGCGGCCGACGCCGACCGCGACAGCACACCCGACGCCGACCGCGACAGCACACCCGACGCCGACCGCGAGAACATAGAGCAGCCAGCAGACCAAGACGACGACGCGGTCAGGTCAACTGAGGCCGACACCGCCGAATCACCTGACGTCGACACCAGCGAATCATCTGCTCGCGACGACTTGACAGACGGCGAGGCCGACACCGACACTGATCCGACGGCTGTCGAATCGGCTGCGGCCGTCGAGTCGGACTCGACGGATGGCGACACGGGAGTCGAACTGCTCGACGAATCCCCTGCGGATACCGCGTCCACCACGGAGAACGAAGCCGCGTCGTCGCCGGCTGAACCGGTGGATTCGGCGGCTGTCGACTCGGCCGATGACCCCGTTGCTGACACGACCGATGACGCCGTTACTGACTCGACCGATGACCCCGCCGCCGACACGATCGTCGACCCCGCCGAACGGGGGGATGTCGAGATTATTGACGCCGAAACCGACGAGTCGGTCGCGGTTGCGCCGGCCGATCCGACGGAGTCACCACCGGCGGATACCGCGTCTGCCGCGACCGACACCACAGAATCGTCGAAAACAGACTCGCCGATCACAGAAACGGATTCGTCGGACGCCGAGACGAAATCCGCGGCCGCCGCAGAGAGAGCCGATCAACAGCCGAATCCCGACTCATCCTGAGTGCTTCAATCGCGTCGCGAAAGAGTGCTGTCCGTTAGGGCTCCGACTGCCGACAGGCTTGTTCGAACACAGTTTCGTGGAGTCGGCCGGTCACGTGGTCGGCCAGCGTTTGCAGGTTGACCGCGTCCTCTCGATTGTACGAAACGAGCGTGTCGAGCGCGCCGTCGACGCCCGCCTCGTGCTGGTGCCAGAGCCGAACCGCATCGCGACCCGAAATGTCGGGGCGGTCGCGTTCGAGAGCGATATCGCGCTCGATCCGTTTGAGCCCACCGGTGAGCCCAACGGTTCGACACGGATACATGAGGTCGAGATGTGGCACCTCGACGGTCGTTGCGAACGACGATTCGAGAAACGGCTGGTCGAACCGAATCCCGTTGAAACTCACCAGCAAACTGGCGTCGTCGACCATCGCCTGGACGTTCTCGGCCGTCAGGTCGTCGCCGCGGACGAGCGTCGTCGTCTCGCCGGCCTGGTGGTAGCTCAGCGTGGTGACGACCGACCGGTCGGGATCCAGCCCGGTTGTTTCGATATCGAAAAAACAGGCGTTCTCGCGGAAGTTCTCGTAGAGCCGCCAGCGCTCGCTGCTGGGAAACACGCGGTCGAAAAACGCCGTCTCGTCGGCCGCGAGTCTCTGCCGGGCGGTTTGGATAAACGATTCGATGTTCGCGGCGGTCTGTTCGCCGACGAGCGAGCGGTCGAACCCGTCCCAGTCGGTCGCGCCCGCGGCCCAGAGCCGCCGTTCTGTCGTCTCGCCGACACCGGTTGCGGGAATAAAGCTGTTCTCGATGCGCACGACGGTGCTGGGCGGTGTGTCGACCTAAAACTCACGGCTTGCCCGTTCGGTGGACGAGGTGTGGGGAGGGACGAACGAGTCGACTAAGTCTGTCGCCGTCAAACCCCGAATATGTGCGGCCGCTACACGCTCTGTACGAACCCCGAGACGCTCGCCGAGCGGTTCGGTGTCGACCCGCCCGAGTCGCTTTCGCCGCGGTACAACTGTGCGCCCGGCCAGCGCCTCCCGATCATCACGAACCGCGAGCCGGATCGGATGCAGTTGTTCGAGTGGGGGCTGACGCCGTCGTGGAGCGACGAGGAACGCGGGCTCATTAATGCGCGCGCTGAGACCGTTCGCGACAAGCGCAGCTTCGCCGACGCCTACGAATCGCGGCGCTGTCTGGTTCCCTGCGATGGGTTTTACGAGTGGGCCGATCTCGGCGACGGTAAACACCCCTACCGGGTCGCCTTCGAGGACGACAGACCGTTCGCGCTGGCGGGGCTGTGGGAGCGCTGGACGCGGCCAACGCGACAGACCGGGCTCGGCGCGTTCGGCGGGGGTGAGGCCGGCGACGGCGAGTCGGCAACGCTCGAGAGTTTCACCGTGATTACGACCGATCCCAACGATCTCATTTCGACGCTGCATCACCGAATGGCGGTCATGCTTGATCCGGCCGACGAAGAGACATGGCTTCACGGCGAATCCGCGGCGGTCGCCGATCTACTTGATGCGTACCCCGACGACGAGCTCACCGCCTACCGGGTTTCCGACCGGGTCAACACGCCCGCCAACGACGACCCATCGCTCACCGACCCGGTTTCGGGCTGAGTCGCCCGCGGGCAGGCCGTCGCTACGTTTTGAAATACAACTCGCGGATGAACATCGCCATCCCACCGATCAGAAGTCCGTACGTCAACAGCGACTCGTCACCCGAGAGGAAAAAGCGCTCGAGCCCCCAGACGATGACGCCGCCGTACAGCGCGAGTCGAAACGGCCGGGTGTCCATCGCGTCCCAAAACACGCCGTAGAACACGAGTGTCGCGATGTAGAGCGTCACCAGCACGCTGCCGATGGCGTCGAGGGTGAACCCGTCGGACGCCAGCAGGGCGTAAGAGGCCGCAAGCGAGATGGCGATCAGAAACACGACGGCGACTCTCACCGCCTGTTTGCCGTAGGTTGCGTAGGGGGTCGACTCCGACATGGTTCTCTTTTCTCAGCGCCGTACTTCCATCCATCGGGTTGTCGTCGGTGTCGACAACAGCCGTCAGTGGCGACTGTGTGGCTCCCCATCATCGTCGTCGCTATCGGTGGTGAGGTTGGCTCCATCGTCGCCAGCGACAGGGTTTTTCAGCCAGCCACACAGAGAGGATGTCGTGACACGCAGTCTTCGTGGTGAACTGCTCTCCGTGTCGGCACCGACGACGGTCGAGACCGAGTACGGCGAGCGCCGTCTCGCCGAGTTCCGCCTCCGACCGACCGACGGAACCGACACTGACGGCGACGACGCCGTCGACGTGACGCTCTGGGGAAAGTGGGCCGACACCGCCGACTGGGCCGACGCCGGCATGGAACTGCTCATCACCGCGCCACAAACCGACGAGTACGACGGCCGGACGACCTACACGACTGCGACCGACTCGTACGTCGTTCTCGAACCCGGATTCCTCGTCGACGTGACCGCCATCCGGTCGTGGGTGCAGTGTCCGCGGCTTTACTATCTGAACAAACTGTCGGCGATCCCGCTGAACTACCCCGTCATCAAGGGAACCATCGTCCACGAGGTGTTCGGCGACCTGCTGCGCGGCCGAGATCTCGACACTGCCATTGACGACCGCGTCGAGGAGGCGGGGCTCGAACTCGGCGT
>CAYWFO010000015.1:0-21831 GCA_964457485.1 uncultured Haloferacaceae archaeon | reverse complement strand
GTGCGAAAGCAGCGTGAGGAACACGGCCAATAGGTCGCCACACAGCTATACGACTGCGACCCCTACAGCCGACAATGTCGACCGCGTGGACGCCCGACCGCATGCCGTCGTGTCGCGACAAAACCGTGCTCATTACTGGCGCCAACAGCGGCCTGGGCTTCGAGGCGACCAAAGCCTTCGTTGCCCGTGGCGCGACGGTAATTATGGCCTGTCGCAGTCTCGACCGTGGCGAGCGCGCAGCCCACGAAATCGCCAGCGAACTCGACGAGACGGCCGACGGGACGCTCAACGTCCGGCAGTGTGATCTCGCCTCGCTCAACTCTGTTCGATCCTTCGCCGATGGCGTTCGAGCCGAATACGACGACCTTCACATTCTGTGCAACAACGCGGGCGTGATGGCGATTCCACGAAGCGAAACCGAGGACGGGTTCGAAAAACAACTCGGCGTCAACCATTTTGGCCACTTTGCACTCACCGGCCTGCTGCTCGACCGCCTGCTCGATTCCGACGGCGAGACGCGAATAGTCACGCACGCCAGCGCCGCACACAGCGCCGGCGAGATTGATTTCGACGACCTGCAGCGCGAAGGATCCTACGGCAAGTGGGAGGCCTACGGCCAGAGCAAACTTGCGAACCTCCTGTTCGCGTACGAACTCGACCGGCGACTCCGAGCGGCCGGCTATGACACAAAAAGCGTCGCCTGTCATCCCGGCTACGCCGACACAAACCTACAGTTTCGTGGCGCACAGAAAGCCGACTCGCGGCTCCAGTACGGCCTGATGAAACTCGCCAACACCGTGTTTGGCCAGTCGCCGAAGCGGGGCGTCTGGCCATTGTTGTATGCAGCGACCGCGCCCGAGGTCGTCGGTGGCGGCTACTACGGCCCGGACGGATTTTTGAGCATGCGCGGTGCGCCCGAACGCCAGGAGTCCTCTGCGGCCTCGCACGACCGCGAGGACGCCGAGACGCTCTGGGAAGTCAGCGAAGATCTCACCGGGGTTCGCTACGAGATACCTGATGTCGAATAGGGGCCGGAATCGGTGTCGACGCCGGTTTGAGATACAGCAGGTTTTGTGACATCGATTAGAACAGATGATTTTGATTGCAACGCTGATTGCTGGACGGCAATCTGCGCTTGCGACGTCTCCTCGCGGCTACGACTGCGGTATCGACTCGAAAAACCGGCCGTGAAAGCCGAACGGCTCGACGTGCGGAAGCACGACGCGCGCCACGAGTGAGAGCGTTTCAGCATCGAACATGAGGAGGAGGCTTCGCTCGCGGTCGGTATCGAGCGCGGTCGCCACCACGACGCCGTCGTCCTCGGCGGTCGCCTCGGGTCGCTGGATCGGGATCGGTTCTTCAACGTACACCGACGGTTCGAACCACTCGATCGAGGTGCCGTTCTCACAATCGACTTTCGCGAGCCCGTTTGCGCCGTCGCGGTCGGTCGCTTGGCCGTAGGCATAGCGGTGTCGCCGGCCCGTTTTGCCGGCCACAACGCGGGGGAGTTCCATCCCGCCGGCGTACAGCCGGGTTCGATTGAGGTGGTTCGTGGCGGGGTCGATTCGGTACCGCATGAGTCGCCCCGGCGGGACAGCCGAAAAACCGCCCGACTCGAGCGTCGACAGCGAGAGCGAGTCGACGATTGCGCCGTCTTCGAACTCGATGAGATCGAGGACGATGTCGTCGCCGTCGACGAAGGCGTTGATGTGGTGAAAACAGAACGTGGCCTCGAACGTCGGTTCGGCGACCAGGTGACCGGTGTGGCGGTCGATGGCGAGCACGCGTGTCCGTTGGTCGGGATTCCAGTCGAGCAGGTCGATTGCGCCCTGCGAGAACGGGTTGAGCGCGCGCCAAACCGAGAGCGTGAGCGGCGATTCAACGAGCAGCACGTGATCGGGCGTGACGCTGCAGTCGTGAATGTAGGCCGGACCGCGCGCGTCAATCGAGGCGATCCGCTCGCGTCGACGTGAGCCATCTCGAACCCGATAGACGTGGTACTGCGGTTGTATCCCGAACTGCGTTGTGAAGCCGATTGTCTCGTTTCGGTGTGGATCAGCGACCAGATGGGCGGCCGTCAGCTGCTCAGGAAGGTCGTCGTCGAACCGAAACTCCCCGGTCGTCTCCAGTGTCACGGGGTCGAACGCGATCCGGCGGGGGGCCTCGGTGAGCGCAACGAACGTGTCGTCAAGTCTGGCGACATGGACGTTCGTGTTGTCGGTCGGTTCGGGCAGTCCGAGCGAGGCGAGCGAGTCGAGGATTCGTCGCCAGCCGCGAGTGTCGGTCGCAAACTGGCCGGTGAGTCGGCCCGACTGGGCATCGGCGAACGCCTCGGTTCGGAGAAACCGGTTCGAGTAGCGAACCTCGCCGTCATCGAACGCGTACCGACGAAGCATCGCCAGCCCGTCGAACCAGTGACTCACGCGTCGCCCACCGACGCTGAACCGCCCCGGGCCGTTGCGGATGAGCGTTCCCGAAAGCCACGATGGAATCGTTCCCTCGACAGGCGGACGGTAGTCGTCGTACTCGTCGGTCACCGACTGAAAGCCGCTCGCGATTGACGCGGTCACACCCGTGTGTTGGGCTGGTGCCCTAATCAATGTCCGGTGGGAGACTGGTTGTGAACCGAGAGCTCGTTGGTGAGAACCGTTGAAACGGTGTTGAGAACCGACAAACGGTGGCGACCGGTGGCAGTACGACCCCGGGCCACCGAGTCGGACAGAAACCGGAACACACCGTTTATCTGTCCCGGTTGCGCAGTTCCGTCAATGAGTAGCGATCAGGATCTCGGAATCACCGAGTCGAAACAGTACAACACTGGCGAGTGGTACGCCGAGGTCGTCCAGAAGGCGGGGCTGGCGGACTACGGCCCCGAGGGCATGAGCGGCTTCATTGTAACGCGCCCACGGGCCTACGCGGTCTGGGAGCGACTCCAGTCGTTTCTCGACGCGAAGTACAAAAATACAGGCGTGCAAAACGCCTACTTCCCCCTCTTCATTCCCGAGTCGTACCTCGAGCGCGAAAAGGAGGTCGTCGAGGGGTTCGATCCGGAGGTCGCCTGGGTCGAGGAGGCCGGCAACAAGGAGCTGGAGGAGCGGCTCGCCGTCCGGCCCACCTCCGAGTCGATCATCACGCCGTACATCAGCCAGTGGGTGCGGAGCCACCGCGACCTCCCCCTGCGGGTGAACCAGTGGTGTTCGGTCGTCCGGTGGGAGGCGACCGAGACGAAGCCGTTCTTCCGCACGAAGGAGTTCCTCTGGCAGGAGGGTCACACCGCCCACGCGACCCACGAGGACGCCTGGGAGGAGACGATGATGCGGCTCGACCAGTACGAGTCGGTCTACGAGGACCTGCTGGCGATCCCGGTGTTACGCGGCCAGAAGCCCAAACACGACACCTTCCCCGGCGCGCACACGACGACAACCGTCGAGGCACTGATGCCGGACGGCAAATCCGTGCAGGGCGCGACCTCACATCACCTCGGACAGTCGTTCGCGGAGGCGTTCGACATCACCTACGCCGACATCGACGAGAACGAGCGGACGGCTCACACCACCTCCTGGGGGATCTCCTGGCGGGCGCTCGGCGCGCTTATCATGACTCACTCCGACGAGCAGGGGCTTGTGCTTCCGCCGACCGTCGCGCCCACGCAGGTCGTCATCGTCCCCATCTGGCAGGAGGAGACCAAGGCGGACGTGCTCGCGTACGCAGAGGGCGTCGCCGACGACCTCGAGGAGGACGGCGTCCGGGTCGAGCTCGACGACCGCGACGAGCGCAACCCCGGCTTCAAGTTCAACGAACACGAGCTCAACGGGATCCCGCTCCGGATCGAGATCGGCCCCAACGAGGTCAATGATGGCGAGTTGACCCTCGTCCACCGCCCGGACGGCGAGTCGACGGTCGCAGACCGGGAGGGTATCGTCGAAACCGTCCACGACCACCTCGAGACGGTGTACGCCAAGCTGTACGCGGCCGCCGAGGAGAACCTCGACGGCGAGGTGCGGGAGGCGGACAGCCGTGCGGAGATCCTCGGCACGCTCGGCCAGCACGGCGGCTACGTGAAGGTGCCGTGGTGCGGCGAAAGGGCGGCCGAGGCGGAAATCAAAGACGAAATCGCCGCGGAGATCGTCATGGTACCGTTCGAAGACGAGGATCCGCTCGTCACCGAAGACCACGACGAGACGTGCGCGATCACCGGCAAGCGGGCGACGCGGACGGCGTACTTCGCGAAGTCCTACTGAGTCGAACTCACGCCTCGCGGGGCCGACCACCGCCGAAACCCGGACACCAGAGAATCCCGAGTTCGACGACTCGCGAGCCGAACACATCGAGGCCGTTGATGGCTACTTCAATGCGGCCTGCGGGAGATCATTTCGATGCGGCCTGCAAGGAACACGTACAGAACCGCTCTCGGTCGTGCTCATCCTCTGTTCGTTCGGCGATGTCGAAGCCGTCGGAAGGGAGAACAGCTGTACGATTTACGATGAGCTAACAACGCAAACCGGGTATTTTGACACGAGTTACTGAGAATTCGTCTGTTATAATTCTCCCATATACAACATTCTAAAATATGCTTACAGCGGCGCTCCCGTCCGTTTTCGGACGAATCGATCCGTATCGGCCGATGGTTAATTACCTAGTATACATATGTATGTGTTTAACGAACCCTTATCCCTCCACCAGTAGGCATTTATTGAGGCATTTACTGAGTGTATGTATGACCAAGCCACACGGTAATACCCATGCGCGCGAGTCAAACGCGCATGCGGACTCGGTCGGGCTTGCAGACCCGACTGACGAAAAATCGAACTGCGGTGTCGGTGCCGTTGTCGACCTCGACGGCGGCGCGTCGCACGATGTTATCGCCGACGGAATCGAACTGCTCTGTAATCTCGAACACCGTGGTACGACCGGCGCGGAGGAAAACACCGGCGATGGGGCCGGAATTATGGTTCAACGCCCCGACGAGTTTTTTGACGATGTCGTCGGCGACCTTCCCGAGACGTACGCCGTTGGCTCGATTTTCATGCCCCAGAAGACCGAACTTCGCGAGCAACTCGTCGATCTCTTCGAAGAAACGCTCGCGGAGTACGGTGTCGACGTATTTCACTGGCGCGACGTACCGACCGACAACCACGAGATCGGGCAAACCGCGCTCGACTCAGAGCCCGACGTGTGGCAGGCATTTGTCGCGCCGAGCGACGACCAGGAACCGGACGCCTTCGACCGCGCGCTGTATCTCGGTCGGCGCGCCGTCGAGGCGAAAACCGAGGATATCGACGGCGCTGGGCGGTTCTACGTCTGTTCGCTCGACCGTAAGACGCTCGTCTACAAAGGGTTGCTCACGAGCGAACAGCTCGAAACGTACTATCCCGATCTCACCGACGAGCGGATGAAAAGCACGCTCGTGTTGGTTCACGCACGGTTTTCGACCAACACGCTCGGCGCATGGCATCTCGCCCATCCATACCGCAAAATCATCCACAACGGCGAGATCAACACGATTCAGGGCAATGTCAACTGGATGCGCGCCCGCGAATCCTCACTCGAACATGAGGCGTTTGGCGACGACATCGAGACGCTCAAACCCGTCACGGTGGCCGATCAGTCCGATACCGCCAGCGTCGACAACGCCGTCGAACTGCTCTTGCACTCGGATCGAGAGCTTCCGCACGTGCTCCGGATGCTCATTCCGGAGGCGCACGAAAACGACGACTCGATGGACGACGAGCGCCGCGACTGGTACGACTATCACGCCAGCCTGATCGAGCCGTGGGACGGCCCTGCGCTCGTTGCCGCGACCGACGGCGACAAGATTTCGGCCGTGCTCGACCGCAACGGTCTGCGACCGTGTCGGTACGATGTCACCCACGACAACCAACTCATCGTCGCCAGCGAGGTCGGCGCAATCGAGACCGATCCCAGCGAAATCAAGGAACGCGGTCGGCTCCAACCCGGCCAGATTTTTGTTGCGGATCCCGAGAAAGGAAAAGTCATTCCCGACGCCGAGGTGTTCGAGGGGCTGCTCGACGACAAGTACGGCGAGTGGGTCGACGAACATCAACAGAACCTCGACGAAATCGTGGACGACAGCCTGCGGCCACGAGATGCGGTCTCCTCACTTCGCGCCCACCAAGCGGCCTTCGGCTACACGAACGATCAACTCAAACACCTGCTTGAACCGATGGCCAATCAGGGCAAAGACCCAGTTGGCTCGATGGGTGACGACACCCCGCTGTCAGTTCTTGGCGAGTTCAACCGGCCGCTGTTTACCTACTTCAAGCAGCTGTTCGCACAGGTGTCGAACCCGCCGATCGACTACATTCGCGAGGAGTTGGTCACGAGCCTCCAATCACGGCTCGGCAAGCAACGCAACCTGCTGGCCGAAACACCGGAACACGCCCAGCAGGTCGTCGTCGACTCACCTGTGCTGACAGACGAGCAGACGGCAACGATCAAGAACCTCTCGCGCGAGGACGGCGATTTCGAGACGGCGACCGTCTCGATGACGTACGACCCCGAAACCGACCTCGAAACCGCCGTTGAGGCGCTTCGCGAGGAGGTTCGCGACGAAATCGACGACGGTGCGGACATCATTGTGCTGTCGGATCGTGACACGTCATCCGACCGGATTCCGATTCCAAGCCTGCTTGCAACCGGCGCGGTTCATCACGACCTGGTTCGACACGGACTGCGAACCGATGTCGGCCTCGTGATCGAATCGGGCGATCCGCGCGAAGTTCACCACCTCGCGACCCTCGTTGGCTACGGTGCGGGTGCAGTCAACCCGTATCTCGCCTACCAGACGATTTCCGATCTCTGTGCGGGCCCCGATGGGGTGGACGAACGCGAGGCGATCGAAGGCTACATTCACGCGCTCGAGCACGGCCTGTTGAAAATCATGGCCAAAATGGGAATCTCGACGGTCGAGTCCTACCAGGGCGCACAGATTTTCGAGGCCGTCGGTCTCAGCTCCGACCTCGTTGCAGAGTACTTCGAGGGCACCGAGATTCGAACGGAAGGTATCGGTCTCGACGTGATCGAAGACGACATGCGAACCCGGCATGCGGTCGGCTTCGGCTCGGATCCCGAACTCGAAACCCAAGGCGAGTACGAACACCGCTCGTCGGGTATCTACCACCAGTGGAACCCGAAAACGGTCGGAACGCTTCAACAGGCCGTCCGAAGCGGGGATTACGAGCGCTACACCGAGTTCGCCGAACTAATCAACGAACAAAGCGAGAATCTCCAGACGCTTCGCGGACTGCTCGAATTCGATTCGGATCGAGAGTCGGTTCCGATCGATGAGGTTCAGCCGGCGCACGAAATCGTCGAGCGCTTCTCGACAGCCGCGATGAGTCTGGGTAGTCTCTCGCCGGAAGCACACGAGGTTAACTCGATTGCGATGAACCGTCTCGGCGGCAAGTCGAACACGGGTGAGGGTGGTGAGCCACCCGAGCGCTTCGACACCGAAAAGGAGTGTACGGTCAAGCAGGTCGCCTCGGGTCGCTTCGGCGTTACCTCACACTACCTGAGTTCGGCCGACGAGCTCCAGATCAAGATGGCCCAGGGCTCAAAACCCGGCGAGGGTGGCCACCTTCCCGGTCGCAAGGTCAATGAAATGATCGCACACGTCCGGTACGCAACGCCCGGCGTCGGCCTTATCTCGCCGCCACCGCTGCACGACATCTACTCCATCGAGGATCTCAAACAGCTCATTCACGATCTAAAGGCATCCAACCCCGACGCCGATATCAACGTCAAACTCGTCAGCGAGGCCGGCATCGGGACGATTGCCGCGGGAGTCGCCAAGGCCAACGCCGATGTGGTTCACATTTCGGGCGATTCGGGCGGCACCGGCGCGTCACCGAAAACCTCGATTAAGAACGCCGGCCTGCCGTGGGAACTCGGGCTTGCGGAAGCTAACCAGATGCTCTGTGCGACCGGCCTGCGCGACCGGATCAAAATAACCGCCGACGGCGGCATGAAAACCGGCCGCGACGTGGCTGTTGCCGCGTTACTCGGTGCCGAGGAGTACACCTTCGGAACCGCGGCGCTGGTGACCGCAGGCTGTGTCATGGCACGACAGTGTCACGCGAACACCTGTCCGGTCGGCGTTGCCACTCAGGATGAAGAGCTCCGAAAGCGGTTCCCCGGCCAACCAGACCACGTCATCAACTACATGACGTTCATGGCCGAAGAGCTCCGCGAGATCATGGCCGACCTCGGCTTCCGGTCGCTCGACGAAATGATCGGCCGACCCGAACTGCTCAGCCAGCGCGAAACCGATCACGAAAAGGCGAAACATCTCGACCTCTCGATGGTTATCGCGCCAACGGCAGGCGAGCAACGGCACAAAACCCAACAACAGCGCCACGCCGACATCGACACTCAACTCGACTGGGATCTCATCGATGAAAGCGAGCCCGCGCTCGAATCGGGTCAACCGGTGCAGCTCACTCAGGAGATTTCGAACGTCGACCGTGCGGTCGGTGCGACGCTCTCGAACACGATTTCGAACGAGTTCGGCGGCGACGGCCTTGCGGACGACACGATCTCGATCGATTTCGACGGCATTGCGGGCCAGAGCTTCGGCGCGTTTCTCGCCTCGGGCGTGACGATGAACCTCACCGGCGCGGCCAACGACTACGTCGGCAAGGGACTGTCGGGCGGCAAACTCATCGTCAACACGCCGCCGACAGCTGCGTATGAGGCCGACGAGAACATTCTCATCGGCAACGTCGCGCTCTACGGCGCAACCCAAGGCGAGGCCTACATTAACGGCGTTGCCGGCGAGCGATTCGGCGTTCGCAACTCGGGCGTGAAAGCCGTCGTCGAGGGCGTTGGCGATCACGGCTGTGAGTATATGACCGGCGGTGTTGTCGCCGTGCTCGGTGAGACGGGCCGGAATTTCGCCGCGGGCATGTCCGGCGGTGTCGCCTACGTCTACGATCCTGACGACGAGTTCGAATCCAAACTCAACACCGGAATGGTGACGCTCTCGAAAACGCTCGACGCGAGCGATGAGCGCATGGTGACACGAATGCTCGAAAACCACGCGGCGTACACCGACAGCGACCGTGCGGCCGACCTGCTAGACGACTGGGCGGTCGAAATCGAGAACTTCGTCCGCGTCTTCCCCGACGCCTACGCGGACGTGATCGAAAACGAGGGCGCAGACGATGTCCGCGACGAGTTGCCCGAGACGGCCTCGGCAGCGGCCGACGCCCGCCTCAACGCGGGTGCGGTTTCGGGCGACGACTGAAACCGTCGATCGTTCGACGATACGGCTATTTTCGGCGGCGGTCATCTTGCAGTTGTTGTGTAGCCCCGGTCAAAGAGAGCCGTGGTCGACCTGCCGGATGGCTGCAGCAATACTACCGGCCGTCGTCGGCCCGAACAGATGGCTCGCACAGTCGCAGTCAGAACAGCCAAAGCCGTCAACGCGCTCACAACCAGACGCCGACAGCACCGCGGCCAGCGAACACTCAACATCGGCGTTGACGAATGTCTGTACGCCGGCGAGTCGAACCGGCTGGGCGGCAAGCAGGTAGTCGATGTGCCAGTGGCGTACGTCGTGGTCGCCGCTGGCAACGCGGCGGTGTCGGTCGACTCGCGAAAGTCCGCCGGAACCGAACGCGCTGCCGACGTAGGCGTACGTTCCCACCGTGAACGCGCGTTCACCGAGTGCACCGACATCGATGGAAGTCGGGGAGACACAGTCGACGAACAACACGTAGGAGCCGCGGTCGGCCATCTGACGGGGTCGGCCTCGGTTAGTTGCCCTGCGTCTCGGCGTCCATCTCAGCGACCTCGGCTTCAAGCCATTCGCGGAACCATCGGACGCGTTTGAGCCGCTGGTGGGCAATGCTCTCGGCGGTGTCGGATTCGAGCCGGTCGACGTGGTCGACGCCGCGCTGGTAGACACGGTCGACCATCCGGGCGGCGTCCATGTGCGTTCGTGACTCATAGCCCATGCGCAACAACATGAGTGCGGTTCCGTTTGCACCGATTTTGTCGAGGATATCGGCCTCCATCAGACAGCGCGATTCGAGCGAAACCTCCGAAAGCGGCCCCTGGAACGAGTGGTCGACGACGACCTGGCAGACCGAGTCGATGAACGATGGGGGATACTCTCCGCGGCTTTCGAGATACTCGCGGGCGACTTTCGCGCCTTCTTCGGCGTGGACATCCTGGGGCGCTTCGAGTTTTGACACGTCGTGGAACAACGCGCCGACGGTGACGATATCGAGGTGTGCGCCCTCCGCGTTGGCGATTTTCCGCGACAGGGAGACGACGTTCCGAATGTGGTTGAATCGGTAGTCGGCGCTGTGCCACGGATACCACCGCATGCGGCCGCCGTCGTCCTCGTTTTGCACGCTCGCCGAAAGATAGTCGTAGACGAACTGCTCCATGTCGGCGATCTCCTCGTCGGAAACGTCAGACTCCTTGATCTCAACACCCATGGAGCCACCTCACGAAGAGACGATTTTGTTGGTTCATTGGAGAAGTGAACGGTCGTTTGACTCTTAGGCGTTACGACACCCGTGACCATCACGAGGCGGGCAACGAACGAGCGCAACCGCTAACCGAAACACCGATACGGTGACGACGGTCTTGTTGAGCCATGTACGTCGTCGTCAACGCCGCCATGAGCGTCGATGGAAAGCTCTCAACGCGGCGGCGCGAGCAGGTCGCAATCAGCGGTCCCGACGATTTTGATCGTGTCGATCGGGTTCGCACGGCCGCCGACGCAGTCATGGTCGGGGTTGGAACCGTACTCGCCGACGATCCCCATCTCACAATCGATGTTGATGACCGCCGTGTCCAGCGAAAACGACACGGTCGCCCGGCCAATCCCGCACGCGTCGTCGCCGACTCAGGGGCGAGAACCCCGCCGGACGCCCGGATTCTCGACGACGCGGCGACAACCTACCTGCTCGTTGCCGAGAGCGCCCCAGAAGACCGTCGGCGGGTTCTCACCGAGCACGGAGCCGAACTCATCGTCGCGGGCACCGACCGCGTCGACCTTGCGGCCGCGGTCGACCAGCTCGACGAACGGGGAATCGACCGACTCATGATCGAAGGCGGTGGGGAACTCATTTTTTCGGCATTTGCGGCCGACCTCGTTGACGAACTCACCGTCTATGTCGGTTCGCTCGTCATCGGTGGGCGCGACGCACCGACACTCGCCGATGGCGACGGCTTCGTCGACGGCGTCCCGTTGACGCTCACAGACATCGAACAGCTCGACGACGGCGTCGTGTTGTCCTACGATGTTACACGTGAGCACGGCTTGTGATGGTGATAGATCGCGTCTGTGTCGGTTCCGCAGCGACACAGCACGACCCTAGAACTGTTATACGGCTTGAGTCACAACACTCTGGTATGAGTACCCCAACTGCCGCAAAACCGATCCATATTGAAACCGAAAGCCAGTTCGAAGAGCTACTCGCGTCGCACTCGGTGGCGCTCGTCGACTACTACGCCGACTGGTGTGGGCCGTGCAAAATGCTCGAACCCACCATCGAGGAAGTTGCCGGCGAAACCGACGCCGCCGTTCTGAAAGTCGATATCGATGCCCACCAGGAACTCGCTGGCGAAAAGGGAGTTCGAAGCGTTCCCACGATCGAGTTCTACAAGAACGGCGAGGCCGCAGACCGCGTTATCGGTGTCCAAGACAAAGACGACCTGCTCGCTGCGCTTGCGGAACTCGGCGCATAGTCGCTAGTCGGTCTCCCCGTCTCGTTCACACGTTTTTATCGCCGCGGCTCCCAAAACGCCGTAAACTGTTCGGAGAGATACTCCGGCGTCAGACGGCTGAACTCGCGTTGTTCTTGCGGTGAGAGAAACGCCGTTACCGACCGCGGTCGGTCACGGATGTAGCGCTCACCGACCAGCAGGCGCACGCCGCACTCATCGGGGCCACGGAGCACGCGACCGATTGCTTGGCGAACCTGTCTCACCGCGGGGACGGTCAGCGCGTATGTGAAGGCGTTTTCCTCGCCGAACCGATCGCCATAGGCGTGTTTGACCGCCTGTACCCGGGGCGAGCCGATGTTGACTAGTGGAACCCCGAACACGCCACAGCAATGCAGTTGGTCGCCCTCGAAATCGACGCCTTCCGTGAGCGTCCCACGCGTGCTCGTCACGAGAACCGAGTAGTCGGCGTCAACAAATCGGCACTTGAGTTCCTGTGTTTCTTCATGCGTTGACGATCCGTCGAGAAACACGGGTTTGTCGATTTCGTCGCGAAGGCGGGCAGCGGCCCAGTGTGCCTCACGGTAGTTTGGATAACACAGGAGAATGTTTCCGTGGCTGCGGGCGATCTCGCGGGCGACGTAGGCGTAGCGCTCGCGGGTCGGGTTACGGTTGTCGGCCGTTGGCTCGCCACGGTTTCGCGCGGTAAAGGCCATGACGTCGACCAGCCAGCTTTCACGGTTAGCCTCGGGAAACTGCAGTGGGTAACTGCGGCGGTCGACGTGGCGTGTCGGTGGATCGCTCGGCTCGGAATCGCCGGCTGAGTCGCGCTCTGGGAGGGACTCGGGTTGCGTTGACAGCGCACTCAGTCCACTGACTGTTTCGAAAATATCGATCGGTTCGAGGGTGGCACTCATCAACAATCCCCCGCCGAACTCGTCGAGAACGTCGCGAACTTCGGCGGCTGGGATGCAGTTGTACATAACGAACGAGGCGGTGTAGACGCCGTGCCACCGGTAGTCGGGGTTGCGGAACTCGGTGGTGGTTGGCTCCAGCGTGAGTTCGCGAAAAAACGTGGTGTGATCGCGCGTCCACCACTGGCCGAACCGAACGCCCGTCGCCGTACAGACACAGTCACGGCCCACATCGAGTTGATCCAGTGTTTCTTCGACGGCGCTGCCGACCGTTCCGAGCGTTCGGAAAAAATCGCCATCATAGCCCGCCCCGGATTCGGCCCACTCGGTGAACGCATCGCGCTCGCCACGCGCTGGATCACGGAGTTCGAGTTCGATCGGCTCGTCGGGAAGCGCGTCGCGAAAGCCGGCCTCGTAGCCGTCGAACCGCTCGGCCAACGCCGCATCAACACATTCGTCGAGCCACGTGAGCGTCTCGCCGTAGAACGTGTGGGCTCGGTCGACGGCCGCAACCGAAACGTCGTGTTCGGCAAGCAGACGCTCAACGAGGTCGCGGTTGTCGGAATGACGACGAGCGTGTTCGAGCAAAACGCCCAGATCGCGCTGGGCCTGTGCAATCGTGATCCGACCCACGGAATCGCTCAGCAGGTCGCGAACGCGTTCTTCGAGCCGGTGGGCCTCGTCGATAATCACGAGCGTTCGTTCGTCGAGAACCGACTCGCTGAGATGTCGGGTTTGACTGTCGAACAGGTGGTTGTAGTTGCCGATGACGACCTCGCTTTCGTCGAGCAACACGGACATCACGCGGTGGGGACAGGTGCCGGCCGAGACGGCCGCCGAGAGATACTCGTCGGTCGACAATACGTGGTCGGTTCCCGACTCAAAGCCGATCGGCGAGCCCGTGTCGCGGGCGTACCAGTCAGCCTCGAACGGACAGTACAGCGGCGTGGATTCATTTTCGGTGAACTCCTCGGGAGCTGTCGGTTGGGCGGTTTTGTACGGTGCGGTCGCCCCGGCGGTCTGGAGCGCGATGTCGGTGCCGGAATGAGGACGGTTGCTGTCGGTTGATGAAGTCTCATCAACAGCTGCGGCCGTTGGGGCCGACAAATCCGTTCGAGCGGTCTCGACCAACGCGCGGGCGCGATCCGGATCCCACCACGATTCGCCGTCGTTGCTCGCGCCGATAACGGCCGCGGGTTCCGGCCCGTCGGTGCTGTCGCCACCGTCGATGTCGCTGTCCGGGTGAGTTGGGACACGATCAGCGCCAGCGGTGTCGACCGTCCCGCCCGTGTCGTCTTCGCGGACGAGGTCAGCAGTCGACTCGCGGAGTTCCTCACAGCGTTTCTGGACGCTCGAATCGGCGGGAAACAGCTCTTCGCGGCCGTAGGGGCACAAATCGCTTTTGCCAACGAGCGCAACGCCGGACAGCGGTTCGTCGAGCCCGCGGTTGATTGTTCGAAGGTCGGAGACGAACTGCTGGCGCTGTTGTTTGACTGGCGTGGCGACGAACACGTTGTCGAACCGGTCGGTCTCGCGGACGAGCGTGGCTGCCGCGGTTAGCGCCGCCATCGTCTTGCCGGTTCCACACGGGCCTTCAAGCGCGAGGTAGCCCCGTTGTTTCACCGTCGAAATCGCTCGCTCGATGACATCGGCCTGATTCTCGTAGGGCGTCTCGAAGCCGAAATACGGTTCCCACGGTGGATTCTCGCTCGTCACGAACTACACGTCACTCGGCCGTGATCGCATTTATATCCTCGGAGAAACCACCAATCACGGTTCGGTGTCACCGTACTGAGATCGACAAGGTGGTGTTACCGGTGTTGTAACATAAACAGTCCCTGTATCTGTTCCGCCGAATAGATATTTATGAATCCCAAACCCTTGATTATACGCTCGGAAGCAGGTGTCTCTGACAATTCATCGGTGTCCGAGTGTTCTGCGTGGTCGGCTATCATGGCCACCACACCCTAACGGAACGTCGCTGTCTAGCCCGGCAGCGACCGACTCCGTTTTCAACGATACTCCGAGTCGTACCGCTGTGAGTGGAGCGTCCGTCCTGTGCTACTCCGATAGCAACGTGGACAGCGGCGTTGACTCGGCCCAGCGTGTTTCATAAAATTTCGTTGTTTTTTCGAGGAGTTCCGGATCCGTTCCTTCAACAATGATTTCGATATTCTGTCCCTGATCAACGCTGCCGGCGATGACCGTCTCATCAAGAATCGAGAGGCCGTACTTGATGGGTAACTCGCTGACGCCAAGCGAAATGTGCGGATCGGCATTCCACCGCCGGAGAACACCACCGTACTGCTGTTGAATCGTCTCGTACAGCTCAGTATCAATCAGCAATCTGACTGGAATTTCGTCGCTAAGAACGTCGTCTATCATCTCGATCGCTTCGGTCGTGACAATCGGAGCCATCTGATGAACCGCCGTTTCGACCTCCGCACAGACGGCGAAATACCGTTCTAACGGCGCGAGGGGATTTCTGTTCGTTGGCAGCGTTGCGGTCGTCCGAGTGAAAATTTCGGGAGCGAGTGCGTCAGCAATCTCCCGAGCGTTGACCGCGAGTGGGCCGTACGTTTCCGCACGTTCGACCTCTTGGCTCAGCGTTTCATACGTTTCCCAGAGCCGCTGACCCGTTGCAGTCGCGCAATACGCTCCGTTTCGTTTCACAATCCAGTTCCGTTCGGTAAATCCCCGAAGAACCCGTTGGATAGTCGTCCGTGTCACGTCGATCTCGTCAGTGAGTTCCGCGGGCCGGAGAGCGTCCTCACAGAGAACCGAGAGAATTTCCGGTCGGTAAGGAGACCCAGAGAGATATTTAATGTGCTCTTGGGGACGCATGTAGACATGTTCGAGTAACGTACTGCAACATAAAATAGTTCGTAGATTCTTCGGGTGAAACCATCCAGGCGAACAACGCACGCTCCGCGACAGATTCAATTCGCGAGATCCCGTAACACGGTCATGCTTGCGAGTGGACAGATCATCTGGTGGCTCGTGGTTTGGCTGGCACTCACGCTAGCGCCCACGGTGTTTTTTCTCGCGCTCTGGCACGGCCTGCACTACGTCCGAGACGAACGACTCATCGAACAGCTCGCGGGCGATCTCAATGAACCCATCCACCCACCACAGTTTGAGTTGTCCGTATGGTTCACGACTGATGAGTCACCGTCGACATCGACGCCGGGCGACGACAACGCCTGTGCGTACTGTGGCCGACGCTGTTCGGACGTAATCTGTGACCCGTGTCGTGAGCGGTACTGAAAAACGACGCCGCCTCCTACAGGAAGCGCTCGATCGCGTCGGCGACTTCTTCGGGGGTATCGCCAACAGGAACGGCCGCGTTGTTGAGGGCGTTGATTTTTGACTCGGCGGTGCCCGTGCCCGACCCGGAAACAATCGCACCCGCGTGGCCCATGCGTTTGCCCGGCGGAGCGGTTCGCCCCGCAATAAAGCCGGCAACGGGGGTGTCCATGTGTTCGGCGATGTAGGCGGCCGCCTCCTCCTCGTCCTCGCCGCCGATTTCGCCACACATCGCAACGGCGTCGGTCGCGGGGTCGGCCTCGAACGCTTCGAGCGCGTCAATAAACGAGGTTCCGATAATCGGGTCGCCACCGATACCGATTGCGGTCGTCTGGCCAATGCCGCGCTCGGTCAGGTTCGAGACGACCTGATAGGTGAGCGTGCCAGAACGCGAAACGAGGCCGACGTTGCCCGCTTCGAAGATGTTGCCCGGCAGAATGCCGAGTTTGGCCTCGCCGGGGGTAATGATTCCGGGGCAGTTCGGCCCAAGCAAGCGTGTGTCGACCTCGCCGAGACGTTTGTTCACTTTGGCCATATCCTGTGTCGGGACGCCCTCGGTGATCGCCACGACGAGATCAAGGTCGGTGTCGAGCGCCTCGAAAATGGCGTCGCCCGCGAACGCCGGCGGGACGAAGACGACCGAGGCGGTTGCATCCTCGGCGGCAACGGCCTCGTCGACCGTGTCGTAGACGGGGACGCCCTCGACATCTTGACCGCCCTTGCCGGGAACCGCGCCGGCGACGACGTTGGTGCCGTACGCCAGCATCTGCTCGGTGTGGAACCGGCCCTCACCGCCGGTGATTCCCTGTACCACGACACGGGTGTCATCGTCAACGAAAATGCTCATTGGGTTACCTCTTCGGCGTTTGCGACCGCGCGCTGGACCGCCGACTCCAGCGTTGCTTCGACCTGCACGAGATCGGTGTTCAGAATCTCCATTCCCTCTTTCGCGTTGGTGCCGGCCAGTCGGACGACGACCGGTTTCGGAATCTCGTCGAACTGTTCGAGTGCCGCGTTGATTCCTTTCGCCACCTCGTCGCCACGGGTGATTCCGCCAAAAATGTTGAACACGACGCTGTCGACGTTCTCATCGGAAAACACCATATCGAGCGCGTTGACGACGCGTTCAGCTTTTGCGCCACCGCCAATGTCGAGGAAGTTCGCCGGGGTTCCGCCGTAGTAGTCGACGAGATCGAGTGTCGCCATCACGAGGCCCGCGCCGTTGCCGATAATGCCGGTGTTTCCCGAGAGCCGAACGTAGTCGAAGCCGTACTCTCCGGCCTTGCGTTCGAGGTCGTTCTGGTAGGCGTCCTTTTCCATTTCGGCGAGTGCGGAATGTCGAAACAGCGCGTCCTCGTCGATGTTCATCACCGCGTCGGCGGCGACCACGTCGTCATCGCTCGTGATCATCACCGGATTGATTTCGATATCGCTGGCGTCGTTGGACGCATACAGCGCGTAGAGTTTCGAGAGAATCGAAGACACGTCGCGGGCGTACGCCGCGGGAACATCCGCGTCGTAGACGACCTTTCGGGCCTGATACGGATGGAGACCGAACGCCGGGTCGATGTGCTCTTGGGCGATGGCGTCGGGATCATCTTCGGCGACCTGCTCGATGTCGACGCCGCCTTTCGCCGAGACCATCGCGACGGGTTTCCCCTCGCCGCGATCCATCGTGATGCCGACGTAGTACTCGTCGACGAAATCGACGCCCTGCTCGACGAGCACCTCGGAGACGTGGTAACCCTTGAGATCCATGCCAAGAATCGATTCGGCGGCCTCGCGGGCTTCGTCCTCGTTCATTGCGATTTTGATGCCGCCCGCCTTGCCGCGCCCACCGACGTGAACCTGTGCCTTGATGGCGGCCGGATAGCCGATTTCCGCGACCGCATCGAGCACGCCCTCGACGCTGTCTGCAAGTTGGGATTCCGGCACCGGAATCCCCGCATCTGCAAAGATTTGCTTTGCTTGATACTCGTGAAGTTTCATACGTCAATACGGGGGCGCGATGGACGCTTAAATCCCGTCCTTTCGCCTCGTCGGGAGTGCCGTTTCTGCGAAGACATCCGGCCAGTTATTCGGCTGTTCGGAACGCGTCGATGAGTCCGCCCACACCAATGAACACGCCGAGAACAGTCCCGAGTGCGCCAGCAGTCACCAGCGGATTGATGAGAAACCGATTGCAGCCATCGGTGTACGTCACGCCGAGTGTCGCGAAGTCGACGCCGACAAGCGCGTACGATGGATCGTGGTTCGGACAAACCGCCTCCGTTTCAGCGACGACGCCGCTAACGACGGCCGCAAGCGTGGCCAGCAGCAATCCGAGCGTTCCCACCACGATTCCGATCCGCTGGGGATTCATGTCGGCTACTGACGGGGAAGTCACAAATGTCTGCTGGGTTGTCGTCGCGTCGAGCGAAAAGAAAGGACTATGTAAATTCGCGGCCTGACATATACCTGAAGTCCCGTGGTGTAGTGGCCAATCATATGGGCCTTTGGAGCCTATGACGGCGGTTCGAATCCGCCCGGGACTATTCTGTCCGAACGCAGTGAGGACGAATAGCAGATGGTGGATTCGAAGCAGGGAACGAAGCGAAGCGCAGTGACCACGGTTCGAATCCGCCCGGGACTACCCTGCTTTCTCGCTGCGTTGACGATTGGCTCTCGTCCAGCAGCGCGCACCATGTCGCGAGCGGCAGTGCTGGAGTACAAACCGGGGCCACTCGGCGAGAATTGCCTCGCAATGGACAGAAATAGTCAAATTTCTAATAAATTAGTATTACGGACGCTGAGAAGGGTATAAACATTCTAACTGTTTTTGAGACCGTTATAAAACGTCTACGAGCAACCGTTTTATCAGAGTTTAGCCGTGAAATTTCGCCAACGCTCTGTGGTTTATATGGTGGTATCGCTCCATGTGTGAATCAGTTGGTGACCTCCTAATGAGCTCCTCCACACGAACGCTCGAATCGAACCGTACGCCCTCCACGAGCGGACTCGCTCACGTCGCCCGCAGCGGCTGGGTGACACTCGCTCAGTCCGTTCGCTGGCTGGGTTTCTGGGCGGCAATCGCGCTGCCGCTACTTTACCTGCCAGCGTTGTACCTCGGCGATGGCGGCGTATTCCTCGCGCTACTCGGCGTCCAACTACTGGCACTCCGTGTCGGTCACGACTACACCAACACAGACCAATGAGCACCACCGCACACTCCACCCCGTCTGATGAATCGGCCCCAACGAGCGAATCTGAAACCGACGACGAACCGGTGTCATCCAAAGAAGCCCGACTTGCGGCGTACCTTCGTGAGCGCGCCGAGGCCGGCGACATGTACTTCAAAAGCAAGTTCATCGCCGACGATGTCGACCTCTCGTCGAAGGAGATTGGCGCGCTGATCGTCAAACTGCAAGAATCCGTCGAAGACCTCTCGATCGAACGCTGGTCGTACACCGGAGCGACCACTTGGCGTATCGAACGCACCGCCTGAGCGACGAGAGCGTACCCCGCTGAACACCTCCGTGGATCCCGCAATCCCCCGCTGACGCTTCTGTCTCTGCCCGCTGCGGTCGCTACCCGCAGAATTCATTTTCGAGAGCCGACTCACGGTGTCGCACGGCTACTCGAAGGATCCTGTACGCTTTCGCCACGTGATCTCGATAATTCGGTGTCGCTACCGAACGCCCGGAAGCAGATCGGTGAGCCGATCGGTCTGATCGTTCCAGTCGAGAACCCACTCGAAGAGCACGAGTCCGGTAACGGTCATCACACCCGCAGAAACGAAAAACAGCGCCTCCTCAATGGGAAGACCGAACGGCCTGATCCCAATGGTGTACTGTTCGGAGATCACCCACAGCCCACGGTCGATGGCAAACCGATCAATAACCCAAAAGTAGACGCCGGGCACGACAGCTGCCTCGATCCACGGTCGCGGATTCCGCACGAGATAGCCGCCGCCAACTCCCCACTGAAGTGCCACAACGGGTCCGACCCACGCGATGAGTCCGCCGAGATACAGAAATGACGGGTCGCGGACGACGAGCCAGAGGCCAACGGCGAACATTCCGGATCCGACGCCAACGCCAGCGAGCCGTGGGGCGAGCGCGAAATCACCGGACTGGTAGGTCGGATCGAACCCACGCCAGTAGAGATAAAAGCCGACGATGAGCGTCTGCATGATGAAAAACACGTACTCGCCGAGTGGAATTGCGAGCCCCGTGGCGAGAACGACACCCTCACCATACCACCAGACACCCCGTTGGATCATGTATGATCCCCACGGCGTCGTATAGGTGAACGCGATAGCGACGAGAATCGTGATGCCGGCCACGCCGCGTCGTCGTCTATGCGGTGGGTAGTCGGGGAGAAGATACCAAATTAACGCCACAATCGGGAGGGTGAACACCAGATGGAACTGGAGGTAGGTCAGTGGCATCTCGTAGCGGCTCTACGGCTGGGGCCGGATTGAATCTCCCGGTTGATTCCGATCGGCTGCGAGGATCCGATTGCCGGTTGCGTCCGGTCGGCGGGTCAGAATCCACCTCGTCGGCGTCAACCCGGCCAGAAATTTTTATATGCTTACTTTGTTGAGCAATTCCATGACTTCCGAGTCGGACACCAGCGAAGACGCTAGCGGCAACAGCCCCGAGATGGATGCCATTCTCAGCCAGCTCGACGAACTCGAAAGCACGATGACGACAGCCGCCCAGCAGCGAGAGCTCAGAGAAACGAAGGAACTGCTCGAGCGCCTGCCGGGGGGCGCGTTCATCGACGAACAGATTGATAAGTACACCACTCGGGATATCGGCGAGGCGATCGTTGGGAGCATTATTTTCGCCCTGCCACTGCTCGTTGAAGACGGCGTCTTCGAGATCGCCGAGCACTTCGTTACGTTCCTCGTCTTTGGGGTTCCGGTTTTCTTTCCTCTCAACATCGCGTTCGTGCTCTTGCTCACGACAAAAATACTGTACGTCGTCGACTTTCGGGAGGTGAGAATCACGAACCCGATTCTGGGCGTCATTCCACGCCGACTGGTCGGCGTCCTCGGCGCGTCGTTTCTGACGACCGCCGGGTTGATGCTCATGTGGGGCCGGTTGTTCGCTGAGGATCCAGCAACAATCGAAATACTCGCTCGGATTACGGTTATTTGGGCGGCCACCGCCCTCGGCGCGTCGCTCGGCGACATCCTGCCCGGCGAAAGCAAAGGAACTGACCTCACGATCAGCAACCTGGTCGGCGATGACGACGACTCACCGACGGAAGAACGCTGAGTCAGTATCGCAGGTCGTTTGTGGCGGTGACTCATCAGCCATGAACCGGATCGAATAAATTGGTCGCGTCGCAAAACCGTTCAAAGTTCACCACGACCGTATCAAGAAAACAGCTAGGACGGGGATTTGAACCCCGGAAGTCTCGATTACAAGTCGAGTGCATGAACCCCCCATGCTCTCCTAGCGCGTGTTGCGTTCAACAGTTATTGGTTCGCCTTTGAGTGTGTATCGTTTTCGGTCGACTTCGCGAGTTCCATCCGGTGGGACTCGTAGCCGTGGCGACGATAGAATCTCTGGGCGGCCGTGTTGTCGGCGAGCACCTCCAATGAAATGGTGTCGGCTCCGCGTTCGATGAGGTCGTCCTCAGCGGCCGTGAGCAACGTACCGCCAACCCCGTTGTTCCGTGCCGCCGGTCGAACATAGAGGTTGCTAACGATACCGACACGCTCGGTCTGTCTGTACGTTGGCTGCTGGATTGAAAACATCACGAACCCAATCATCTCGCCGCGTTCTCGCGCGACAATCAGCTCATTGTCGACAACGTGACGGGCGACCATCTCGCTGACAACGTCGCGGTTTTCTGCGACACACAGCCGCGAGCCATGGGTGCGCTGGTCGGCCGCAAGCGAGAGCCAGCAGTCGACGAC
>CAYWFO010000014.1:0-22550 GCA_964457485.1 uncultured Haloferacaceae archaeon | reverse complement strand
CCACCGGAGGACGTGCTCGCGTCGGCTTCGTCAGACTCGCTGGCCGCGTCGTCGGTCGCGACATCGTCCGCGTCGTCGGCTGCGACGTCATCCGCGTCGTCTGCTGCGGATGCATCGTCAACGTCGGCTGCGGCCTCGTCTGCGTCGTCTGCCGTTTCGGCTACGGTCGCATCGTCGCTCGCGCCGCCTTCTTGTTCGACGCGTCTGACGGCCTCGTCGATCAGCCCGTCGGCATCGTTGACGCCGTCTTTGACGGTTCCTTTGACGACGATGTGGTCATCGAAACGGCCGAGTTGAACGCCGGTGTCGGCGGCGATAATAACCGCATCGGCGGCCGCGAGCGTGTCGGCGGGAATTTCGTTTTCGGTTCCCATCGCGCCTTGAACCTCGACATGGATGTCGTGGCCCCGTTCGGTGGCGGTTGTTTCGAGGTTTTCAGCAGCCATCTGGCTGTGAGCGATTCCGGTCGGACAGGCGGTTATGGCAACGAATTTCATGGGTTGATGATGTCGGAGACGGCGTGTTTGGTTTCGGCCGCCAGCGCGTCGTCGGCCAGCGCAGCGGCATCGGTTCGATCGGTTTCGGTGATCTCGGCTTTGACCGCGGGAACGGTCACGGCACTCATGCTCAACTCGTCGAGCCCGAGACCGACGAGCAGTGCGGTGAGGTCGGGATCGCCGGCCATCTCGCCGCACATGCCGATCCAGGCGTCGTTGGCGTGGGCGGCCTCGACGCTCCGTTTGATCGCGCGCAACACGGCCGGCTGGGTTGGATCGTGCAGGTGCGAGACGGCCTCGTTCTCGCGGTCGGCGGCCATCACGTACTGCGCAAGATCGTTGGTTCCGATGCTGAAGAAGTCGACGTGGGTCGCAAACGCGTCGGCTTTGAAGACGGCTGCGGGCGTCTCGATCATCACGCCGAGTTCGGGCATGGCGTGCTCGATCCCCTCGGCTTCGAGGTCGGCAGCGACGCCCTCGACGGCCTCGAGCGCCGCGGTGAGTTCTTCGACGGTCGACGCCAGCGGAAACATCACTGACAGCGTGCCCTCGCTCGCGCCGGCGGCTCGGAGCAACGCTCGAAGCTGGGCGTCGAACAGATCGGCGTCGTCGCCGAGCGAGCGCCGGATCCCGCGGTTGCCGAGAAACGGGTTTTCCTCGTCCGGAAGGTCGAGATACGGAATCGGCTTGTCGCCGCCGATGTCGAGCGTGCGGACGACGACGCGGCCCTCGGGAAACGCATCGAGCGCCGCGCGGTAGGTCTCGAACTGCTCAGCCTCGTCGGGTGGGGAGTCGCGATCCAAAAAGAGAAATTCGGTGCGAAACAGCCCGATGCCATCGGCACCCTGGGCGACCGCCCCCTCGAGTTCGGCCGCGGTGCCGATGTTGGCGGCGACCTCGACCGCGCGGCCGTCAGCGGTTTCGACCGGTTCGGGACGAACGTCAACGTCGCGAGCGGCGGTCACCCGCTCGCGCGTCTCCTCGTCGGGTTCGACAACGATGGCCTCGTTGTCGGCGTCGATGGCGACCGCGGTTCCCTCCTCGATGGCGGCGAGCGCCTCGCCCGCGCCGACGATGGCCGGCAGCCCAAGCGAGCGTGCGAAAATCGAGACGTGCGAGGTTCGCCCGCCAGTCATCGTCGCGAAGCCGGCAATCCGATCGGGATCGAGTTGGGCGGTATCGCTGGGCGTGAGTCGCTCCGCAAACAGGACGGTTCCGTCGGGAAGCGCCGACAGATCGGTGCGCTCGCCGCCCGAGAGAATCCGAAGCAGTCGGTCGCGGATGTCTCGAAGGTCGTCGGCGCGTTCGGCCATCATTCCGTCCATCCCCTCGAACTGGGTGACTGCGTCGCCGTAGGCGTCGGCAACGGCGGCCTCGGCGGCCGCACCGTCGTCGATTGCGGTCTCGATCGAATCGACAAGTTGGGGGTCGCCCAAAAACTGGAGATGCGCGTCGAAGACGGCGGCCTCCTCGCTGCCGACCCGCTCGCGCGTCCGGTCGCGCTCGGTTTCGAGTTCGTCGCCCGCGGTTTCGGTGGCGGTTTCGAAGCGGTCGTGTTCGGTGTCCGGGTCGCTCGCTTCAACGCTCGTCGGATCGAACTGGTCGGCTGGACGGTACCAGCGGACGGTGCCGAGGCCCGACAGCGGTGTGGCGCTCACGCCGGAGATGGTGTGTGTCATGGGTGGGAATGGATGGTGACGAACCTAAGTGCTGTGTCGTCAGTGCTCGGGAGTGGTGAGAATCGATTCGAGTGTTTCGGCCGTCTCGGCCTCGTCGGATCCCTCAACGGTGAGGACGACGTCGTCGCCGGCGGCCACACCCAGCCCCGTCACCGCAAGCATGCTTGCGGCGTCGACGGCGTCGCCATCAACGGGGCCGATCGTGACCGTACTGTCCGAGGCGTTGGCCGCTTCAACCAGCGCCGAGGCGGGGCGGGCGTGGAGGCCGTCCTCGGGAACGACCGTCAGGGTGCGCTCGATCATTCGACGGCCTCCAAAATAACCGATTCGACGCGTTCGGGCGACTCGGCCTCCAGCAACGCGGTTCGTGTCTCATCGTGCATGAGTGCGCGAGACAGCGAACTGAGCATCGAGAGATGTTCATCGCCGCCGTGTTCGGGAACGAGCAACATGAACACCAGCGTAACCGGCTTGTCGTCCATCGAGTCGAAGTCGATCCCGGCGGGCGCGCGAGCGAAGACGATTGTCGGTGCGGTGACGGCACCACTTTTTGCATGGGGTATGCCGATGCCCATGCCGACGCCGGTCGTCGCTTCGGCCTCTCTTGCGGTGAGATCGGCGAGCGCCTGCTCACGGTCAGTAACGCGACCGGCGCGCACCGCGAGATTGAGCAGGTGCTCGATCGCGTCGGATTTCGTTTTCGGCTCGGTGTCGAGATCGATCAGTTCGGTGGTCAGTGGTGTGTGGTCGTCTGGTGCCATTGAGTGGATAGTGTGAAAGGGTGGTGATGAAATGTGGTGGTGAGCGCAGTCGACAGGGGTCGTTAGGCTGCCGTCTCGGCAGTATCACCCTCGTAATCGGATTTGAGCAGTGTCACCATCACGGCGGTTACGACCGCGCCGAGCGCGATACACGCGAGGAATCCGAGGATGCTGCTCGAAAGAATGACGACGAAGATGCCGCCGTGGGGTGCGGGCATCGTTACGCCGAGCAGCATCGCGGCCGCACCGGCCGTGGCGCTGCCGACCATGATGCTCGGGATCACGCGGGCAGGGTCGGCCGCCGCGAACGGAATCGCGCCCTCAGTGATGAACGAAAAGCCCATCGGAACCGCAGCGACCGCGCTTTCTCGCATCTCTTCGGGGTATTTGTGCGGCGCGATGTAGTATGAGAGCGCGAGGCCGAGCGGCGGCGTCATGCCGGCGATCATCACGGCAGCCATCGGTCCGAAAATGCCGTCGGCGACGAGGACGGTGCCGAACACGTAGGCGACCTTGTTGACCGGGCCGCCCATGTCGAACGCCATCATCGCGCCGAGAATGAGCCCGAGCAGCGCCGCGTTGGCACCCTGCATGCCTTCGAGCGTACTCGTGAGAAACGAGTCAACGAGCGCGATGGGCACACCGAGTGCGAGAATGACGACCGGCGCAAGCAGCGCAGTCGCGAACACGGGAATCACGAGAATCGGCATCATCGGCCGCACCATCGACGGGACGTTCCAGGTTTTCATCCAGCGCGCAACGTAGCCGGCGAGCAGACCGGCAACGATTGCGCCGAGAAAGCCGGCAACCGCTCCTTCAGCGTTGATGCCGACGAGTGCACCCGCTGCATCGATTACTTGGGGTTGCTGGATAACGTACGCGAGAATGAATCCTGGCGCGAGACCGGGTTTGTCGGCGATCGAGTAGGCGATAAACGCCCCGAGCACCGGAATCATGATCGTCAGACCGAGCACGCCGACTTCGGCGAAGTACCAACCGAGCGAGCCGGTGGCCTCAAACACGGTCTCGGTGTCGCCCTCGGTGAACGGCAACTCGGCGATCATGAAGCCGATGGCAAGGAAAATTCCGCCGATCGTGACGAACGGAATCATGAACGAGACCCCTGTCATGAGGTGTTCTTTGAGCGTGGTGAGATTCGACCGGAGCTGACTTTCTGACTGATCGTTAGTTACCATTGGTGGTACTTCCCCATAACCAACGGTATGCAAAAGTAATACCGAATTTGATTGTTTCTGGTTATTTAAACAAAAATTTATATATAGTATACACTAAAAATACAAAATAACAAATAACAACCAAATAATAATGGGAGATTTGGCGGAGAAATCCCGAACAACCGGGGGTCGCATGCGTCAGTGGCGGAGAAATGGGCAGGATGCGCGCGAATCCAACACGGTTATTCCGGCAATACTGATTGTATATGCATAATGCAAAGATAAAACAGGACTGTTTACTTTCTTTCAATCAATTTCATTCGGATTTTTGCATAATCACTATTACCACCGCACAGAAAGGATCGTGTATCGACGCCCATGTTACCTGAAGCACGTCAACGAGAGATTGTCGAACTCGTCACCGAGGAGGGTGGTTGTTCGGTCGACGAACTCGCCGCGCGGATGGACTGTTCGAAGGCAACGATCCGACGCGATCTCAACGCGCTCGCACAGAAAGATCTCGTCGAACGATCACACGGTGGAGCCGTACCGGCCACCTCCGTGGGCCACGAGCAGAGCTACCGCCAACGTGAGGTCCAGAACCTCGAAGCCAAAACCGCGATTGCCGAGCGGGCCGTCGAGGAGATTCACGACAACCAAGCGGTGTTCTTTGACGCCGGATCGACTACGATGCAGATCGCCACACAGCTCGAACCCAACGACTCGATTCTGGCCGTTACGAACTCCCCGCTACAGTCGATGGAGCTCGGCGAAAAAGGCATCACGGTCAAACTCACCGGCGGAACGCTCCGCAGTCCGACCTACTCGCTTGTCGGACCGAGCGCCGAGCGGTTCATGGATCGGATGACGTTCGATCTGTTGTTTTTGGGCACGAATGCCATTCATCCCACGGGGGGACTAATGACCCCGAACGAGTCGGAAGCGACGATCAAATCGCTCATGATCGAGAAATCCAATCGTGTCGTGCTCGTGAGCGACCGCTCGAAACTCAACGAACAGAGCTTCATCAGCTTTGCCGACTTCGACGCCGTCGATCTGTTCATTACTGACAGTGAGGTCACCGGCGAACTTGCCGAACGGTTCGATGCAGCCGACGTGACGGTCGTGAGGAGGACACCACAATGATTTGCACCGTCACACTCAATCCGGCTGTCGACCATACGATTCAGCTCGAAACGTTTCCCGAACCCGACGAAGTCGCCCGTACCGACACCGATCGATTCGATGCCGGTGGCAAGGGAATCAACGTTGCCCAGTATCTCCACACCCTCGGCGTCGACACGGTCGCCACCGGCCTCGTTGGTGATTTCCTTGGCGCGTACATCGAACGCGAACTTGACGCCGACGGCGTGGCCAACGCACTAGTCCACATTGCGGGTCGAACCCGCCTGAATACGACAATCACGGCCCGCCATGAGGAGTACAAGATCAACCATCGCGGGCCACGAGTCGACGCCGACAGTATCGACCGAATCATCGGCGTGCTCGACGAGTATGACCCACAGGTCGTGTTGGTTGCGGGCAGCCTTCCACCGGGACTGGGATCGAGCGATATCGACCGGATTGCGGCCGCAGGATCGTGGCAGACTGCGGTCGATGTCGGCGGCGAACTCCTCAGTCAGCTCGACGGCGAGTATCTCCTCTGTAAGCCCAACCGCGAGGAACTCGCCGCCGCAACCGGCGCACCGGTCGACTCGCGAGCGGACTGTATCGCGGCCGCCGACGCGCTGCGCGCACAGGGGTTTCGCTGGGTCATCACTTCACTCGGCGCGGAGGGTGCGCTCGCGATTGGCGACACAGAGCGGCTGTACGCCGCCGCGCTCGCCGTCGAGGTTGCCGACACGGTCGGCGCTGGCGACGCGATGCTCGCAGGCGTGCTGGCCGCGTTCGACGCGGGCGACGACGCTCGAACGGCGCTCAAACAGGGCATTGCGGTCGCTTCACGGATGGTGAGCGTGTCGGGGACGCGACTCGAATCGGGCGACGGAATCGCGTTCGACGCCGATCGGGTCGAACTCACCGATCTCGCCGCGCAGCCGTAGGTGAAAGCGCGCGCTCGGCCGTCCGCAGCGCGCGAACGCCCGCACGTTGTGGAACCACAACGACGAGCGCGTCGGCGTCGGCGGCCGCGGCGAGAACTGACACGTCCGCGATTCGCAGCCGACGAATCACCGGTGGCAACGCCGTCGGCGAGAGCGACCCGCGGGCCTCGATGGCGGTGAGCCGCCCCGTGCCGGAGTCGCCTGTCAGTTCGGTCTCGGCCGGCTGATCCGGCTGCGTTTTCTCCCCATGTGTCGACTGGGTCGGCGACAGCCCACGACCATCGACGGCCACCACCAGCGACTCGGCGGCAACGCGGTCCAGGCCGCTTCGCATCCGAACCGTGACCGTGTCGTCGGCCAGGTCATTCGCCGCAGCGCCCGTTGAGGATTCGTCGTCCTCGGCAGCGAGCGACTGCCCAAAGCGTCGAATCGCGGTCGCGATCGCGTCGGTGTCGCCGTCGACATCCAGCGACTCGGCCGCAGCGGTGTAGTTGACGATACCGGCGCACAGCGCGTCATAGAGCACGGGCCGGTTGCGAACGGCCTCGCGGGTGTCGGCCGCAAGTGACATGCTTGCAGTCGGGACGCCAACCGATATGACGATTTCGACGGCGACACGATCCGCTCGGCGACGGACGAAGTTGATAAGAGCGTCACGCCCTTTCATCCGTTAATGCAATCGCTCGTCATCGTCGCTCACGGCTCACATCTGAACAGTTCATAAGCGAGGATATCATCGTCGTTCCGCTGTTTATCGCCGACGGCTACCACACTCGAGAGGACATTCTCGAAGACATGGGGCTCACGGACGACTACCGGACAGGCTACGATGTGCCCGCCGCGGTCGACGGCCATCGAATCTGGTACGGCGGCGCGGTCGGCACTGAAGAACTGACCGCCGATGTCATTCTCGAACGCGCTGGCGACGCCGGTGCGGATATCGCGAACGCAATCGAACGGGTACGCCGGCACACGCCCGACCACGGTGAGTCGGACGACTGAGCGGAGCGTGAACGCGGTTGTGCTGGCGACAGTGGAGCCGACTACCGTTGGCTGCTCAAAACAAGCGCGGTAACAACACCGAACGCGACAACAACCGCGCCGAGGACGACGATTTGGCTTTCGAGTAACAGCGCCACATAAGCCGCCAGACCGATGGCGAGCACGCCGAACAGGATGAGCCACAACGAGATGCCGGCGGGGCGGAAGACGTTGATTGCGGCAATCCGTTCGAAGATCGAGGGCGTTTCGGGCTCGCGTGGTTTGGGTTTCGAGAACCGCTCGTCGGTCGGAATCCCCTCCGGTTCGGGGTCGGGCGGGCCGACAGTAACGGTCGTTCGGGTTGTTTTCGAGCCGTAGCCCGTCGCGATGGTTAGTTCGCCCGAAACCGGGTCGTCGCCGGGATAGACGTCGACGACGACCGGATAGGTCGCCGCGCGGTCGACGTAGTGGTTGCTTTCGCCCAGCCGAGCGACCGAGGACAACGAGTCGTCGAGACTACAGTGAACATGGACGGCTTCGCCGTGATTGTGAAACCAGATTTCGAACGGACCGTCGGTTTCGAACGCCGATGGCGACGCTATCGAATGCAAGCCATCCTCGTTGAGATCCACGGTGAGTCGTCCCACAGGTGGGCGTTGCGCGCAGGGGAGAAAAAACTACAGGCTTGCGGAGAGCTACGCTGCCGCTTCGTCGCGCATATCCGGCGGGAGGAGGTTCGGAATCCCGTCCTCGATGGGATACTCCTCACCGCACTCCGGACAGGTCAACGTTCCTTCGATGATTTCGTCGCCATCGCGCGTTTCGACGTCGAGTTCGAGTTCGTGTTTGTCAAGCGGACAGCAGATGATGTCCATGAGCGACTCTTTCATTACCGACAAATCGGAGCGGATAACTCAAAAGCCTACGGGTTCAGTCCGCCACGCTGTCGGCAGTGAAAGAACCGAAGAGCAAAAAAGACGACCGAACCGAAGCCACCGAACAGCCGACAGCCGGCTCAGTCGGTGTACGGATACCGGTGGGTCGCCCCGCAGTCACACCGGATAACGACCCGGCCGTCGCGAACGCGAACACGCGCGTTAACGCCGGGGCGGAGTGCGACATCGCATCGTCCGCAGGTAAACCGTCGGAACGCTCGCGACAACCCACAACGATTGCGCTCGGCAATTCGCCGCGCGAGTCGAACGTACTCACGAGAGCGGTCGAACTCGCCGTTTGCGGCCGCTCGTTTGGCGTGCGCGAACAGGATGTCGATGCGCTCGTTGGCGATACTCATACGCTGCAGTCGGGAGCCATCAGCAGTTAGCTGTTCCGGACGAAGACACAACCGAATGGCATCGAAAGCGATACCAATAACAACAGTCGGCAGCGACGCAGTCTCGGTTTAGTCGTCTTCGAGTGCGTCGGCAATTCGACGAAGCTCACGGTTGACATCGCGAACCTCGTCGCGGAGTTGGCGAACCTCACGAACCAACTGTTCGTTGCCACCGGACTCGCCGCGGTCGCTTCCCTGTCCGCCGGGGCCGCCGGGGCCGCCACCCATGCCGCCCGGGCCGCCCGCTCCCGAGCCGCCGCCCATCATGCCGCTCATCATCTGTGCGAACGGGTTGCCGCCGCCCATACCCCCTGGGCCGCCCGCTCCAGGGCCGCCGCCCATCATTTCTTCGGGGCTTGGGCCACCCTCCTCGCCGCGAGCCTCGCGTTCTTGTTGTCGTTTCTCGCGAATCTCCTCGACGCGCTCGCGAAAGGATTTTTCCTCGATCTCGTCGTCGGTCTCGCTCTCACCGCTGGTGTCGGCCGCGGGCTGGTCTGGCTCATCGTTGCCGTCCGGTGTGCCTTCTGACATACCCGGTGTTCGACGGGCGGACGGAAAACCGTTATTCATTTTGGCGCTCGGTGAGTGATCTATGACGGTCGAAACCCCTACTCACCCGAACGAGCCGAGGCTGGATTGGAGCTGTCGGCTGCTCGGTTCGTCGCGAATCTCGTAGCCCACAAGCTCGCGCAAGTCGACAGCGTAACTCGATCCGCCGCGGTCGATGACAATAAGCCGGCCTTTGGTTCCACGAACCGTCCCGGTCGCGATCGTTTCGGCAACCGGCTGCGAGTCGAGGTCGAGGCCGTAGTCGAACGAAACGGTCTCGATCGGCTCGAACGACGAGAGCAACTCGGTCCACGCGTCGTCGTCAACGCGGTCGCCGAGCCCGGCGCGCTTTGTCGGCACGCGAACCCGATCCGGGATTCGCTCGGCAATTTCGGCCTCCAGTTCGCGGGCGATCCGACCGTTTGCAACCGTGTTGATGTGCGCCGCCCGGTCGGCCCCCTGCTCGCGGAGACGGGTTTCGAGCCGCCAGTGTTTGGTGACGCCGACTTTGAACGAGTCGGGCGCAAACGCCGCGAGGTAGATGGCGTGTTCCTCGAAGCAGTCCATCTCGTCTTTGAGACAGGTGCCGGTACAGCGCGCACAGACCCACGTGTGGCGGTGGTCGTCGCAGTAGGGCGCGTTTGGGTTGTCGCAGGCGATGTGGCGGCTGTCGTGGATCGTGCCTGCACAGTGGCGCTCGCCCAGCGTGTAGGTGAGTTCGGTGCCGGGCGACACCGAGACGAATTCGATCTCGTCGCGGTCGGTGGGTTCATCTGCGTTGTCAGTGGCGGACGTCTCCACATCGCAATCGGAGCCGACCGCGTCGCATTGGCCGCGTGCGTGGCTCACGAACAGCCCGTTTTCGGCCGAATCGTAGCCCACAATCTGCACACGATACCCGACGAATCCAGCGAATAAATCGGTGTCTATGCCGGCCGCTTCGGGGGACTGCGATCAACGCAGTGTCGATCGACCGCCGCAGTTCGCACAGTCCAGACTCAGGGTTCTTCGAACCGCAACTCGCGGTCGACGGCCTCTTTCCACTCGCCAAGTCCGGAGGGATCGAGATGGATGTGCGCGTCGCCGACCTCGTTGAGCGCTTCGAGTTCGTCGATCAACTCGGATTCGAGGTCGTGGGCCTCACGAATAGTCATCTCGCCGTCGACCTCGACGTGAACCTCGATTTCGAGCAGCGTGCCGTCGTAAAACACCGTCAGATCGTGGACTCCCTCGACCGTCTCGTGGGACTTGATTGTCGCGGTGATTTCGTCGCGCTTGGCGTCGGTCGGCGCGGCCCCAACGAGATACTCGAGGTTTTCACGTCCGATCTCGATTCCCTGATAAATAACCAGCAGACTGACGAGGCCGCCGGCGACCGGATCAAAAATCGGATAGCCGAACAACACGCCGAACACGCCGATTGCGGCGGCGACAGTCGTGTACAGATCGTTGAGACAGTCGGTCGCCAGCGCCGAGAGCGCGGTGGAGCCGAGCCCCTCGTTTTTGCGAACGGTGTACTGATAGACCAAGAACATATCAACCATTGCGAATCCGAGCGCGCCGAGCAGAACGTAGCTGAATCGGACATCCGTGCCGAACAGGAAGCCAAGAACCGATTCGTACAACAGATAGCCGCCGAGCAGAACGATGACCAGTCCGACGAACAACGCGGTCAGCGGCTCGATTCGCTCGTGGCCGTGGGGGTGGTTCTCATCGGGGCGCTCGTACGAACTGCTCCCCCAGACGAGCACAACAACACTGGCAATGAGGTCGCCAACCGAGTGGGCGGCGTCGGCAACGAGCGCGACTGAGCCGAAGGCGATGCCGGCGGCTCCCTCAACGAGGATTTTGGCCGCGTTGCCGACGACGTTGGCCCATGAGGCGCGCCGAAACCGCTCGCGAGCGCCATCAACCTCCATGGAACCGTTTTCGTCAATCGCTACTTGAGCGTTCGGGTTTTACCGCTCAAACACCCGAATTACGCCCGTCTACAGGCGTTTTCGACCGAGTCTAATTCCACGGTCGAGAGCGAAGACGCCACTGCAGTTGAGGGGGCTCGATGACAACGCGAGCGTCAAACGAACCAGCCAAACGAACTGGCCGTCAACTCTGGCGGCCGACCCCGTCGCATTCGCCGAGTGAAGCCGCGGCCGACTCACGCGATCGATTCGTAAAATTCGAGCGTGGCTTCGAGTTGGTCGACAAGTTCGACGTTGCCAAGGTAGACGGGCACGCGCTGGTGGAACTCGGTCGGCTCGACATCGAGAATCGACTGGGTGCCGTCCGAGGACGCCCCGCCGGCGGATTCGATGATGTACGCCATCGGCAGGGCTTCGAACTGGAGCCGCAGTTTGCCGTGTGGATCCGATTCGAGCGCGGGATACGAGAAGATCCCGCCGTAGGTGAGCACCTGGTTGATGTCGGCGGCCATCGAGCCGCCGTAGCGGAGTTTGAGCTCGTCTTCGATCTCTTGGACAAACCGGGTGAAGCCCTTCGTCCAGTCGGGGTGAGGCCCTCCCGTTCCGTAGACGACCGGATCGTCGGGAAGCGCGAGATCCTCGGAGATGATGTCGCGCTCGCCGAACTCGACGACCGATTCGGCCACCTGACCCTCGTGGGCGGTCACCATCGTCATGATCGGGCCGAACAGCACGTACGCGGCGGCAACGAGGTCGTCGCCGTGGCCGGGGAGCTCGCCCTCGAACACCGCAATGATGGTGCCGACCGGACTGTTCGAGGGGACGTTAGAGGAGCCGTCGAGGGGGTCGAGTGCGACCGAGAGCGGGCCGTCGCCCAGATCGATCGGGGCGGCCTGTTCCTCGCTGCCGTACTGGCCGATGGCATCGATTTCGCGTAGCGCCTCTTCAAGCATGACATCAGCGTGGGCGTCGGCGGCCAGTTGCTCTTCGCCACTCGGGTTGACGTCGGTGCTTTTGTGGCGTCGCCCCGGCAGTGAGGCGCGAATCTCTGGCGCGAGTGCGGCGAGTGAATCAAAAATCTCCTCTACAGCGGCGTCGTGGGATGCAGTGGTTTCGGTCATGGCGTGTATGTGTGGTCTGGTTGGTTGTCGGCGCGGCGCGCCGAAACAGGGTGCTTTTTTGACACTCGTCGCCGGCGATATAATTGCTTCGAGCGATTCGGGTCGGCTGGAGCGGTACCGAGGCAACCAGCACGATCGCTCGCACAACGGTTGCCTGATCGGGCTAGTTGGTTGTCCCCAAAATCCCTCGATGGGTCATCGCCTCGGGATCGAGCACTTTGTCGGCTTCCGCCTCGCTGAGATACCCTTCTGCGATCGCAACCTCTCGAACCGTCTTGCCCTCCGCGAGCGCCTGTTTAGCAACTTTCGCGGCCGCGTCGTAGCCGATTGCGGGGTTGAGCGCGGTCGCCAGCGCCATCGACCCTTCGACCTGGTCGGCACAGTGCTCCGTGTTGGCTGCGAGTTTGCCGACAAACCGCTCGGCAAAAACGGTCGAGCCGTTGGCGATGAGCTCCGCCGACTGCAACAGATTGTGTGCGAGCACCGGCTTGTAGAGGTTGAGATCGAGTTGACCGCCCGACGCGCCCGCCGCCACCGCCGCGTCGTTGCCGACGACCTGCGTGTGTACCTGGTTGACCGCCTCGGCGACAACGGGGTTGATTTTGCCGGGCATAATCGAACTGCCCGGCTGATTTTCGGGTTGCTCGATCTCGCCGAGACCGTTTCGCGGTCCCGACGCGAGAAGCCGGAGATCGTTGGCGATCTTGGTGAGGCTGCCGGCGACCGTTCGGAGCGCGCCGTGGGCCTCGGCCATCGCGTCGTGGGCGGCCTGGGCCTCGAAGTGGTTGTCGGCCTCGCGAAACGGCAGGCCCGTCTCGGCGGCAATGAAGTCGGCCGCGCGCTCGGGGAACGCCGAATGGGTGTTGAGCCCGGTTCCGACGGCAGTGCCGCCGAGCGCGAGTTCGGCGAGGCTGTTTTCGACGCGCTCGACGCGGCCGATTCCCTTCTCGATCTGGCTGCGGTAGCCGCCGAACTCCTGGCCGAGACGAACCGGCGTGGCGTCCTGCAGATGGGTGCGGCCGGTTTTGACGACGCCGTCGAACGCTTCCTCTTTTTCGGCGAGCGCGTCGCGAAGGGTTTCGAGCGCGGGGACGACGTCGTTCGCCAGCGCTTCGAGCGAGGCGACGTGCATCGCGGTCGGAATCACGTCGTTGCTCGACTGGCCGTAGTTGACGTGGTCGTTGGGGTGAACCGCGCGGTCGCCGATCTCGTGGCCCAGAATCTCGGCCGCGCGGTTGGCGATCACCTCGTTTGCGTTCATGTTCGAGGAGGTTCCAGAGCCGGTCTGAAACACGTCGACCGGGAACTGGTCGTCGTGCTCGCCGGCGATTACCTCGTCCGCGGCGGCTATCACCGCGTCGGCAACGTCGTCATCGAGCAAGCCGAGGTCGCGGTTGGCCTGTGCAGCGCCCTTTTTGACGACCCCGAGCGCGCGGATGAACCGCCGGCCAAAGCTGATTCCCGAAATCGGGAAGTTCTCGATCGCTCGCTGGGTCTGTGCGCCCCAGTAGGCGTCCCGTGGTACCTGCATCTCGCCGAGGCTGTCGGATTCCGTTCGGAACTCGTCCGTCATGGCTCAGCGAAAGAGCGAATAGGGCCTAAAAGCTCTGATCGACGGGCGCGCGAACCGAGCGGTAGGCGCTGGACGCGCGTTGACAGAGCGGTAGCCCGCTGGATCCGCGTGGGCCGAACGGTACACCGGCTGACGAACCGCGCCGGCGTCGGCCGTCTCAGCCGTCGCCGTGCTCGGCGTACGCCTCGGGCGTATACGTTTTGAGTTCGATAGCGTGAATGTCGGTCGTCATTGCCTCACCGAGTGCGTCATAGACGAGCTGGTGTTGAGCGACGAGACTCTTGCCCTCGAAGGCGGGCGAAATAACGGTCGCCGCGAAATGGGCATCTTCGAAGTTCTGATCGACCGAGCGGGGAGTGCTGACGGTCGCCTCGCAGTCCTCGATTGCCGCTTCAATCTCGGCTTCGATCTCGGCTGGGTTCATATCGGATACCGGCGTTCGAACGACAAAAACGCGAGGACTTTACTCCGGGCTGGCGTTCGTCCACTGTGTCTCTCGCTGCGCGAGTCGAACAGCGTTTTCGTGACGAACACCAGCCGGTGCTGTCGGCGGTTGTCGAGTGCGCGAACGCGACGGCTGGCGGATTCGACGCGCGACATGCAGGTCGGCCGGCGACGACAACGCCCGACCGGATTACCGAACCGCTTCGGCGACGACTCGAACAAACCGGCGCATTGGCCGCGTGCCCGACGGTGCTGGAGTCGCTCGTGTCGGCTGCGGGTGCGTCACTGTCGGCCCCGCCGGTCGCCGCGCCACCGTACGTCGTCATCGCCTCCAGCGGCCCCGTCTTGCGGGCAACGCTGCCGCGGAGCCGACTCGTGGTCTCGGTTCGGGTGTTCGAGACACGCCACACCGACGATGGTGTGCGGTACGTCCGAACCGACCATCCACCCGACGAGCCACCGATTCGTATCGAGTTTCGGTGAGACGCGGTGTTAACGCCGCGGGCGAGCCCACCGACCGGAGTACCGTAACCCAGCGCCGGCGACCGCGATGACTATCGCCACGAACCGCCCCACCGACCGTCGCCACAGACGCCGCCAACCAACACATTGATTCGCCGAGCGACCCCACAACGGACAATGAGCAACGTCGAAGTCGCCGACTCGCCGGCCGTTCGCCGGCTCGCCGACTGGGATCACGCCCAGCTTCGCGAACTCGCCGAGGAGTACGGCACGCCACTGTATGTCACCGATCTCGACCGCGTCCAGGCCAACTACCGCCGGTTTTCGGCCGCCTTTCCCGATGCGCACGTCATGTACGCCGCAAAGGCGCACACCGGCCAGTCGGTGCTCCGCGCACTGCTGGCGGCGGGCGCGGACATCGAGTGTGCGGCGTGGGGCGAACTCCAGCGCGCGATCGACGCCGGAGCCGATCCGAACACGCTGCAGTACACCGCCGTCAACCCGCCGGCGCACGATCTCGACTACGCCGTCGAACTCGCGAGCGACGCACCGGGACTGACGATCACGATCGGCGCGACCGACACGCTCGATCGGCTCGCCGAACGCGGCTACGACGGCCGGATCGCGATCCGGATCAACCCCGGAATCGGCACCGGCCACCACGAGAAAGTCGCCACCGGCAACGACGCGAAGTTCGGAATTCCCTACGAACAGGTGCCCGCCGTCGCCGACCGCGTCCGCGCGGAGTTCGAGCTCGTCGGCCTCCACTCGCATGCGGGCAGCGGCGTGCTGACCGATGATCTCAACGACCACTGCCGGGCGATCGAGCGCGTCGGCGAGATGGCCCGCCGCGTTGGCGATCTCGAGTTCGTCGACATCGGCGGCGGCTTCGGCGTGCCGTACCGCGAGGACGAACCCCCGCTGGATCTCGATAAAACCGCACGGATGGTTCGCGACGCAGTCGGCGAGATCGATGCCCAACTTACACTCGAACCGGGGCGCTACGTCGTCGCCGACGCGGGGCTGATTCTCACCCGCGTGAATACGATCAAAGAGACACCAACCGCGACAGTCGTCGGCGTCGACGCAAGCCTCGCGACGCTGATTCGACCCGCGATGTTCGGCTCGTACCATCCACTGCGGAACGTCACCGCGCCCGATCGCGAGCCGATCGCCGCGACCGTCGGCGGGCCGGTCTGTACCAGCGCCGACGTGTTTGCGACCGATCGGCCGATCGCCCGTCCCGAGCGGCGCGACATTCTCGCCATCGGCAACGCCGGCTCGTACGGCTACGAACTCGCCAGCCAGTTTCACTCCCAGCCGCGACCCGCCGAAGTCGCGCTCGAATCGAACGAGAGTCGGGTTGTTCGCCGCCGCGAAACGCTCGACGACGTGACCCGAGTCGAACAGTGAGCCGCGAGGAGTCGACGATGCACCAACCGGCCGGGTTCGATCTCGAAGCGTTTCACGCACAGGCCGTCGAAACGCCCTCACACCGGAGCGTTGAAGCGATGCGAACAATGCTCGTCGACACACTCACCGAGGCGGGGTTTTCGCCGCGCGTCGACGACACGGGAACCGTGATCGTGAGTCGTGGCGAAGCCGATCCGGCCGCCGCCCATTTCGTGCTCAACACGCACCTCGACACGGTCAAACCGCACGTGCCGTATTCGCGAGACGGCGACGTTGTTCGCGGCCGCGGCGCGTGCGACTCGAAGGGGTCGCTAGCCGCGTTGCTCGCGGCGTTTTGCCGGGTCGATCCCGGAGCTGGCGCGCTCACGATGGCGGTGACGCCAGACGAAGAAACGACTCAGTCCAGTGCCGGTGCGCTCGCACCCACCCTGTCGGCCGACGGCTACATCGTCGGTGAGCCGACCGGCCTCGACGTCTGTGTCGCCGCCCGCGGGCAGTGTGAAGCGACAATAACCGTGTCGGGCCCCGGCGGCCACGCCGCAAGCCTTGCAGACGACGCCAACCCGGTGTTCGGCGGTGGCGACGTGTTGACCGCGCTGCGCGCGTACGATGAGCACGTCGGAACCGGCTCGGACGACCGACTTGGCGAGCCGAAACTCACGCCGACGGTGCTCGACGGCGGCGAGGCGCCAAACCGAGTTCCCGAAACCGTGTCGCTCACGGTTGACCGGCGAAGCGTGCCGCCCGAGACGAGCGACGCATTCGAACAATCGCTCCAGCGGTATCTCGAATCGCGCGTCGCGGGGCCGCTGTCGGTTGCTGTCGACCTTATCCGACCGGAGACGCCGTTTCCCGATCCGTTCGTTACCGACGCCGACGCGGCGCTGGTGCGGGCGCTACAGAACGCGAGCGGTGGCGAGATTCGGGCGTTCGACGCGGCGACCGAGGCCTCGTACTTCGCGGACGACGCGCCAACGGTCGTTTTCGGACCGGGCGTGCTCGCCGACGACGAGGGCGGCGTTGCACATGCTGCACGCGAGTACGTTGCGGTGTCCGACCTGCACGCGGCCGCAGCGGCGGTCGAAACCGCGCTCGAATCGCTGTTCGAGACGGCTGTCGAAACCAACGCCTGAGTCACGCGCGAGGCGCTCGCTGAGACCATCATTATTTACGACATGCATTCGTTATCGGATCGTAATGTCGACGTACCGGGTTCTCCTCGTGGATCCGCCAGCCACGCTCGCAGAGCGGGCGTCGCTCAGTTCGGCCACGACGGGTACACGACTGCGGCTGGCAACCGAGCCAACGGTGCGAGCAGCGCTCGATTCGCACGACAGCGAGCCTGCTGACTGCGTCGTTATCGGCAACGCGGCCGACGACGGCGACACACGGTCGGTCGTCGAAACGGTTCGGACGGCCGACGAGTCGCTCCCGATTGTCGTGTTCGCGGCTGCGGCCGAAATCGAGGCCAACGAAGTGCTCACCGCGGGCGCGACCGACTGCGTGCATGCCGACACGGCGGACGCACTCAACCTGTTGGCACATCGGGTTGAGCGAGTCATCGAGTGTTCGTCAACGGCGGACAACAGACACTCAAATATCCACCCGACCGCAGCGCTCGCAACACTATATGAAACGACGAATCAAGCGGGTCTCTCGTTTGCCGAGAAGCTCGATTCCGTGCTCGAAATCGGTACCCGAGAGCTGGGGTATCCGATCGGCTATCTCACTCGAATCGAGAACGGCACGATGGAGATTGTGTCGGCAGTCGGTGACCACGAGACGATCGAACCCGGGTTGTCGACGCCGCTGGCCGACAACTACTGCCAGCACACCGTCGAGCGAGACGACGGCGAGGCGATCGCCATCGCCGATGCGACCGCCGAATCGCTCGACTCACTGGCGGTTTACACCGAGTGGGGGATCCGATGTTACGTCGGCGCGAAACTCGCTGTCGACGGCGACACCTACGGCACGCTGTGTTTTGCCGACCGCGAGCCGCGAGCACCCGATGTCGTCGAGACCCACCGGCCGGCGGTCACCGCCTTGGCACAGTGGGCGAGCTACGAAATCGAACGCCACGAGTACGAACAGGAACTCGAACGCCAGATCGACCGCCTCGAGGAGTTTACCGGTATCGTGAGCCACGACCTTCGCAACCCGCTCAACGTCGCACAGGGTCGAACCGATCTCGCGAGAAACGATTGTGACAGCGAGCATCTGGCGACCGTCGACACCGCGCTTGATCGGATGGAGGCGATCATCGAGGACTCGTTGACGCTGGCACGACAGGGCCAGACGGTCGACACGAAAGAACCGATCGAAATCGGCACGTTGCTCGAGCGGTGCTGGGAGGTCGTCGAGACAAACACTAGCGAACTCCGCATTGTCGATGAGTTCACCGTCCACGGCGACCCCAACCGGCTTGCGCAGGTTTTCGAGAACCTCTTTCGCAACGCAATCGAACACAGCACCGCGCCGGTGACGATTCGCGTCGGCTTACAGGCCGTCATGTACACCTCGACACGCGCGGATACCGATGGCACCTTTACGTTCTACGTCGAGGACGACGGCCCCGGCATTCCCGAGGAGAGACGCGAGTCGGTGTTCGAGCCCGGTGAAACCACCCGAACCGACGGAACCGGCTTCGGACTCGCAATCGTCCGCCGAATTGCCGAGGCCCACGGCTGGACGGTTCGGCTCAAAGAGAGCGTCGACGGCGGTGTTCGATTCGAGTTCGAGAACGTCAGCTAGCTCGGTGGTCGGTAGCGCCACACGCGCGGTCGGCCGCTCTGCGGCGTTAGTCACTCAGCGTTGGCGTTTCTAACGACGTTTTTTCTGCCGGTGTAAACGTCTCGTAATGAACAATAGAATCGACCGGTCGGCGGGCCTTCCGTTCGTTTTCGATATCAGCGGCGTTGTCAGCGGGGTACCCCAGAGTGATAATCATTACCGGTTCGTAGCCGTTAGGAATCTCGAACGTTTCGACGAGCGCGTCGGGATCGAATCCCTCCATCGGGCAGCTTGCAACGCCCCGCTCCCACGCGGCATACAGCAGCGTCATCGCGGCGAGTGCCGTTGACCGCGTTGCCCAAATTCGGCGTTCGGCTTCCGGCATCGCGGCCATTGCCTCGACGTTTTCGAGAAGCGCTGTGCGGACACCCTCGTCCGGAATGTAGGATTTGGCGAGCCAGTCATCGAAAACGGCCTCGGCGTGCGCCATCGGATCGGTGTTTCCGAGAACAACGACCGCGGTGTCAGCGCTCTCAACGTGGGCTTGACCGTAGGCGATCTCTGCGAGCGTCGCTTTTGAGTCGGTCTCGCGAAGAGCGAGAAACTCCCACGGTTGGAGGTTGTAACCGGATGGAGCGAGCGTCGCCAGCTCGAAAATCGTCTCCAGCGTGTCGTCATCAATCGGCTCGTCGGCATACTCGTGAACGGATCGTCGTGTAACAGCCGTTTCAGTAAAGTCCACGAGGAGAGTACGAACTACACGTACAAATACACGTTGTTATTGGAGGTCTTCGGCCGCGAGCGCGCCGTTGAGATCATCACGGACACGCTCGCCGGTTTCGAGATCCATCGCGGTCGTCACCAGCCGGTTTTCCTGCACGCTCGAACCGTCGCGAAGCAACATGCGGACGTTACCGTTGGCGTCCGCGCGCGTGATTTTTGCCCGCAACCCCTGCTGGGAGCCGATTCCGCTGGCGTCGATCGGCCCCGGAATGATTTTTTTGACGTGCGGATGGTCGGCAACGATACCGATCGCGTTCCGTCCGGCGCGGCCGCCGATGATCGTCGAATGGCTGCCGCCGATTTTCTCGCGCGGCGGAATGTCGACGACCTCCAGCGCGCGCTGGCCACGGCGGTCAAGAACGGCCTGAACCGGGTCGTCATCGGGAACGCGGTAAAACTCGTAGTGTAGTTGCGCGCGGGTTTCGCGCAGGGGCTCGCGCTCGCCCGCCGCAAACACCGTTTCGGGGCGCTTTCGCTGGATTTCGTCGGCAACACGGCCCGCGAAGTTGCGGAGTTCGATAACGGTCGCGCTGTCGTCGCGGTCGGTGTCGACCTCGGGAACGGTCGTGATTGTCGTCTCGCCGAGAATCTCTTCGCCATCGAGCATCGTCAGCGTTGCCGCATCACGAGAGAAGACGGCGACGACGGCGTCACAGTTGACCGAGTTGCAGACCAGACAGTAGTCACCCGGTCTGTCGAGCGGCGTGTGACACTGTCGGCAATCCATATCGGACACAGTCGATCCGCGAATAAAACTTCGTCTGGTCGCCGACCGCCCTACCGGGTTGCCGTGTCGTGGTCGGTTGTGTCGTTAGTGGCTGTATCAGTTTGCTCGTGGTTCGTTCGAGATCGACGCGAGTCGGGGAGGCCGGCCGACCGGAATAGCTCGCGATGATCGTAATAAAACGCCAGCGAGCGATGAACTGCCGCAAGCGAAAGGTCGGGATACCGCAGAACGATCTCCTCGGGTTCGTACCCCTTGTGTTCGTAGGCGACCGCGACATCTCTGACCCGAATAGCCGTTCCCGACACGGTGGGGTCGGCGGTATCGGCGGCGTCTCGAACGATTCGCATCACCGGACGCTGGGTCGTTTTCGTATGTAAACCTGCGGCCCCGTCTGACTCACAGATCGAGCGGCCCCTGTTTGAGGTACTCACGCAGCAACGCGGTCGCGTACGAGCCACTCGGCAGCGCGAACTCGAAGCGTTGGTCGGCGGCGTCGACCGTGAGGTCGGTTCGGACGAGAATCGCCCGCCGGGTGCCGGTCGATTCGAAGGAGCCCGGAAGCGCGAAATCATCGGGTGTGAGATCGAGGTCGGCGAGAACCGCGCGTTCGATCTCGCCGGGTTCGCCGTCAGCCAGTTCGGTTTCGGTTCCCACGAGCGGCGCGGAAACGAACGCGCGACCGCGTGCACAGTGTCGCTGCATCACGGACAGGCGATCCGCCGAAACCCGCTGGATGCGGTCGGTGTCGGGGGCGTACAGCTCATCGGGGGCCGCGCGGTCGGCAAAACAACAAACATCGCCCTCAACCGGTCGAGCGAACGGAAGCCCACGACGGAGTCGTTCCGAAAGAATTCGGTTAAACACGAGCGACTGGGCGGCATTGACAAACAGCCGTTGGAGGTTCCACGGAACGGCTTCGAGCGCGTGGCGGAAATCCTCGGGCGTCTGGGCTCCATCTTCAACGAGTCGGTGGAGCATCGACCGCTCAAATCCGAGATAGCCCGGCATTCGATCCACGCACGCCTGCCAGTCGGGATCGTCGGCCGCGGCCTCGCGTGCGACGAACTGGCGTGCGGCCTGCGTTTCGTCGCGCTCGGTTTCGAACGGGTTGGCGACGTACGCGAGCACGGCGTCGCGCCACTCTCGGCGGGCGATGTTCAGTCCGACCTCGTGGGTCACGGGTCGCTGGCTGCCAAACCGCTGGTTGCCGAACCAGTTCGGAACGCCTACTTGCGAAGAATTGCCGTTTTTGTCGGCGAAGGCGTTGAGTTCCGTCGTGATGGTTCGCGCTCGTTCGGTGGCTTCGGGTTCGGCCTCGCGAACGCGAATCGTAAACCGGTTGCCGTGAAGGTCGCCGAACGAAATCGGCCGGCCGGTTCGGCCGAGTAGCTCGACCTTTGCGCCGCGAATCGAGAGCACGTCGACCGCGGCGGGATCGACATCGCGAACCGTAAACAGCTGGGTCGTCACCGCCCGTTTGTCCTTGGTTCCGGCCCACGACACCCGCTCGCGGCTGATTCCCAGCGCGTCCGAAACGCGGGCCGCGAAGTCGTTGGTGTCCCACGACCGAAGCGTTGCCCGCAGCAGGAGTTCGGGGTACGCGCCCGGGTCGGCGTCAATCGGTTCGGGATCGAAGTGCTCGATTTCTTCGACGCGGAAATCCGCGGGGTCGACGCGGAGTCGGCCGCCGATTCCGTCGGTGTCGCTCACGTAAAATGCGATGCCGACGGCCTGTTCGATGGGATGAGCCTCACGCATGAACGGACACTCCATGCGGACGGCTGCCTCCGAATCGTGTGTTGGCTGGACGCATTCCGAGTTGCATGCTGGCTGGGTTCATTAGTACAGCGAGAGATCGCCCGTGATGCGATCGATTAGGTTCTCCTCGCCCGGGCCGATCGCCACGGTCGTCGCCGTGCCCGAGTCGAGTTGGGTGTGTCCCGCATCGCGGATGACGGCGTGGGGAAGCCCGTCGCGGCGGGCCTTGTCAGCCAACTCGAACAGCGTCGATTCGTCGGGCGCTTTGACGACGACCTTTTTTTGCCCGCCGCCCTTCCACGCTCGCCGTGTTTTCGGGTCGGTGTCTTCGTAGGCCGACAGCGAGGCGTGGGCAACCTGGGCGGCGAGTTTTCCCTGGCCCATCGCGAGATCCGTCCGCGCGGCGATGACCTGTTTCATGCGAGTGGGTTGTGAGGGCGGCGCTAAGAGGCTGTGGATCGGTGTCGGCGTTGGCGTTACGGCCGGGGTTGGCGGTATTCAACCCCGTTCGTACCACAGATCGGCGACGACGAGCAAGAGTCTTTTTGAGGGCTCCGCCGAACCGGGTGTATAATGATC
>CAYWFO010000013.1:0-22664 GCA_964457485.1 uncultured Haloferacaceae archaeon | reverse complement strand
GGCGCAGCGCTTAGGACGCTGTCCCGTAGGGGTCCGCCGGTTCAAATCCGGTCCCACGCACTGAGCGAACGTTGTGAGCGAGGGAGTCGAACCGAATTGAAGCCCCCAAGACGCAGCATGAACGACGAGAGTGACCGTTTTGCTCCGGTTCAAATCCGGCTGCACGCATCGTACGGTTGGCGAGGGTCACCGCCGGTAAGCGGGCGACGTCAGCGAGATGGCTGGGGACACCGTTCTCAGCAGCCGTTTCCGAAAAAACTCGTCGAATGGCCATGAGCGTGTCTGTCACGCGTCTGACTCGCCCATAAGTGCTTTACTCCCTCCGGTGGTATCACTTGCTTAATGAGTTCTCTCGATGAAATCCTCTCGGATCTCGTGGTCGATGTCGACGGTGTATTCCTCTTTTCACCCAACGGCGCGTTCTACGAGCGGTTCGACGAAATCGATGATGTCGTCGTTGTTGGGCCCGAAAACACCGTTGACGCCGACACGTTCGTTGAGTTGCCCGTCGAGTTCGACAACATCAAAGACCGGATTCGATTCGGTATCGAGGGCGCGATGGACGCCGACCTCGTCGAAGAGGGAACCAATCTCGCGTGTCTCGGTCAGCTGTTCAGCGACGACACCGACTTCGCGATTCGTGTGCGTGTCGACGAAACCATGCGATCGGGAATTTACGACCTGTTCACCCACTCTCGCGCCGAGCCAAGCGTGATCCGCGACGTGTTCGAAGTCGCGCTCGAACTCGGTCGGAAAGGTCAGAAAGGAAAACCCGTCGGTGCGTTGTTTGTCGTCGGCGACGCGGGCAAAGTGATGAACAAGTCCCGCCCGCTGAGTTACAACCCGTTCGAAAAATCGCACGTTCACGTCGGCGACCCTATCGTCAACGTCATGCTCAAGGAGTTCTCCCGCCTCGACGGCGCGTTCGTCATTTCGGATTCGGGCAAAATCGTCTCGGCCTACCGCTATCTCGAACCCGCTGCCGAGGGGGTCGACATGCCCAAAGGACTCGGTGCGCGGCATATGGCCGCCGGCGCAATCACCCGCGATACCAACGCCACGGCGATTGTGCTGTCGGAGTCCGACGGTCTCGTTCGAGCGTTCAAATCCGGGAAACTCATTTTGGAACTGGATCCGGAGGAGCACTGATTTCTATGGGGAGAAGTCTCCAGTTCCCAGCCGATACGTGGGTTCGGGCGGTTCCGCCGCGTGTCTGGATCGCCATCGGTATCTTCCTTCTCGGTGTTGTTTCCGGACTGATCGTCATCAAACTCACCCGGCGGGTGCTCGAACGAATCGGCATTTCGTCAGCCATCGAGGGAACGACGTTCGAACGAACTGCCGGCAAATTTGGAACCTCGACCGTCCAAATTGTCGCCAGACTCAGCGGCTACTTCGTGATCCTTCTGTCGGTGTTTGTCGCCGTTAGTGTCGCCGAACTTCAGTTTGGAGATCTCTTTTGGTCGGCGGCTGCGGTGTTCCTTCCGCAACTGTTCATCGCTATCGTGATTTTGCTTATCGGCATCGTCGTCGCCGACAAGGTCGAACTCATGGTTTCCGAACGGCTCCGCGGCATCAAACTTCCGGAGATCAACATTATTCCGGTCGCCGCCAAGTACAGCGTCCTTTTCGTTGCCATTCTGATTGCGCTCGGACAGGTCGGCGTCGCTACGCTTGCGCTTGTCGTGTTGCTCGCGGCCTATGCGCTTGCACTCATCGTCTTCACCGCGGTCGCAACCAAGACGTTCTTGGCCTCCGGCGCGGCCGGCGTCTATCTGCTGTTGAGCCAACCGTACTCAATCGGGGACGAAGTCGTTCTCGACGGTCAACAGGGTATCGTCTACGAAATCGACCTTTTTGTTACCCGCATCGAGACCGATAGTGAAATCCATCGCATTCCGAATCACCGCGTCGTCGACAACGGAATCGTCACCGTGCAGTCAGCGTAGTGCTTCTCGACGCTCTTTGTTTCTCCCACGTCGTCTTTCGATCCAGCCGACTGTCTACCTCGCTGCTCGGTCGGATTCGTCGGCTTTGTCGTTCCGTTCTCCGCGCTCGACCGGTGTTGCGGGCACACCACTAACCGTTGTCTCCGGGGAGACATCTCGCGTCACGACCGAGTTGGCACCGATCTGTGCGCCGGCCCCGATTTCGACACCCGGAAGAACCGTTGCGCCCGCGCCGATCATTGCCCGTTCACCGACGACGACCCGGCCAACTCGGTACTCATCCTGTAAAAATTCGTGGCACAATAGCGTTGCGTCGTAGCCGATTATCGCGTGATCCTCGATCGTGAGCAACTCCGGCCAAAACACATCGGGTGTCGCCTCCAACCCCCACGAAACACCGGTTCCGACGGTTGCGCCGAGTCGCCGGAGAAGCCAGTTTTTGAGCCGCAGGCTCGGTGAGAGGCGAATCAGCCAGACGGCCAGATAGTTGCTGACGACCCGCAGTGGCGACCGAATCCGTGTCCATCCCCACAGCGAGTTGTGTCGCCCCGGCGTTGGCGTTCGCTGAAGACGGTCGTACCGGTTGGGTCGGCTGTCGCTTCCGGTTTCGTCGGGTTCGTCGCGTGTCACGAGTGCTGATTCGGGATGGACGTACAAAAACTTCGACCGGCCCCACTCCCGAGCGTCCGCTCGATTCATCTGTATCGATCAACCGATACACCCTCGCGGTGCGGCGCTACTCGCCACGCAGTTCGGCCATGTGATCGATTCGTGAGTCGACGAGCTCGGCTGTTCCGATATCGTGACGAATCCGGAGGCCATCGCCGACCGCCGACAACGCTTTTTGCCCAACGGCCTCCGCGGCGGCAATCGTGTCGCCGAGGCCAACGACGGCAAACGAGCGCGATGTCGTCGTGTACAAGCCGTCGTTGCGTTCGTCGACACTCGCATAGAACAGCAAGCCGTCGCCAACACTCTTCTCGTCGACGGTGATTTTTGCGCCAGAGTCGGGATCGGTCGGGTAGCCCGCCGGAACGGCGTATTTGCAGACGGTCGCTTTTTCGGAGAACGTGAGCGAGGGGAGATCGTCGCCGTCGCGGGCGGCGGTCAGGAGGTCGACGAACGGCGTTTCGAGCACCGGAAGCGTGTTCATCGCTTCGGGGTCACCAAAGCGGGCGTTGAACTCGATGACTTTCGGGCCGTCGCTCGTGAGCATGAACTGACCGTAGAGAACGCCCTTGTAGGCGGGCAGCGCCGCGACCGTTGCCTCCATGATGTCGACCGCCGCGTCGTAGTCGGCCTCGGTCATGAACGGGAGTGAAAACCCGGTGTCGCTGTAGCTTCCCATCCCGCCGGTGTTCGGGCCCTCATCACCCTCGTAGGCGCGCTTGTGATCCTGAACGGCCGGCGTGGTTCGGAGGTCGCCGTCGGCGACAAACGCCTGGACGGTGAACTCCTCGCCGACAAAACGCTCTTCGAGGACAACGCGGTCATACTGTTCTTCGCGGAGGTAGGCTTTCGCTTCGGCTTTTGTCACCTGATCGCCGATGACTTTGACGCCCTTGCCACCGGTGAGGCCGGCGGGTTTGACCGCGAGGTCGATTTCGCTGTCGTCAATGTAGTCGCAGGCGGCTTCAGTGTCCTCAAACGTCTCGAAGACCGGGCAGCCCGGAATGTCGTTCTCGTCCATAAACCGCCGCTGAAACGCCTTGTCGGTCTCGATTCGGGCTTCCGCTGCCTGCGGCCCAAACGTGTATATTCCGGCCGCATCGAGTGCATCGGCAACGCCCGCCTTGAGGGCCGATTCGGGGCCAACAACAGCGAGTGTCGCGCCGACACGTTCGGCGAAATCGACGATCGCGTCGGAATCGGTCTCGTCGATCGACGCAAACCCGTCGGCACGGTCGATGATGCCGGGGTTTCGGTTGCTCGCACACGCATAGAGCGTACAGTCCGGTGCCAACGCACGAGCGATGGCGTGTTCACGGCCGCCACCGCCGACTAACAGGGTCGTTTCGCTCATGTCCGACAAAGGAAGACAAACCGGTGTAAGTGTTACTTTGTGCGGGTGGAAAACAACATGTGCGGGTGGAAAACAACAACACGATGCGACGGACAAACTGACCGTCGCCGACTACGCCGAACCGAACGGGTTGGCTCTGACGACCGTTTCGTTGCGACCCGGTCCGATGCCGACGGCGTAAATCGGCGCGCCGACCTCGTTTTTGATGTAGTCGAGATACTCCCGAGCGGCGGCCGGAACTGCCTCGTAGCCCTCGGCGGCAACGTCGGCCCAGTCGACCTCGGGCCATGGCTCGAACGATTTGAGAACCGGTTCGCAGTCGCCCCAGCGCTCGGTGGTCGCTGGCATCGTGGTCAGCGTCTCGCCGTCGAGTTCGTAGGCGTGGCCGACCTTGATTTCGTCGAGACCGGCGAGCACGTCGATGTGGTTGATCGCAATGCCGGTAAAGCCGTTGACCTGCGCCGCGTGGCGCAACATCGGCATGTCGAGCCAACCGATTCGACGCGGGCGACCTGTCACCGTGCCGAACTCGCCGCCCTTCTCACGAATGAAATCCGCGAGCGTTGTTTCGGTTTCCGTGCCGTCGAGTTCGGTCGGCAGCGGCCCGGTGCCGACACGTGAGAGATACGCTTTGACGATGCCGACGACCTCGCCGCGGCCGACGACGGTGGGGCCGATTCCCGAACCGACGGCGGCCGCGCCCGCCGAGGGGTTCGAGGAGGTGACGTACGGGTAGATACCGTGGTCGATATCGATGGAGGTTCCCTGAGCGCCCTCGAACAACACCTCGTCGCCAGCGGCGAGCCGGTCGTTGAGATACGCGCCGCAGTTGACCGTCATCGACTCCTCGCGGAACCGTTTGCCGTAGGCCGCGTAGGTCTCAAAGAGCGCATCGACATCGAAGGCGTCGGCGTGTTCGGAGCCTGCGATATCCAGCCCGTAGATTTGTTCGGCGAGCGCACGTTTCTGCGGAAGGACGTATTCGAGTCGCTCGCGGAGCACGTCGGCATCGAGCATGTCGCCAATGCGGATGCCGCGGCGACCGGCTTTGTCCTCGTAGGTCGGCCCGATTCCACGCTTCGTGGTTCCGGCGGCGAGGTCGGAGTCGCTTTTGACCTCTTCCTCGATGCCGTCGAGCACACGGTGGTAGGGAAGAATAACGTGTGCGCGACGGGCGATGCGGACATCGGGGTCGAGTCCCTGCTCACGAAGCGTGTCGAGTTCGGCAAACAGCGTCGTTGGATTGATCACACAGCCGTTACCGAGGATTCCAATTTTGTCGCGGACGGCCCCGCTCGGAACCAGCGAGAGTTCGTAGGTGTTTCCATCCTCGACAACGGTGTGTCCGGCATTGTCGCCGCCCTGATACCGGACAACGACGTCGGCGTCGCCACCCCAGATATCGACGAGTGCGCCCTTGCCCTCGTCGCCGAGCTGCGAGCCGACGATAGTTACGGTCATAACGGCTGTCGATTTACCAGCGGGGGGTAAACCGATTACGATACAGCACTCACTGTCACCCTGAACCAGCCGATTCGCCAAACAGAAACGTTAACTACTATCACGCTGAATGACAAACACGTTATTTTCACAATGTGGAGCTGCCGACAGCAACCTTTAAATCAAACAAAGACAAGTTAGCACATGTCATGATTGACCGACTTGAGAAAGAAGTAGACATGCTCGAACGGCACTTGCAGGTACTCCGCATGGTTATCGAGAACGAACCGATCGGCATCGTCAAGATGTCAAACGAGACGGGCTATCCACACCACAAGGTTCGGTACTCGCTTCGCGTTCTTGAAGAGGAGAGCCTGATCGAACCCTCCAGCCAGGGCGCAATTCAGACCGAACACACCGAGGAGTTCGTCGATGATCTCGACAACAAAATCGATTCGATCGTCGAAAAACTGCGGACGATGCGTATCGACGACGCCGCCGAAATCGAAGGCTGAGTGGGCGATGGGGATTTTTGTCGATTACGTTCGCGTAGCGGACGCCCCGTTCGAACGAACCGATCGCGCCTACAACTCGGGAACGCGCAGGTCGAACTCGCCGTTGAGTCGGTCAGCCAAACACACGTGAAAACCACGCTTGCGTGAGACGCTGACGTACGCCTTCTTTTTGTTTCGGCTCAATAAGCCGCCGCTTGTTGCATCCGACACGGCTTCGAGCGCCGCCGGGCCGTAGTAACTCGTCGACACCACGAAGACAGCGCTGAAGGCGTCCGTGTGGCTCGAAAGCTCGTTGCCGTCGCGGATGAGTTGCTCGATGACGCTTGGCTCAGTTGGCTGTGGCGAGTCCTCGATTTGGACGATGAACAGCGGCTCGCCCATCTTGTCACGGACGACCATATCGTACGTTTCGGTGATCGTCGTGCCCTCGTCGTCGACACCGAGAACGACCTCGCCGCGGAGTTCGACACGGTCGATTTCGGGGAGCGCGTCGTACACGCCGCCGAGCGCGTTCTGGTTTCTCGTGTCACGAATCTCGAACGGGAGCTTTCGGACGAGCCAGTCGGCAAACCCCATCTCGATACGGTCGGCCAGCACCGTCGCAAACGGCTGACCGTCGACCGCGAGGCCGTCGGTGTCGAACGTCGTATGATGGTCGATTCGGAGGTTTTCGTTGACCGTTTCGGCGTCGACGTGATCTGCGGCCCCGTCGTGAACCGTCGCGAGCGTCGGTTTGCCTTTCGAGTCGTACCGAACGAACAGGTTGGTTCCCGCAAGCGCCTTCTCGACTGACAGCGTCCGTGTCGGCTCGGCAGTTGATTCGACGGCCGATCCCGACGATAACTGTTGTTTGAGTCGGCTGATCTCTTGCTTTGCGGCTTCGAGTTCGGCCCGGAGCGAGGCGACCGGTTCGTCGGCCGCGGCTGGCGCTGCGGTCGATTGCGTGCGCTCAGTGTCGTCAACGTCTTCAGCCGCTAAATCGGCGTCGACGACAGCTTCATTCGTTGGATCGGCGTCGTCGACGGCGTCTACCGTCTCCTCGTCTGCACCGCTCCGTGCGTCTGCGTCGTCGAGTGTCGAGCGTTCGCCGTCATGGGATGGCGTTTCCTCGTTGTCGACCGCCGGTGGCTCCTCATCGTCGACTCCGCCCGAACCATCGTCCTCATCGGCTACGGCGGACTCGTTGACGGCCGTCTCCGAGCGGTCAGTTTCCGACTGGCCGCCGTTCGTGTCCTCCGCAGTGTCTTCGGACGCATCGGCGGCTTCGTTTTTGTTCCGAGACGATGTGTCAGGTATCCCCATGATGATTCCGCTATCATCGATAGCGTCGTCCTCGGGGGCGTCGTCCTCAGCCGTGTCATCCTCAGCCGTGTCATCCTCAGCCGTGTCATCCTCAGCCGTGTCATCCGCCGGAGTGTCTTCCGCCACTGTGGCGGTGGTCCCCTCGCCGTCCACATCCTCAGGCCGGTCGTCAGCTGCAGCCGAGTCGACTGCGTGTTGATCATCTTCTCCGTCGGCTTCGGTGTCGGGCTCGGCCTCAGCGTCGTGTTCGTCGGTAGCGGATGTTCCGGCGGCGGCACCGACTGCCGGGGTCGACGACTCGAAATCGGGCAACGGCGTCACGTCGATATCGACCGCATACACGTCGTAGATACCGACTTCGTCGTCCGCGCGCTGGAAGGCTTCGTCCTCGGTTAGCAGACGCCGCTGGTTGCCGACAAAGGCGACACTCATCGAGTTGCCGCCGTAGTAAACAATGTAGTAATCGCCCGAGTGAACGTTTTCGGAGAGCTCGATGTAGCCGGTGAATCCGCCCGTAGAGAGTGTCTGGTCGACCTCGGAAATCGACGTTCGGTTCGTGTAGTAGGCGGCCTCCTTTTCGCGGTCGCTCTGCTGCATTGTATACAGCAACGCAAGCGCCGGATCTGGCGCGACGTACGCGGTCAGTTCGCGTCCGTCGAACGCTGACAGCGACCCACCAACAAGCCCGACAACGCGCCCGTTGAGCATGAAGGCCCAGATTCCACCCGCTGTTATTGCCCCGGAAAACGACCGCGAGGCGAGTTGGTGCAGGCCCTCGTACCCACTCCCAGAGGCCGTCGTCTCCCACTCGGTTACGGCATCGACTATCTCGCGATCCATCTGCCGTAACGTCGCCACAGATACGGCATATAACTTCCGACCCGTCGTACGCTGTGTTCTATCCGTATTCGTCTGAAAGAAAGTCGTTGCCATCGTTCTCTGAGCCACCTCCACGGCGGGTTCGTCAGCCCGTTCGCCGAGCGGATTCCGGTTAGACGGCCAACAGCGCGTAGATAATCAGAAAACCAAAGTAGAGCACGACGAGCCCGCCGAGTGCAATAATTCGAAACCGGTTGAGCTCGGCTTCCTCCTCGTGATACGTCTCGCGGAACGTCTCGCGGTCGCCCTCCGACAGCTGCCCGTAGTGTTCGAGCCCGAGGTGGAGCCGATGCTGTTTCTCGTTTTTGAGTTCGAATCCACAGTGTTCACACACGATTGGCGTTGCATCCGGTGACACATCGGTCTCGGGGAGCTGGCGGTCAGCGTCACTCATGGCCCCTCACCCGCGGAAATAAATGGCGGTTCGACGATCGGTGTCGTCACGATCCAGAGGCTGACCATCGTATAAAATACCATCACGACCGTGAGCCCATACTGGCTTTTGATCGCATCAAGTCGACTGGGAAACAGGTCGTAGGCGGCCGCGTGGGCGACCCAGACGGCGATGAAGTGGCCGAAAAGTACGAACGCCAGTTCGAGCCCAGAAATCCATCCCGGCAGGCCGCCGAGAATCGGTGGTTGCTGGGGCGGCGACAGCGGCATCGCTCCGACAACCACGACCGAGGGCAATAGGGCAAGCACATAACCGAGGTTGTGCGAAATGTGGTAGCCCACTGCGATGGCGAGCAGCGACGGTGCGAACCGACGGGCTAATTCCGTCCGCGTGATATACGTTGAGCCATAGCGCCGCGCGAGTCCAATGGCCCACCAGAACGCGCCGAGAAACAGCGCGAAGCCGGCGAGATACGCCGCGCCGTAGCCGACGAGCGGCGGCACGCCGAACCCGACGACACCCACGACGAAATCGGCCCACAGCCATGTCGCCACGAAGCCGTCGAACGTGGTCACGTACAACAGACACACGATAAACGCGACCTCGTCGCGACCGGTGACTAGCTCCGGTTCGCTGAGTGCCATCCCGGGCAACCGAAACGTGACGCCGTCGGCGGTTCGTTCGAGCGGTGCGAACCGACCAAAGAACGCAAGGGCGTGTGAGAGCGGATCGACGCGCGAAAACCAGACGTCGCTGCCGACGACGACCGCACCGAGAACGGTGACCAGCGTGTAGGTGAGAATCGTCGTCGACAACACGCGTGGATCGTCTGCGAGCGGGCTGACGACTTCGACCCAGATCAACAACAACAGGCCGACGACCGCCGGCCACGACCCGAGGCGCTCGGGGTACGAAACGCCGAGGCTCGGAAACAACTCGGCGATCGTCCGAAACGGGTTGAGCGTTGGCCAGGTGTTGCCGATGAGATACGTCGAGCCGACGTAGCCGCCCCACCAGCCGACCCAGACGAACAGCACCGCGAAGTTGCGGTAGCCCGTCGGCGGGCCGCCGTAGCCGACGTACACCGTTAGTGCCAGCAACACGAGACCGGTCACGCGGCCGACAAGCGAGACGATTCGACCGGGCGAGCGCAGGTGACCGCCCCACTCGTGAAACGACCGAATAAACACCCGGTCGGTAACGAACGAAACCAATAGAAACGACGCCCCGACCGCTCCGCCACCGGTCGTGAGAAACAGCCACGTCGGCACCTCGATCGTCGTCGGTGCGGCATCGCGAAGCGCGGCGGCGTGGGCGAGCGCCGTTCCGGGAACGGTGGCGAGCGCGACCATCACCACCCCACCGAGCATAAGAAGCCACCGTGAGATCCCGCTGACGGGCGACCCACTGGCCACATTCTCTCGGGATCCGCGGTTCATTGTCGACTGTTGGAATGGGCGACAGGAGTAGCTTGCGAAACCGTCGGCTGCCGATCGGTTGGTGTCAGGGGTTGCGAGTACCGAGTCGCTCGGTGGACGCTCTCGCTCGCGACGACGGCCATTCGAGCGCTGTTGGTTGGGAGGATTTTTAATCACCCGCTTGCAAGGGGTGGATATGAGTACCGAAACGGAGGACGCACACGACGACCACCATCACCACCTGCCGGCGGTCGAAGACTGGCCACACGGCTTTGGCGAGGCCAGTTGGTGGCCGTTCGTGACCGCGATCGGCGCAAGCGGCATCTACGTTGGTGCGGCGCTCTGGATTATCGCGGATATCGTCGGCCCGCTGACCGGACCGGCTGTGCTCGTCGCGAGCGTCGGCCTTTTTTTGGTCGGGATCTACGGCTGGCTGTACCACGCCTTCATCGTCAACTTCTGGACGCGCGAAACGAGCGCCCACGGTCATGACTCGTTGCGCTGGGGAATGATCGCCTTTTTGGGCTCCGAGTTGGCGACGTTCGGCGCAATCTTCGCATACTACTTTTACTTCCGCGCGGGTGCGGAGTGGACACTGCCGGCGACAACGCCGGATCTGGTCAACTCGTTAATTCTGGCCAACACGGCGGTGCTTATCGCCTCCTCGTTCACGCTCCACTGGGCACACGTCGCGCTGCGAAACGACGACCGCAAAAACTTCCTCCGTGGCATGGGGCTGACGCTCTTGTTGGGCGTGGTGTTCCTCGGCGGGCAGGCGCTCGAGTACTTCGAGTTCATCGCGGTCTACGGCTTCACCGTCACCCAGGGCGTCTACGCCTCAGCGTTCTTCGGGCTGACCGGCCTGCACGGCTTGCACGTTATGCTCGGCGTGGTCTTTCTCGGAATCGTGTTTCTCCGCGGACTGCTCGGGCAGTACTCGGCCGACAAACACCTCTCGGTGAGTACGGCCTCGATGTACTGGCACTTTGTTGATGTCGTCTGGGTCTTCCTCGTCGTCGTGCTCTACGTCGGCGCAGGACAGTAGTCCGCCCGCTGAGATGTGGTCGGTGACGGGCACTTTAGGGGCGTCGAACCGCGTCACTTAGCGGTTCGACAGTGCTCGTTCGATTCCGCGAGCCCACGCAACTACCGACTCGTCAGCGCCGAATCGGCCGACGAGTTGGAGTCCGAGCGGCGCGCCGTTGACGCTGCCCGCCGGCACGGTGATCGCCGGCAGCCCGGCGTGTGTCCACGGCAGGTTCATCACCGGATCGCCCGTTGTCCCGATGCCCCGAGGAGTAGGGCCGGGTGCTGCTGGCGTTATCCACAGGTCGATTCCGGTCGTCTCCATCCGGCCACTGAGTCGGTCGCGAAGCGCAATCTGGCTTCGTCTCGCGCCGGCGAGTGCGCGAACGCTCACGCGCTGGCCCCGTTCGATCAGGGCTTGGGTCGACGCCGCATACCGGTCACCGTACGAACGAATCCACTCGTCGTGTGCGCGTGCGGCCTCGGCCGCAACAACCCGGCGGTGTCGGTTGTTGACCCTCTCGATCGCGGTGAAGGGGTCGGCACGGACGACCGTGTAGCCCGCCGCTACGAGTCGATCGACGTGATCCGAAAACGCTTCACGGCCTGTCGCTGCTGCCTGATCGAGGTAGGAACCGACGGGAACACCGAGCGTCGGTTGCTGCTGCGGAGTCGTCAGCGCCTGCCAGTCGGCAACACAACAGGCCGCGACGAGAGCCGCCCCATCGACATCCTGGGTGAACCAGCCGACCTGATCGGCCGATGTCGAGAGCGTCACCATCCCGTCGGTCGGGACGCGCCCGAACGTCGGCTTGAAGCCGACAACCCCACAGAACGCGGCCGGCCGGATCACCGACCCGATGGTTTGACTTCCGAGCGCGAGCGGAACCATGCCGGCAGCGACCGCAGCCGCCGATCCGCTCGATGAGCCGCCGGGTGTTCGTTCGAGCGCCTCCGGATTGCGGGTCGGCCCCGGCTCGAAATGCGCGAACTCGGTCGTCACCGTTTTGCCGAACACGATCGCACCCGCGTTCGTGAGCGCGGTGACGACGGGCGCCTCGGGGCCACCAAGAACCGCCGCCGGAAGCGTCGACCCCGCTTTGGTTGGCAGCCCATCAACGTGGAACACGTCCTTTACGCCGATCGGAATGCCGTGCAGCGCCGGGCGTTCTGCGGCGGGTCGATCGCGCTCCACCAACGCCGATGCGGCAGACCGAACCCGACGCCCTCGGTTGGGTTCATCAACGAACGCTCGGATCGTCGGGTCGATGGCTTTGTAGTGGTCGATGCGTTCGTCGATGTACCCCGAAAGGTCGGCCGAGCCCTCTCGAAGCAACGTAGCCCGCGGTGCGAGCGGATCAGCGTACCGCACGGTTCCGGTGGCAACCTCGCGTTCGTCGACTTTCGTCGCTCGCTGTGCGGTCTCGGCGCACGCCGAGCATGAACAGGATCACTCGAAATCTTCGAACGCGCCGTTGAGTTTCGACATTGTTGAATCCCAGTAGTAGCTGTCGTCTCCCGTTCGCCTGATTTCACGTTTGAGCTGTGTGAACTCGTCGGTGAGTCGGTGGTATTTGTCGCTTGTTTCGAGACTTTCGATATCCAACTTGTCCTCGAGCGTCGTGAGTCGTGAGGCGAGTCCGAGCAGTTCTTGAAGCTGGTTTTCGAGCTCGATCCGGTTGGTCATGCGATCGACCGCACGCGTGAGATCGGCCTGAGTGACCGGTTTCACCATGTAGTCGTCGAACTCGATATGCAACAGATCCATATCGGGTTCGATCGCAGTCACCATGACAATTTTCGTGTGAATCGGCATTCGCTTGATCTGATCGGCAACCGCATCGCCGGACATCTCAGGCATTCGTCGATCGAGAACCACCACGTCAGTGTGGTCATCGAGTCGTTCCAACCCCTCTTCGCCACCGGTTGCGCCCGTGACCGTACAGCTGTCGTCGAGATACTCGCGATACATATCAACAATCTCCGGTTCGTCATCGATCACGAGGACGTTTGGCTTTGGTACACCCATTACTGTATTCTACAGTATCGTACCAAACGGTTCGTCTAAAAACTATTCGTTCGCCGCACTATCACGTGGTTTCGCGCGCTGGCTCCCGGCGATCGATCACCGGTGACTTACGGGAATCGCACGAGGTGATCAAAGCCGTGCGCGCAGTAGACGAGCGTTCCACGATCGAGTTGTGCGCGGCGGTCGTCCGCCCACGCCACCACGTCGCTGTCGGAAAGCCCCGCTCGCGCAGGGGCCGGGGTTTCGGTCAGCACTGCCCGCTCGATCGTGTCGACGATGTACCGACAGAACGCGCGCTCGTCGGCCGGGTATGCGTCGTCGTCGGGGGCAACGACCCAGTCGGAGCCGCCCGCTGCGAGCCGTTCGGCGTTCGCCGCCGGCAACGCCGAAAACAGCCGTCTACCCGTGTTGGATCCGCCGGGTCGGTCGGGAGCGTCCATCGCGGCGTGGTAGGCGTCGAGCACCGCGGCGTTGCGCTCGGCGTCCGAAACGGGCTCGAATATCGTTTCGCCGTCGAACGTGATCGGAAAGTAGCCGAGCCCGCTGCCGGCAACCAACGGGAACAACGCTTCTGCGGCACGGTCGAACTCGACCACGTCGAGAAACGCCATCGCAATCAACAGATCGAACGTCGGATCGTCGCCAGCGAGTTCGTCGATCACGCAGTCGACCGTTCCGGCGGCCAGCGCCGACGCCCACGAGAAGGCATCGGCTACGTGCAACTCGACGGTGAGCGTTCGCTCGTCGGTTTCGAGCCGAAACCGACGCTCGCCGATGCACTCGAACGAGCGCTCGGTCAGCTTGTCGGCGGCGGCTGCAATCGCCGCATCCCGCGTGTCGACGCCGACGTAGACGACATCGCCGGAAAGCGCGTTCCAATCGCACAGCCGTGGGAGCATCGTCCCGGTGCCGACGCCGACCTCGAGAATCCGAACCGGGTCGTCGCCGCGGTTCGCAGCGCGGGTTTCGAGCGCAGTCACCAGCCGCTCGAACGTGGGTCGGTGCAGCGCGCGGTCGTCGACCGTTCGCTTGGCGTTCAGATACCGGACGAACGGGTCGGATGAACCAATCGACTCGGCTGGATCAGTCGACTCGGACGAATCAAACGAACGGGTCACAGCGGTTAGTCAGTTTTTGTCTCGGATGAGGTGTCATCGTCGCTCGGTTCTGGGTTGTTATCGTCCGGTGTCACGGTGGTACTGTCTGCCGTCGTGTCATCGTCATCGCCTGTGGTGCCGTCATCGACCGTCGTGTCGTCGGCACCGACATCAGCATCGTTTGTGTCGGGTTCCCAAGAGCCATTGCCGTCGCTGACGGGGCCGAGCGGATCCTCGCTGACCTGCGTGCCCCACATACCGGGATACTTTTCGACGTGAACGTCGCCAAGCACCTTCGTCTGACACGCCAATCGAAGTTTGTAGTTCGGGTGGTGTGGCGGCACGAGCAGTCGAGCTTTTTCACGCACGCCGACCTCGCTGACCTCGCCCTTCAGGCGAACCGCACAGGTGCCACAGCTGGCAAACCCCCGACAGTTGAGTTTCTCGCTTTTACCGTTGTGTGGCGTCAGCCCATTGCTCAGTAGCACGTCACGGAGGGTTGCACCCTCGCGACACTCGATCTCCTCGCCGCGGAATCGGACAGTCGGCATGGGTGCAGGTATGGGTGGTCTCCACAAAGCCTTACCGCCTCTCGATTTGTGTGTCAACATTGGCTGTCGAAACCGAACGGATTCTGCGGCGACGACACGGATGCGCGCGACGGCAACTCACATCGACTGGACACGCAGTCGGTTGATGCCAACGGGGCTAAGTGTTCCCACCGCATTGTCCCGATATGAACCCGAGTCGACGACGCTATCTCATGACCGCAGGCGCAGTCGCTGTCGGCACCGCTGGGCTTGCGGGCTGTCTCGGCGGAAACGGCGACACCACCGGCGCGTCCGAAACCTCCCACGAGTGCGACATAATCGACCGTGATCCGGTCGACGAACTCGCCCAACCCGCCGTCGGCAGCGCCGACGCCCCGGTCGTCGTCGAGGTGTTCGAGGATTTCGGCTGTCCCGGGTGTGCGACGTTCGCCACGGGCGACCTGAGCGAACTCAAAAGCGGTTATGCCGGCGACGACGTTCGGTTCGAACACTATGATTTTCCGATTCCGGCCTCCGACTGGTCCGAAGCCGTCGGCAACGCGGCCCGAAGCATCCAAGACGCCCACGGCGACGAGGCGTTTTTCGAGTTCAGTCTTGCAAGCTATGAGAACCAGTCCGAGCACTCGTGGCAACTCATCGGCGACCTCGCCGAGGATGTCGGAGCCGACCCGTGTGACGTGCTGAGCGACGCCGCGAACGAGGCCTACAGCGCAGTGTTGCAGGCAAATCGCGACGAGGGTGAAGCCAGAGACATTCCCGGCACACCGAGTGTGTTCGTCGAGCGAACACTCGTTGACCGGACCTACGGCGATGTCAGTGCCGCAATTGAGAGCCATCTGTAACGTCGACCACACCGGGATGGCCGTGACCGACGGCCGGTTCGACCCGATGACTACGCGTTGCCGGTCGGTGTCGGAAACGCCCGCAGCGACCGTGGTGGCACGAGGAAGTTGCCGCGGTTCTCGGTGAACAGATACCGCAAAATACCGTTGTTGTTTTCGCGTCGCTGCACCGCCGTTCCGTCGGTCAGGTCAACGCCGTTCATCGCCTCACGGACGGCGATAAAGTCGCCAATCTGTCGCTGGAGGGTCGCAAAATGGAGGCTCGCCCGGTCGTTGTCGGTCGATTCGACGTGTCGCCGAAGCAGGAGTGTGTTGCCGTCCGAATCGCGATTGGCGCGGGCGGCCTTTTCGGTGTGCCCGACACGGCCAAACTCCTCTGCGGTCTCGCGAATCCGTTCGTACACGTCCGCATCGACACCGTTGTGATCGCCCAGGTTCTCGCCAACCCCCTCGACCGCCCCCGACTCGGCGAGCAGCGGGCTGAACATGAGGCTCACCATCCGGTCGTGATCGTTTTCATCGTACCACTTGTCGAGCGACTGTCGGATCGACGACACCTGCTTGGTCGTTCCGCCTTCGAACGGCCCCGAGTCGAACGTGACGTACTCCTCTGTGGCCTGGTTGCCGATAAAGCCGGCTTTGAACCCCATGAACAACGGAGATTCCGTTGGCACCGGTCCGCTATCTGGGATGCCGCTGACATCGCCCTGTTTGTCGGCCGGCAGACCGGGGCCGATGAAGCCGGTTCGGCGGTCGTCAATCGCGAACACCTCGCTCAGAGCGGCGTCAACGTCAACATGGTTGAGCGTTCCGAACGAACCGTTCGCGTTGCGCTCGGCGAACAGCGTCTCTTCGATGGCGAGCAGTGCATCGGCGCGGTCGCTCGCGAGATGTAAGAGGGCATCCTGTTCGTCCAGCGTGGGCGCTTCGAGACTCGATAGCGGCCGCGGCTTGGGGAGGTCGATGTCGTCGGAAAGCGACTCGTCGAAGCGCGCGAAGTACGTCGGCGAGTACGCAAGGTCGAACACGACGCCGCGGTTGCTCCACTCGTAGGCGCGTTCGATCGTTCCGAGCGCCGCTTCAAGCCGTTCGCGGTCGTCGTCGGTTGGGCGGCCGTCCGCGCTCCCGGCGTTCTCGCCAGCGTACGTGAGATACAAAAACAAGTGGTGTTCGGGGAGGACGACGTTGCCGTGGTCGTCGCGCTCCAGCGAGTCGTTCCAGGCGAACTGTTGACGCGGGAGCGACTGGTCACCGCCACGAGGAATCGGTTCGTCGCCAACGAGGTCGAGACAAGCCGAGAGTGCGCTTGCGCCACCGAGCGCGAGCGCCCCCTTCAGCACGCCGCGACGCGATCTCTCCGTTGTGTCGCCCGAAAGTTCCATACTCCAGGTAGGTCGTCGAAATGAATAGGCGTTCTGCTCGTTTCGCGGTATTCGAGCGGTGAGTTCGACCAGTGAACCAGAATCGGTATTAGCGCGAATCGCTTAGTAATGATGATATGGATCGACGGCACTTTCTCACGGCAGCGGCGGCGGGTGTGACGATGTCGACCGCGGGCTGTGTTGAGGCGTTTGAGTCGCTTGAGGGAGCGACATATGGCCGTGAACCCCCGCTCGTTGCCAACCGCCCCAACGCCATCTACTGGCCGACACACACCGAGCAGATGCACCACGGCGAAGTCGCAGAAACGGACGACGGACTCGCGGTTCACCTGATGTACACCTTTCCGCACCGGTTTTGGTTCGTCGAATCGGCTGCCGAGGGGTATGGAACCCGTAAACGGGAAGTCGGCAGCGACGACGCAATCCACCTCATGGTCGGTGTCTGGGACGCTGAAACCGAGGTCGTCCTTCCGGTGTCGAGTCTCGACGTTGCGGCGACCGGCGGCAACGGCGTTGACGAACGAGAGACCATCTACCCCATGTTATCCCAGCGGATGGGCTTTCACTACGGCGATAACTATCATCTCGATGGCGACGATTCGTACGACGTTACGGTCACCATCGGGGGCGTCGAAGACGGCATCGAACGGTTCGGCGCGTTCGAGGGGCGCTTCGAGCGCGCAGAAACGCTCGACATGCAGCTCGACTACAGCGAAGTCGAGCGCAACGAGTTAGATTTCGAACTGTACGAGGATCGCCAGGGCCAACCCGGTGCGGTCGCTCCGATGGGCATGGAAGACAGCGGGATGAACCACGACGAGATGGGTCATGATGAGATGGACCACGACGGCCATGACATGCACCACGGGATGCCGCTTGGCGTTGTCCACGACCTCGAAGCGGCCGGCGGCGAGCCGATGGGCAAGGCGATGGGCGACGACATCCGGTACCGAGCAGCGCTGTTCGATGCCGACCGGTTCGGCGACGAGCCGTATCTCGCCGTGACGGCGGCAACCCGCTACAACGATCTCACGGTTCCCGAACTCGATCTCTCGGTCGCCGTCGGCGAGCTAACCGAGACGGCCACAATCGATGTTCGCGTCGAGGACAGTAATGACGACACCGACGAGGAAGACACCACCGCTGACGGCGAATCCGAAACCGAACAACGCGAAATCGAGATCGTCGACCCCGACGAGGCGGTCGTAGCCGGCTCGCTGACGCCCGCGCTCGACCCCGAACTCGGGTTTCACTACGGGATTTCGACTCCCGGCCTCGCCGGCGACGAACACGTGACGGTCGATGTCACGACCCCGACACAGGTAGTTCGCCACGAGGGCTATGAAACGGTGTTTTTTGCGACGCCGACAATCACGCTCGACTAAGCGACCAGACTCCACAGGTGCTGACAGGCCCCACGCGAGACGAGTGTCGGCAGGCCCCACGCGAGACGAGTGTCGGCAGGCCCCACGCGAGACGAGTGTCGGCAGGCCACAACGCTATTCGCGGTGGGGACGAACACTGAGATATGGGATACCTCGTCGCCCAGCCCCGGGTTCGGCTCGCGGTTGTCGTCTGGGCCGTGTTGGTTTCGCAGGTGCTGTTGTATCCCGGCCTGGAGGGGTTGGTTGTCGCGCTCGGCGCAACCGGCGACCTGACTGCCGGAATGTGGTTTTTGCTCGCGGAGTTTGCCGCGTTCATTGCGTTCGCGCTCGTCTGGGGTGCCGCAAGCGACGTGCTTGGCCGACGCACACCGCTCGTCGTTGTCGGCGCGCTCGGTGGAGCGACAAGCTACCTGTTGTTGACGGGGCTTTCGAGTCTCGGTTTCGGGTTTCAGGGCGTGCTCGTGGTTCGCGTGCTCGGTGGCGCGTTCACAATCGGGGCGTTTTCGCTAACGATCTCGATGCTGATGGATCTCGGCGGCGGCAACGGGCGAAACATGGGTGCGGCGGGAATCGCCATCGGCCTGGGCGCGGCACTCGGCTCGGTTGTCGGCGGCCAACTTTCGGTTCTCGATCCGCTCGCACCATTGTACGCCAGCGGACTGCTCCTCGTCGCTGCCGCGGGCGTTGTTGCCACCGTGTCGGAGACGCACCGCGAGGCCGATGTCGGCGGCGAAACTGCGTTGGCTACGACTGCGCGCGGCGACCTGCGCGCGGTGATCGCGACGCTCCGGGCGACGCCGTCACTCGGCGTTCCCTACGCCTTCGGCTTCGTCGATCGGCTGACTGCGGGCTTTTTTTCGCTCGTCGGCGTGTTTTATTTCGGCGACGTATTCGGATTGGATGCTGCCGGCATCGGCGTCGCGCTCGCGTTGTTTTTTGTTCCGTTCGCACTACTGCAGTATCCACTCGGTTCGCTGTCGGATCGAATCGGGCGGTTCGTTCCGGTTGTCGGCGGTTCGATTGGCTACGGCGTGGCAATTATCTCGGTTGGGGTGGCCACACGCGTCGAGTTCGCGATGGGACTGATGGTGCTCGTCGGTGTCGCCGGCGCGTTCGTCGCGCCCGCAACGATGGCACTTGTCACGGATCTCGTTACGCCGAGCGAACACGGGGTGGCGATGGCCGGCTTCAACGTGTTCGGGAGCCTCGGCTTTCTGAGCGGCTTTCTCATCGGTGGCGTGGTTGGTTCGGCAACCGACTATCTGACCGCGTTTCTCGTCGTCGGTGGGCTCGAAATCGCGATCGCCCTTCTCGCGCTGCCCGCCGTTCGGCGGCTAGCCGCGGAGCCGAAACCGCCTCTTTCCGTGAGTGATGACTAGCCCGTGAGAGTGCGAACGTTCGCGTTCAGTGAACCGGCTGATCTTTGAGTCGGTCGGCGAACTTTTTACGAACCTTGTCGAGTTTGGGCGGAATATGAAACGAACAGTACGCCTGTTTCGGGTTCTTTTCATAGTAGTCCTGGTGTTTGGCCTCGGCCTCGTAAAAGGTTCCCAGCGGTTGGAGTTCGGTGACGATGTCGTCGTCGTAGACCCCCTCAGCGTCGAGTTCCTCGATAAAAGCCTCGGCCTGCTCGGTCTGCTCGTCGGTGTGGGTCAGAATAATCGAGCGGTACTGGCTGCCAACATCCGGCCCCTGGCGGTTGTGTTGGGTTGGATCGTGGACAGTAAAAAAGACCTCAAGTAAGTCGACGTAGCTCACCAAGTCGGGATCGTACTCGATCTGGACGACTTCGGCGTGGCCCGTGGTGCCCGAACACACTGCCCGATAGGTTGGATCTGGTGTCTCGCCGCCGGCGTATCCCGACGTGACCGACTCGACGCCAGCGAGTTCTTTGAACGGTGCTTCAACGCACCAAAAACAGCCGCCACCAACCGTCGCCAACGCAGTTGAGCGTGTCATAGTTCTCGTTCGTCCAAAGGAGCCCAACTCAGTAATGCGTGTCGGGTAGTGCCCTCGTATTAGTGCCCTGACAGCGACTCGACGACGGTTTCGGCATCGACAACGAGGTTGTAGGCCGCTTCGTCGTCGTTCCACAGTACAAGCACGTTCTCGAACTCGATGACCGCACCGTACGGTGCGTCCAGCAGGTCGCGGTTGAGCCCGGATTCGCGCGTTAGCACCGCGTAGTGATCGACCCGCTGGCTGCCGTCGCCGACGAGAAACAGCGGATTGCCACCGTCGCTGAGATTGTGGCTGAGTTTGACCGCCAGCAGATTGATTCGCCGGGTGACGTGGTCGTCCATCGTCGCCATCGACGCGTGTCGCGTTCGGCTGGCGCGAAACGGAAACCGCCGTTCGCCGTCGGTTCGAAGCAGGCTGTAGGCGAACTGGAGGTCGACGTTGACGAACGCGCCGGGGTCGGTGTCGTTGGAGTCGCGCTGCGCGTCGTCGAGTTGCCGCTGGAATCTCGGCACTGAGAGATCGGGCCGCACGTCGAACGACCAACAGCGACCGTCTGGCTCGGCGTGTTCCCAGAGCCGCAGCGTTGGTGCGTATACCGTCACCGCGTCGGCTCCGCGGTCGACGACCGTCCGCTCGATTTCACGGAGTTCGGTTGCAGCCTCCCTGTCTGCGGGTTCGAGCGCACAGAGGGTGCCATCGTCAGCGAGCCAGTCGAGCGCGCGCTCGACAGTCGCGACCGGATCGGCCAGCTCGTTGAGCACGTTGCCGAAACAGATCAGGTCGAACGAAGCCGGCGCGTTCTCGGGTTTTTCGTCCTCGGTCGTCACACCTTCGGCCTTCTCGTTTTCCGTCTGTTCACCGGTGGTCGACTCCAACAAACCGTTCGGTGGCTCGAAGGATTCGATCGCCGTTTCGTGAATCGTCGTCCGAAAGTTCCGGGTTGTTTCGGCGAGCATGTGTTCGAGGATGTCGCTCGCCGCACTCGGCTCGACCGCGTGGTAGTCGATGACGGCCGAACGTGGATCGGTCGCGTTGCCAACGCCAAAGCAGTAATCGTGCAAGCCGAGCGCCGGGCCGCCGGTTCCCGCGCCGACATCCAACACGCGGAGTCGACGCGAGAGGAGCCCCCGTTCGGCGAGCGTGTCGAGGACGTAGCCCATCGCGGCGTAGTAATCCGGCAGGTGATAGACCGCGTACGCGGCGGCCACCCGGTCGTCGTACGAAACCGACTCTCCCGCGAAGTAGTCGACCTTGAGTTCGCGAATTGCTGCCCGAAGCGCCGCACCCGACTCGCCTCGGTGCCAATCGGGCCCATAGCGCTCGACGAGCAGATCCTCGAGGGCGCTGGCGTACCGCTCGGGGAAGGCCCGCGGGCTCCACGCACGATGCGGGATCGGGTCGTCGTCGACGGGAACGAATCTGCCGTCATCGGTTTCGACCAGTCCGAGATCGCGTGCCTCCTCGCGGAGCACCTGTCTCACGACGGCCGGATGCGGTTGCTCGGGCACGTAGTCGCTGATCTCGTCGGGATCGATCGGGCGCACCTGGCGAAGATATTTTGCGTTTGACCGAACCGCCTCACGGTCGATCACTCGTGGCGCTCCCGGCGCTCGCCGCCGACGTGTTCTTTTGCGGTTTCGTACAGCGCGGCGAACGTCTCGTCGTTGGCATCGGCGATGGCGGCTGCAGCGTCGGCAACGGCGTCCGCACCGTCGAACGTCGATTGAATCTCTGCGTACACTGCCGGCGAGCCCTCGGTGACGGTTCTCGCGATCTCCGTGAGCTGGTTCGAGACGGGCGTCGCGAACTCCTCGCGAACGTCGCCCGCAACGAGCGCGTAGGCCAACACGGCCGTGTGCGCGCCAGCCTGGACGGTCTCCATCGCCCGGTCGTGCTCGGCCGCGGTCGTCTCGAACACCGTGTTGCCAGCGTCGGCCATCGCCCGGCGGATATCTGTCAGCAGCGGACCGCCGGACGCCGTGACGACGGCGACGTTTCCCGGCACTCGCGGCGGTGCAAACAACGGGTGAAAACTGGCGCGCTCGCAGTCGGGCGCGTGGGTGTTCAACGCCGCAAGCGGGCGATCCATCACGCCCGAGAGGTCGAACACCGCCCGATCGGCCAGCGGCGCGTGCTGCTCGATGGCGGATTCGACCGCCGACATCGGCACGGCGAGACAGACGCAATCGAACCGCTCTGTCGTTTCGGGGTCGACCTGGCGGGCGTTCCGGTCGGCCGCGGCATCCCTGGCGACGGCGGGGTCGACATCGAGAAATGCGATCTCGGCAGTCGGCTCATCGGCGGCCGCGACGGTGTCGGCGAGCCACCGACCCATTTCGCCCGCGCCGACGACCAGGAGCTTCATACCACGGAATGTGGGTCTCGTTTCAAAAGCCGTTCGATGCGACTGGTTCGGCGGTGGCGGGTCGGCGACGGTGGCGGGTCGGTGGAGCGTGATTGGCGGTGGCGG
>CAYWFO010000012.1:0-23791 GCA_964457485.1 uncultured Haloferacaceae archaeon | reverse complement strand
TCCGGCTCTACGAGTACCACGGCAGCGCGGCCGATCCAAACCCAATCGTCGTCGAAACCGAGCCCCGAACCGTCGAAGCGCAGGGTCAGCAGTTCGAGATTCAGGCGGTGACGACCGAGACGTTCGACTCGATGGCTGAGGCCGAAGCCTACGTCGACGACAACCCAGGCGCACAGCTCGGTGGCGTCGGAGCCAACCCGACCGAGCGGGTTGAAGCGCTCGAACACTACCGACTCGCCAAAACCAGCGAGACCTCCGCGGCAGCCTCCGGACAGTACGTCCAGAGCCTCCAGGCAACGAGTCAGGCCACCGAACTCGAACCCGAGGAGTTGCTCCAGACGTCACCGAACTGGGTGAAGACGTTCGAACGCGTGCCGGGAGCGACGATTGAGGGCTCGGGCGCGCCCGCTGACAGCGAGGTTCGTGCGACCGTCGAAATGGAAACGGGAACGGGTGAAACGTTCACCTACACGCAGTACGCCGAAACCGACGCCGACGGCACCTTCGAGATGACGGTGCCGTACTCGACGACCGGCTACGACGAGTTCGGCCCCGATGAGGGCTACACCGACGTCGATGTCGAGGCGGTCGGCCCCTACACCATCGTCAGCGAAGGCGACAACCCGGCCATCGGTTCCGCCGATGTCGATGAAGCACAAGTCGTCGGCGCGGACGACACGCCCGTGACGGTCGAACTCGAATCGGGAGCGATCCAGGTACCCGACGATGATGAGCCCGAACTCGGCGACGACACGGACGATGGAGAGCCGGTTGAGGCCGACGGTGACGACGCCACACAAGGCTGAGCGGACGGCCGATGCGAGAGCTGAGCAGATGACCAACGCAGGGGCGATGTAGACGGCCGAGTGGATTGCGCGGACAGCCCGCCGGACGACGATTTCGCTTGACCGTACAGTCCAGTGAGCTGGTTCGCCACGACGCGAAACCCGAACGTCCAAGCGGCCGGCGGTTGAATTTCCCGGTATGTCCACAGGCCGTGACCTTCTCGGGATCTACGTTCGCGGTCTTGCGATGGGGGCTGCAGACGCCGTTCCCGGTGTGTCAGGCGGCACAATCGCGCTGATCACGGGTATTTACGAACGACTCATCAGCGCGCTCACCGCCATCGAGCCGGGTCGGCTCCGCGATATTGTGAACGGCGTCAGTCATGAGAACCGGCCGGCGGCACTCGCCGCCCTCCGAGCAATGGATATCGGCTTTCTGCTCGCGCTCGGCGCGGGCATTCTCACCGCCGTCATCACCGTGCTGCGGCTCATCAGCAGGCTGTTGGCGACCAACCCGGTCGAAACCTACGGCTTTTTTTTCGGGCTCATTGGCGCGTCAGCGATAGTGCTCTTCACTGAGATCTCGCTATCGACCCGTCGGCGCCAGCTCGTTGCGGTCGCCGGAGCAGTGCTCGCATTCGTCATGTCGGGCGTTGGCGCAACGACACTCGGCTCGAGTGTTCCGGTTATTTTTGTCGCCGGCGCGGTCGCAATCAGTGCAATGGTGTTGCCCGGCGTCTCGGGGTCGCTGTTGTTGCTCGTGCTCGGGCAGTACGACTCGATGGCGACGGCACTCAGTCGGTTCACTGACGGCGTTGGCAGCCTGCTCGCGGGCAACGGGAGCGAAGACCTCATCGCGGCCGCCCCGCCGGTCGTCGTTTTTCTCTCCGGCGCAGTCGTTGGGTTGTTCAGCGTTGCCCACGCGGTTCGGTGGGCGCTCGACCGTTACCGCGAGGCAACGCTCGTCTTTCTGGTGAGTCTAATCGTCGGCGCGCTCAGAGCGCCCGTAGTGCAAGCGGAGGTCGCCCTCCTCGAACGGGGACTCACGTGGAGCGCCGAAACAGTCGGCCTGTTCGCGCTTGCGGCGGGAACCGGCGGGGCGGTAGTGCTCGTGGTTGATCGACTGGCTGGGGGAATCGAACCAACGCGCACTCGTTGAAGCCGTCACAGAGAGTCACACAAACCGACAGACTGCCCCTCCTCGGTACTGTCACTCGCGTGCCACGGCGATATTGTGCATCGGGCCGTCGCACGATCCACAGCGGTGGAGTCGGTTGGTGCTCGTTTCGCGTGCGCCGCACTGCAGACATTCGAAGTACCCCGTTTCGGGGGTGTACGGATCGATATCCGCATGGTTCGGTGACATAGACACATCTACGTATGCATGAAAATAAAACTATTGGGCGACTGCCCGACAATCCGGGGCTGGTAAGCGGTGGAAAATAAAATATCTCCCAATTTTGCGGCCCAAAACAATACACACAGGTACAGCCAAACCGTGTCGACGTTTCGGCGCGCGAAGACACATTTAATTCGTTCGCTCGCCCTCTACCGAATATGTCCGTTAGCTTGCGACAACCAACGGTTCGCCGGTGTGAACGGTGCAACCGGAAAGAACGTTGGGACGAAGCCACCGAATCGTGGTATATCGCCGACGACTCGCCCGGCAGCGTCTACTGTCTCCACGAGTGGGACATCAACGGCACGTTCGTCCCCTTCGAACCGTAACAGTACTGACCGCGCTACAGCGACGTCAGCACCGACAGCGTGCCGTCGAAGTAGGCCGCGTCGACAACGCGGTCGGCAGCGGCTTTCGCGCGGTCGTCGGCGTTGGCGACGGCGTAGCTCCGACCGGCCGTCTGGAACAACGACACGTCGTTTTCGCTGTCACCGACCGCGACAAACTCCGCTGGCGACATCCCCAGTATCTCACCGGCCGCCTCAAGGCCGCGCCCTTTCTCGACACCTGGCGTTTTGAGGTGCAGTGCGTAGCCGGTGTCGACGACTTCGAGATCGAACTCGGCGGCGACCGCGGCGAGAAGGTCGCGGTCGGCGTCGACGCTCGCGGCCAGTTCGGTTTCGCGCCAGCGGTTGGTCGTGTCGGTCGCGCCCCAGCCGAGGTCGCCACCGCGCTCGCGAAACGCGCCGATGGCGGCCGCTGCCCGGTCGGGGTCGCCCTGAAACGAGAGCTGATCGTCCACACAGACGACGCCGCCGTTTTCGGCGATCACCCGCTCGGGAATGCCGACGAAGTGACACAGTGCGATCGGGTACGGAAACGACTTGCCAGTCGCGATCACGATCGGTGCGTCCCAGTCGGCGAGTACGTCGAACACGCGCGGGTCGAGGCGGTGATCCGGAGTGGTCAGCGTTCCATCGATATCGAGCGCAAGCGGTGGAACCATACCGCGAGTGGGATCCGCTGGTGGTAAAAGCTCTCGGCAACGCAGTCGAGGCGTGACGCAGCAGGCCGGTCGACCACAAATGAGCCGAACGGTCGCACGCAAAGAGTGGTAGACCATCACGTGTACGCGTAGCCGACTTGGCCCTTGCGACAGATAGTTGACCCGACCGGCAGATAGATTTTTGATTAATGATGGTGATGATTTACCTGCAATGAAGAAACTACTCAACGATCCGGCAGACGCGGTCGACGAAATGCTCGAGGGGATGATGGCGGCATACCCCGGCCATTTCCGTCGGCTCGACGGCACCGAGGTACTCGTCCGTGCCGACGCGCCGCTCGACGGCAAGGTCGGACTCGTCTCCGGCGGCGGCAGCGGCCACGAGCCAACCCACGGCGGCTTCATCGGCGACGGCATGCTCGACGGGGCGGCAGCGGGTCAGATCTTCACCTCGCCGACGGCCGACCAGCTCAACGAGATGATTCAAGCCTGCGACAGCGGCGAGGGCGTTCTGTGTATCGTCAAAAACTACGAAGGCGACGTGATGAACTTCGAGACCGCCGGCGAGATGGCCGCCATGGAGGACATCGAAGTCGAACAGGTCGTCGTCAACGACGACGTCGCGGTCGAAGACTCGCTGTACACCTCGGGCCGCCGGGGGGTTGCAGGCACGATTCTCGTCCACAAGGCTGCCGGCGCAAAGGCCGCCGAGGGCGCCTCGCTCGACGAGGTCGCCGCGGTCGCAGAGAAGGTGATTGACAACGTCGGCACCATGGGTGTCGCGCTCACCTCGTGTGTCACACCCGATAAGGGCGAACCGACGTTCGATCTCGGCGAGGATGAAATCGAACTCGGCATCGGCATCCACGGCGAGCCGGGCACCGAGCGTGTCGACATGATGTCGGCCGACGAGATCACCGAACACCTCACCGAACGCGTACTCGACGACCTCGCGATCGACGAGGGCCAAGAGATTCTCACACTTGTCAACGGCATGGGCGGCACGCCACAGTCCGAACTGTTCGTGGTCAACCGCAAACTCCAGGAGATCGTCGCCGACCACGGCCTCGAAACGTGGGACGCGTGGGTCGGCGACTACATGACCTCGCTCGACATGATGGGCTGTTCGATCACCGTCTGTGCGGTCGACGACGAGATCAAGGAGCTGCTGGCCGCGCCCGCAGCAACGCCTGGCCTGACGGTCTGAGCCGAATGGCTGGTGGGTGGATGACCGCGGGCCAGCCAAACTCTCACTATTGTATGACATAAATGCTTTGAGCCGCGAGCGAGTGTCGTCCGTATGGGAGAACCGAACGAAACGGAAGCCATTTTGCTGGCGATCGACCGCGTTGCCGACCGCCTCGAAGCCGAAAAATCCCACCTCACAGATCTCGACTCGGCCATCGGTGACGCCGACCACGGCACCAACCTCGCTCGCGGGTTTCGGGCGGCCGCCGACGCGGTCGCTGCCGATTCCGACCTGCCGGCCGACGAACTCGTGAAAAAAATCGGGGTGACACTCATCTCGAAGGTCGGCGGCGCGTCCGGCCCGCTGTACGGCGGTTCGATCATGAGCGCAAGCCAGGAACTCGAAGACGGCCTGACAACCGAAACCTCGATCGCCTTCGCCGAGGCGTATCTCGACAAAGTCACCGACCGAGGCGGCGCGCAGGTCGGCGCGAAAACGATGGTCGACGTGCTCACGCCCGCGGTTCACACGTACAAAAAATCGATCGAGAGCGACGACCTTCCGCCGCTGACCGCGTTCGCGAAGGCGGTCGACGCCGCCGAACGTGGGGTTCGCTTTACCGTTCCACTCCGCGCAAAAAAGGGCCGAGCCTCGTTTCTCGGCTGGCGATCTGTCGGCCACCAGGATCCGGGAGCGACCTCGACGTGGTTCATCATGCAGGAACTGCTCGCGGTCGCCGACGAGTATCTTGAGGGCGACATCGATGTCGATGCCCGCTCGCCGACAATCCCCGATGAAACGCCGGACGAGGTGGGGGACGCGTGATCGGAGTCGTGGTCGTGTCACACAGCGCGAAAGCGGCCGAGGGAATCTGCGAGATTGCCGCCCAGATGAGCGGCGACGTGCCGGTCGTTGCCGCCGGGGGCGACCCGATCGATGCCGCTGGCGACGACACGGATAACAGTGATGGCGACACCGACGCCGAAATCGGAACCTCAACCGACCGAATTCGAGCGGCACTCGTCGAGGCCGACAGTGGCGATGGTGTCGTCGTTCTCGTCGATCTCGGCAGCGCGGTGATGAACGCCGAACTGGCGATCGAGATGGCCGGTGTCGACGCCGTGATCGCCGACGCACCCGTGCTCGAAGGAACGCTCAACGCCGCGGTCGAGGCGGCAAACGCGACGACTGTTGAGACGGTCGTCGAGAAGGCTGTCGAGGCACGCGAGTATCGGAAACTCGGCTGAGCAGTCGGCGCAGCCGAAAAATCGAAACCTCCGCAGCGGAAGAACCCAACGCGATTCTGGGGAACCCAGAACGCGTCTCAGTCGACCTCCCGAAAGCGGTTCGGCGGATCGACGCACGCAACCTCGTTGCCGGTTCAACCCCGCCCACGGTGGGGCGGCGAATCCCGCTTGATTCTTTTTGAATTCGCGTTCAGGCTTCGTCGAGTTCGCTTTCGGGGGTCGTCAGAATGTCCTCTAGTGCGTCAAGCGCAGCCTCGGCATCGGGGCCGTTGGCGACGAGTCGAACGTCGTCGCCGCCGTGAACGCCGAGGCCCGTTACGCCGAGCATGCTGTCGGCGGCGACCGGGGGACGATTTCCCTCGACGGCCGCAACGGTGATTTCAGCGTCGAAACTCCCGGCTGTCTGGACGAAGACGGCTGCCGGTCTGGCGTGAAGTCCATCGGCCGGCACGACCGTCACAGTTCGTTCCATGGTCGCTCTTTGAAGTCAATCGTCTTTATTCTGCGCACTTCTGTGGCTGTATCCACAGAGTTACCAGACAGCACACCGAACAGTTGGCCAATGCCGTCGACCCGGCTTGTCGTCTACGTTTCGCTGGTCGCGAGTGCGATTATCGCGGCCGCGAAGTTCGTCGCCTATCTCGCCACCGGCAACGTGAGCATGCTGAGCCAGACGTACTACTCGATTGCCGATGTCGGCAATCAGGTGCTGTTGTTGGTTGGGTTCCGACTCAGCGAGGCTGGCCGAAGCCGGAAACATCCCTTTGGGCGGGGCAAAGAGCAGTATTTCTTCGCCTTTGTCGTCACCATGCTGCTGTTCGGCGTCGCGGGGTACGCCGCTGTTCGAGAGGGGTATGCAGCGCTTGGATCACCGTTTGTGGCCGTCGACGTGCGGATCAACTATCTCGTGTTGGGCGTCGCGTTGATCTTCGAGAGTGTCGCCTTTTATAAATCATATGAGGCGGTCGCCGCCGAACGCGATACCGAAGGGTTTGGCTCGCTGATCAACACCTTCCGCCGGACGAAGGACGCCCCGCTGCTCGTCGCGGCGACTGAAAACCTCGTGGCTGTCATCGGCGTCCTGCTCGCGCTGCTTGGGGTCTTTGTAACCGATGTCACCGGCAACACGACGTACGACGCGCTGGCAAGCGCCGGCATTGGACTCCTGTTGATGGGCTTTGCGCTCATGTTGGCCTGGGAGAATCGCAGCCTGCTGGTCGGCGAAGGGATCACTCGACGCGAGCGGTCGACAGTCCTAGAAGCCATCGAGGAGGTCGACGGCGTCGACAACATTAGCGATCTGCGAACGATGCATCTCGGCCCCGAATCCGTGCTGGTTGCCTGTGATATCGCCTTCGACGAGTCGCTGGATACGAACGGGATCGAGGAGGCCGTCGACGCGGTCGAAGCCGCGATTCAGGAGATCATCCCCGAGGCTAGCCGGATTTACGTCGAAGCGGAATCCGAGCGGCTCGCAACCTAACAGTGCTGTCAGTCGTCAGTGACAGCGTCTTCGACCTCCGTGCGGGTCGGCTGGCTCGATTCTCGTTTAGCGATGTCGGCGGCCGACCCCATCCGGTTTTTAAGCCACTCGTCGACCGAGTAGCGACCGCCGCCGGTGATCAGCAGTGCCGAAACAAGGCCGAACAGCGAGATGTGGGCGACGACCGGATCGTCCGGCAGCCCGAACAGCGTCGTCGTAAACAGCACGAACGCGACCAGCGAAAACCCGCGCGTGAACGCGCCCGCAATGAGCATCACGCCGACGAGTGCCTCAGTGAGTCCCGCACCGATCACCCAGAGTTCGGGCTGGACGGGCACAACCGCAGTGAGATTGTATTTCGCGACGACGGCGAGCGAGTCGCCCGGCCGCATCAGCTTCTGGGTGATGCCGAGATAGATGAACGCGATACCGATGCCGACGCGGAGCACTGCCGGCACGAACTTCGTGTAGGGATCGATCCGCTCGGCGAAGGGGACGGCGACCCGACGGTAGAAGGGGTCGAAATCGGAGTAGACCGTCTTGTCATCGTCAGCGATTCGGGCGATTGTCGCGTCGGCACTCGGCCGGCCGCCGCCGACCAGCGCCACCGCCAGCAGGCCGGGAACGTACTCAAAGGCCAACAGCAGGCCGGGGTGGAACGGGAGCACGGCGAGATACGCCGCCAGCACGGCAACGGCTGTCACTCGTGTCGCCAGCCCGAACAGCAACAGAAAGCCGGCGGCGATCCCGAACAGCCGCAGGACTGTCGGATCAGCGATCCCCGTCACGGCCGGACTGAAGTAGTAGCCTTCGAAGCCAGCCGCGATCAACGGCATCCCCATACTCAACCGGAGCAGCCAGCCCAACAGGTCCTCGTAGTCGGTCATCACTGTTCTGAACGCCGCGATGTCGGCCGGGAACGGCCGGATGTAGAGGTAGGCGGCCAGCCCCGCGACCGTCGCCAGAAAGCCGCCGATCAGGACGGCGAGAATGAACGGCGTGGTCAGTGCGTCGACGAGCCACGGCAGGACGGGGATTGGGTCGCCGCCGGGAGTCACGTACTCGACGTGGCCGCTCGCGGTGCCGACGAACGCGACGAGCAGTGCTCCGAACGCGAGACAGCCGCCGAGCAGCTGGGGTCGTTGTGTGTTCATGACTGTCTCTATGTGAGATGGGTTTCTAACTGCAACGGTCAGTCCACGGTGGGTTGTGTTCGTTTTCTCGCCGACGCTACTAACGCACGTGGAACTCCTCGAAACGGCCTTGCGTCGAAACCCCGGAGGAGTTAATATGCTCGTTGGCGATATACTCGACAGTGAGCGTTAACGTCGAAAAACGCATCGACGGACCAAACGAAACCGAGTACGTTGATGCGGCTTGGGAGCTCAAAGAGCGGATCCGTCGCGACGAGCACGTTCTCAGACAGCGCCGGCAGTTTTTTATCGACGCTTATCGCCGCTCGAAGAGCCTGTTGTTTTTTGAGGACAACACCCTCGTTGCGTTCAGTTCGGTTCGCCGCGATGGCTACATTCTGTTTTTGGCCGTGGCTCCCGAGGCGCGCGGGCGGGGCTACGGCGAGGCGCTGGTCGCCGAAACTGCCGAGGAACACACGACAGTCACCTGTCACGCGCGAACCACAAACGACCGAGCGCTCGGATTTTATCGCCATCTCGGCTTTCGAATCACCCGCCAAATCGACAACTACTACGAGGACAACGGTGACGCGTACTACCTCAAACTCGGCGAGCACGAGGGCATTCGCGAGAAGTTTTCGGCGCTGTTTCGCAACTGAGTCGCCTGCACGTTGCGTGTGTGGCGAAAGCGACCTCTGTGGCCCCCTGCGGATCCGTGTGAGTCCCTCACGCGCTCGCGACGGAACGCACCATTTATACGCTGACCAAATGTACCCAAACCCACGACTATGCCAAGTTCTAATGGGCCCATGAAGGGAACGCGCGGAAAGCTGTCAAACCACCCCCGCGACCGCGGTACCTCGCCACCACAGCGCGCAATTCAGGAGTTCGAAGTCGGCCAGAAGGTTCATCTCACGCTCGATCCGAGTGTTTCGGACGGTCGCTTCCACCCACGATTCAACGGCCACACCGGCGAAATCACCGGCAAACAGGGTCGTGCGTTCACCGTCTCGATTGTCGACGGTGGTAAAGAGAAATCGATCATCGCCCGACCAGCGCATCTCCGTGCTCAAAAGTAGATGACGATTTTCAAGGAAAAAGTCGACGAGGAGTACGTGACGATTTCGGAGGTCAAGCCGCTGCTCAGCGAGGTCGAAAACGAGCGTGCGGCCGACGATGATCGCGAACTCCGCTACGAACTCGCGCGTGCCATCGAGCACGTCAACCGGTACGCCGTCCTCGAACCAGCGGAAGCCAGAGAACTCGTCGAGAAACTCATGGAACTCGACTCGGTCAACGAGAAAACCGCCCACAAAATCGTCGACCTCCTGCCCGAAGACCGCACCGAACTGCGGTCGATCTACGCGAAAGAGCGGTTTGCGCTCGATGGCGAGGAACTCGACGAAATTCTGAATCTCGTCGCGCAGTACGTCTAAGCCGGACGGTACGGCTGTCGGATCGGTTGGGCTCCCATGGGACGGTGGTGATGGCGAACCGGGAAATATGTGGCCGATTTTTTAAGTAGTTCGTTCGCATACAACTGTGTATGTCTCACTCCGAGAGCGACGACGGTGACAGCGAGGTGGCGACACGCTATGCCGTTGTGCTCGACTATCTCCCTCATGGCCGACCCGATGATTCGCGCCCGCAGTATCAAAAGGAAGCCATCGCGTACGCGCTCGCCGAGGATTCCTTCGAGCTGCTCGAACTCATGTTGGCTGACGAGGCCGACATCGGCGTTGTCGACCGAGTCGTCATCGGCCCCGAACCCGACGACGAAATCATCGAGTCAGTGTCGACAATCGGGTTCGACGACCTCTCGCGGTCGGCCGTCTCGGAACTCGAGTACGCGGTCGACGCGATCATCGAGGCCGACGAACAGCGCTTTGTTGACATCTACAACGACGCACAGCCGATTTCGCTCCGGCTCCACCAACTCAATCTGCTTCCGGGCATCGGCAAGAAACTTCGAAACAAGATTCTCGACGAGCGCAAACGGGGCCCGTTCGAGAGCTTCGAGGAGATTTCCGAGCGCGTCGGTGGTCTCCATCGACCCAAAGAGGTGATCGCCGAGCGGATCCTCGAGGAACTCCGCGATGACGACCTGAAGTACAAGATTTTCGCTCGCCCGTCGTAACCTGCCGTGCTGATCGACTGCGTCACACGTTCCGTGCTGCTGTTCGATCACCACGCCGTCCGGCCGCACCCGGTGTCCCCACGATGTTGGCTCAGCTGTCGTCTCTGCGAAGCGGGACGTTTAGGCCCACGCAGCCGAAACCTCCGATAATGACGCGCTCGGACGGTTCCGATCCCGACTCGAACGACCGCAGTCTCGATCGGGGTGGACGCGATCCAGACGACCTCATCCGCCGGGCGGGCGCTCGCGGCAACCCGGATTTTGACCAGCACTTTCTGATCGACGACCGCGTTGTCGACCGGATTCCGGGCTATCTTCCCGACGGATGTGATACCAGTCATCTCCTCGAAATCGGTGGTGGCCCGGGTGTTCTCACCGACCGATTGCTCGGCGTTGCCGACCGGCTGACCGTAATCGAGCGCGATCCGGTGTTCGTCGACCATCTCGAACGCGAGTTCGCTGCGGCGATTGCTGCGGATCGGCTCACCGTTCTCGAGGGCGATGCACTCAACGTGTCGCTCCCGCCGTTTTCGACGTGCGTTTCGAACCTGCCGTACAGCGCCTCTAGCGAGATCGCGTTTCGGCTCCTCCCGTTGGGCCGGCCGCTCGTATTGATGTTTCAGCGCGAGTTTGCCGAACGGATGGTCGCCGATGTCGGCACCGACGCCTACGGCCGGCTTTCAGTGAGCGCCCAACACTACGTCGATGTCGAACTCGTCGAACACGTGCCGAACACCGCGTTCGATCCACAGCCGGCAGTACAGAGCGCGGTCGTCCGGCTCACGCCGCGTGAGCCCGATTACACGGTCGATGACGAGCGATTCTTCTTGCGGTTTGTCAAGGCGCTGTTCACCCAGCGTCGCAAGACGATGCGCAACGCGATTCGCAACACCGCCCACATCTCGGGACTCGTCGATCCGGATGCGGTCGTTGCTGCGGCCGACGAGTCACTGCTCGGTCGTCGTGCTGGCTCCGTGTCGCCGCGCGAGTTCGCCGCGTTGGCAACGCTTGCGGCCGACCACAGCGAGATCCATCCACAAGGCGGGTGAAACGGATGACTGGCACTGCCGATTGGCTTGTTCTCGGGATGGTCGGCTGGCTGGCCGGTAACGCCGTTTCGCTCGCGATCACTGTCGGCGTACTCGTTGGCCTCTTACTGCTCAAACAGGGCACGGCGCGGTGGCGACGCGAACGCGACCTCGACCCGTGGGCTGCGCTCTCGTTGTCGGCGGTGCTGGCGCTCATCACCGCCAGCGGCCTGTTCGGCATTGTCGTTCTCTGGGGGCTCGATTCGGCGCTCGAAAGCGCCTACATGGGGATCGAACTGCGAACACAGGTCACGAACATCGTCCTCTCGTTCGTGATTCTCGGCGGCGCATACGCCCTCTCGGATTTCGTCGGCCACCTGATCAAGGATCTCGCCTCCGATCACGAAACGCTGAGCGTTCACGAGCGCGAAATCCTCCACCGGCTCTCGCAAGTCACCATTTATACGTTCGGTTTGCTCATCGTGATCGGGTTGTTCACCGACAACATCGGCGGCCTGCTGGTCGGGGCGGGGTTTCTCGGCATCGTCGTCGGCATGGCCGCCCGCCAGACGCTCGGCTCCGTGCTGGCCGGCTTCGTCATCATGTTCTCGAAACCCTTCGAAGTCGGCGACTGGATCGCCGTGAGCGACAACGAGGGAATCGTCACCGACATCACCATCGTCAACACCCGCATTCGCTCGTTCGACGGCGAGTACGTTATTCTTCCGAACGACGAGGTCAACGCGCGGGCGATCACCAACCGAACCCGCCGCGGTCGGCTCCGGATCGAGGTCGTCGTCGGCGTCGACTACGAAACCGACCCCGCATATGCACGCGAAATCGCCCGAGCGGCCGTTGCGGAACTCGACTCCCTGCTTGCGGGCCCCGCCCCCCAGGTCGTCACCGCGAACTTCGGTGATTCGGCGATCGAACTGGCGGTTCGCGGCTGGATCGACAATCCGAGCGCCCGAAAACGGGCTGAGACGCGAAGCGACATGATCGGTGCAATACACACCGCGTTCGCCGAGAACGACATCAAAATCCCGTACCCACAACGCGAACTTACCGGCCGTGCCGAAACCGGTGGCTTCCGCGTTGCCAACGGCGAGCAGCCGGCGACGGCCGATGGCTCTCGCGATACGCGCGAAGACACGTCAGGAGGATTCGACCGATGACCGACGAAAAGACGACCACGGATTCGCGGAGCCGTCTCGCCAAACGCCGCGGGCTCGAACCGCACGTCTACCAGCCCGCCGAGGACTCGGCGTTGCTCGCGCGGGCGGTCATCGAGTCGCTCTCGGTGTCGACATCGAACGAGGAACCGGCGTCGGACTCGCCGATCCGTTCGGACTCGACAGTCCGGAGACGGCTGCTCGAAGTCGGCACGGGATCGGGCTGGGTTGCCGAACAGCTCGCAACGAAAACCGGGAGCCGCGTTGTCGCCAGCGACATCAACCCATACGCCTGCGCTGCGGCCCGCGACCGCGGCGTCGAAGTCGTTCGCGCGGATTTACTCGCCGGCTTTGCCGACCGCTCTGTCGACTATCTCGTCTTCAACCCGCCGTATCTGCCGACCGATCCCGACAACGAGTGGGACGACTGGATGGAGCACGCGCTTTCGGGTGGCACCGACGGCCGCCGCCTCATCGTCCCGTTTCTCGACGACGCGCCCCGTGTGCTGACGTCCGGTGGTGCGGCGTTCCTACTGGTCAGCAGTCTCACCGGCTACGACGCGGTTGTCGACTACGCCCGTGAGGTCGGCTTCGTCGTCGACGAGGTCGCCCAGGAGTCGTACCCGTTCGAGGTGTTGTCGATTCTGCGGCTGACACATCCCGCGTGAGCACACAATATTACTATAAAACATATATACACTTAGTAAATATTAAGCAACGTCATCCCCAACAGCAACCGATGACTGAACGAGTTGCCACGACAACGGGGCTTTTTCCCCTTCCCGATCCGGCAAAACAGCGGCTCTCGGATCTCAAGGGCCACCAGAAAGGCGATCTGATCTCTGGGGCCGAAACCGATGCTATTTCGAGCGCGTACGACGAGTACCGCGCGGAGGTACTCGACGAACAACAAACCGCGGGTCTCGACCGAATCGCTGAGGGCCAACTCCGCTGGGACGACATGCTCGCCCACCCGCTTTCGACCCATGAGCACGTCGACCCCAACGGAATCGTCCGCTACTACGACAACAACAACTTCTACCGCGACCCGCGCGTCGAGGGCGAACTGACGTTCTCGGGTGACGTTGCCGAGGAACTCTCCGCAGCGGCCGATCTGCTCGATTCGCCCGCCGAGTCGCTCCAGGCGGTGCTTCCGGGCCCCTACTCGCTGTTCGATCTCGCCAGCGACCACTACTACGGCGACGACACCGACTTCTTCGCTGCAATCGCCGACTTCCTCGCCGGCGAGGTCGCGGCGTTTCCCGCCCACAAAACGCTCGTTCTCCACGAGCCCTCGCTGGTCGAAAACGCGCCCACCGAAGACCAACAGCACGCGCTTGCCGAGATGGTCAATACCGTGGCGGGCGAAACCGATGCCGATGTCGTTGTTCACACCTACTTCGGCGCGCTCGACGAGAAAACCTACGCGCACCTAATGGACGCCGATGTCGAGGCGCTCGGCTTCGATCTCATCGCGGGCGACCGCGCACAGACGCTCTCGAACATCACCGAGTTCGGGACAAAAAACGCGGCCCTGCTCGGCATTGCCGACGGCCAGAACACGCTGGTCGAATCCGCCGACACCCTCGAAGAACGCGTGACGTGGTTCGAAGAGCGGATTCCCGTCCAGGAGTTCGACCGCCTCTACCTCTCGACGAACACCGAGCCGTTCTATCTGCCCGTGAACAAACACCGCGCCAAACTCGAGGCGATCGCCGGTGCGGCCGAAGCTCCTGAAGAGGAGGTGACCGCATGAGCCGCCCTGCCGACAACCGTGCGCAGTTCCGCCCCGACGACCACCCACACGAGCACTTTTTGCTCACGACCGTCGTCGGCTCGTACCCCAAGCCGAAATGGCTCAACCGCGCCGACGAACTCGTCGACGACGAGGACTCGAAGTTCGACGAAGCCGACCTCGCGGAGGCCCACGACGACGCCTGCCGGCTGATCACGAAGGAACACGAGCGTGCCGGTCTCGACACCGTCGTCGACGGCGAGATGCGCCGCAACGAGATGGTCGAGTTCTTCGCCGAACGGATTCAGGGCTACGAGTTCAACGGCCCAGTCAAGGTCTGGGGACACAACTACTTCGACAAACCCTCGGTTTCGGCCCCCGTTGCGTACGACGAGCCGTGGCTTGTCGACGAGTTCGAGTTCACGAACGGCGTCGCCAGCAAGCCGGTGAAGGTGCCGATTACCGGTCCGTACACGCTGGGCAACTGGGCGTTCAACGAGGCGTACGACACCGAGGAGGAACTCGTCTACGACCTGGCGGATCTGGTCAACATCGAAATCGAACGCCTCGTGGAGGCCGGCGCGAAATACATTCAGATCGACGAACCCGCGCTCGCGACGACGCCGGACGACCACGCTATCGTCGGCGAGGCGCTCGACCGCATCGTCAGCGGCATTCCCGAGGAGGTTCGAATCGGCCTCCACGTCTGTTACGGCGACTACTCACGGATCTACCCCGAACTCAACGACTACCCGATCGACGAGTTCGACCTCGAACTGTGCAACGGCGGCTACGAACAGATCGACGTGTTCACCGACCCAGAGTTCGTTCCGGATCTCGCGCTCGGCGTCGTCGACGTCCACACCGCCGAAATCGAGACGGTCGAACAAATCAAAGAAAACATCAAACAGGGACTTAAAGTCGTTCCCCCGGAGCGACTCACGATCAGTCCCGACTGTGGCGTGAAGCTCCTCCCGCGCGAAATCGCCTACGGCAAAATGGAAAACATGGTGAAAGCCACTCGCGAAGTCGAAGCCGAACTCGATTCCGGCGAGATCAACCTCGACGAACCGTTGGCGCTGGCTGACTAATCCGCCGCGCTGCGTTTTTTCCGGCCAGCCAAGCCAGATGGCTTCAAGTAGCTCGAACACACAGCCTCGCTCATGACGCAGTCCGAGTTGGCAGCAGCCGTCCGCGATGTGTTGGCAGTCGACACTGACGAGTTCCGCGCGGAAGCCGCGACCGACGCCGATTTCGTCCTCTCGGCGCTCACCGACGGTGCATTCGATAACCACCAGTCGATTCTCGGCCTCGAGTACGAGTTTTATGCGGTGACCGAGGATCGCTGGCACAGCGAGATCGACGAGGAGTTCACACTCGCGCGCGTCCCGCGCCGCCTGCTCGAACTCATCGGTTTTGAAAAGGAACTCGGTCTGCACAACGCCGAGATGACCGCCAGTCCCCAGCCGTTCAACCACCACGGCCTCCGCGCGATCGAATCGGAGGTTTGTAGCCGCCTCACCGCGGCGCTCAACTGCAGTCGGCCCGAGGGATTGCGACTCGTCAGCGACGGGTTGTGGACGATTCCACCGACGGGCGAAACGGCGCGTGGCTACCTCACCGACAGCGTCGGCGACGGCGGGGTTCGAATCGCGACCAACATGACCGATGCGGTTCGGTATCACGCGATGGCCAACGCCGAACTCGGCGACGACTCCTTTCGTATCGACGCCCCGCACGTCGATATCGAGGCCGAGACACTCATGCCCGAGAGCCTCATCACCTCGATTCAGCCACACTACCAGATGCAGCAGGCGATGGATCTGCCGTGGTACTTCACCTACGCGCTGCGGGTGGCCGGCCCGCTGCTCGCGCTCGGCGTCAACGCCCCGTTCTTTCCGCCCGATCTCTATGCGGACGACGCCGACCCCGAGACGATTCTCGCCGACGGCTGGCACGAAAACCGAATCGCCGTCTTCGAGTCGGTGCTCAACAGCGCCACCGAGACCGACAAGGTCGCGTTTCCCCGCGACCTCGACTCGATCCAACAGGCCGTCGAGCGTGTCGTCGCCGACGAAACCGTCGTGCCGATGCCGGTCGAACGAACCGATCGGTACCACGACAACTTCGCGACGCTGCGGCGAAAACACGGCACCTACTGGCGGTGGGTGCGGCCGGTGTTCGATGGGCCGACCCGCGCGGCAGCCAACGCCCGCATCGAGTTCCGACCGTTACCTGCTCAGCCGACCGTTCGCGACTCGATCGCACTCACCGCGGCGTTCGCCGGCGCGATGGAGGGACTGACTCGAACCGAACATCCCGTCTCGTCGCTCCAGTGGGAGGCCGCCCGTGACAACTTCTACGCCGCGGTACACGACGGCATCGACGCCGAAATGGCGTGGATTCTCGCCGACGGAACCGAAACAACCGACGTCGAGGTAATCCTGACCGACCTGCTCGAACACGCCGCCGAGGGGCTTCGTGCGGTCGGGCTCTCGCCCGAGGCGGTCGAATCGTACCTCCGGCCGCTTACCTGGCGGGTCGACACCGCCACCACACCCGCCGGCTGGAAACGACAGGTTGTTCGGAGCCAACTCGACGATGGAGCCGAATTTGCCGAGGCAATCGAAACCATGCAGCGCCGCTACATCGACCTGCAGTCCGAAACGATCATCGGTGGCGATTTCACCGAGTGGCCTCTGCCTTGACCGACGTGTCCGGTATGATCAGTAACTGATCTGGCCGGTGTCAAGCGTCTCTGATTTCGACGGTCTGAGAAGTCACCGTTCTCAGAAAGGGTTTTTTGACTGTGACGGTGTGGCTCGCCTCTGACGAGACAATCGCCATCGTCGCGATCATCGTCGACAGGTGTTCTGAATGGATCGCCGAAACCGCCCGCCCCGCAGAATTAGTGGGTTACCGTTACTGGTTTACAGCAGGTCGTCGATCTCTTTGTGGCGGCTGATGTCGACGCCCTCGTCGGTGACGACGGCAACGTTGATCCCGTTACCCGACGCGAGGTCACGCTCAACGGCCGTTTTGATCGCGTTGGCCGCGATGGTTTTGGCTTCGTCGATCGAGAGCCCCTCCTCGTACTGTTGTTCGAGCACACCGAGGGCGAACTGGCTGCCCGACCCGGTGACGGTGTAGTTCTCTTCAGTCGTCCCGCCCAGCGCGTCGATGGAGTAGATGTGGCTTCCGTCCTCGTCGACGCCGCCGAGAATTGGGCTGACGATGAGGAATGCACCCGAGCGGAGGAAGTTCCCCGTGAGCGTCGACAGCGCTTGCATGCTCATGTCCTCGCCGCGGCGAGCCTCGTAGAGTCGAACCTCGGCTTTCAGCGAGGAGATGAGGTTCTGGGCGGCCGACACCGAGCCCGCGATGGTGAGCGCACCCGTTGGATGGATTTCTTCGACCTTCTGGACATCCTTGCTCGATACCATGTAGCCCATGCTCGCGCGCATATCGGTCGCCAGTACGACGCCGTCTTCGGTTTTGAGACCGACGGTCGTGGTTCCGGTTTTCATGGCTGCGTCCTCGGCAGCGGCCGCGTTCCGGTCGCCGTCTTGGCCGGCAAACTCGCCGAGTTCCGGACCGAACACGCCGCTCGCGTCACCATCGACCTGACCCAACTCACTACCGAATCCGCCTGTCGGAGTTCTCATTGCTTTTTGTAGCGCCGGCGTGGGGATAAATGCAACCCTTCGGCACGTCCACGCGACACTGATGGCTCAGCAGACAATCGATCAAACACAAATACAATGGCGAGATTACTGAGCGGTGTAGACCGATTCGAGTCGGTCGAGCAGTTTTCCAACCGGCAGGTGGACGCCGACACGACGTGCGGCAAGCGCGACCGGCAGCAAGACGATTCCGAGCAGTACCGACAGTTGGTACAGCATGAACGCGGTGGCCCGCGAAGCGGTTTTGAGCATCTGTCTACCTGCACCTCTCCAACACCAGTGTATAAACTTTCTGGACTCGTCCGACAGAGATATCGCCTCGCTGTCTTGCGGTTTTTTACTCATGTTCCGAACGTCGCGAGAAGTGCCGCGCTATCGCGCTCACGCAGCGTAAACGGCGTGGCCCATCCGCTAGATTCCCATAACTTATGACGAACTCCTCGTTTGCTTGCGCCTATTGGTGGCGCGCGTTGTCACGGGTCATGCAAGCGGTTCTCGTTCCGCGGAACGAACCACAAGAGACGAAACCCTCCGGCGCAACCTCTTGCTATGAGCAACTATCTCGTCGCCATGGAAGCGGCATGGTTGGTACGCGACGTTGACGGCATTGACGATGCGATTGGCGTTGCCGTCAGCTCGGCCGGCAAACGACTGAACCAGCAGGGTAAGGAGTACGTCGACGTCGAGGTCGGCGTCACCGGCTGTCCGGCCTGTGGTGAGCCGTTCGACTCGGCGTTTATCGCCGCCGACACCGCGCTTGTCGGCCTGATGCTGGAGATTGACGTATTCAATGCCGACAGCGTCGAACACGCCAGTCGGATCGCGAAAAGCGAGGTCGGTGGCGCGCTCCGCGATGTCCCGCTGTCAGTTATCGACGTCATTGAGACCGACGCCGACGACGAGAACTAACCACACGCAATCGAGGCCCTCCATCCGGCGACAGGCTCTGCCACCGACGAAAGCTTTTCAATAACTTGAGGTAATATAGCGGATATGGAACTGCCGACGCCACAGGATCTCCGCGAGCGCCGGATCGCCCTTGAGCTGACCCAGAGTTCGCTCGCCGAGGCCGCGGGCGTCTCTCAGCCGCTCATCGCGCGTATCGAGGGTGGCGATGTCGATCCGCGGCTTTCGACGCTTCGGCGCATCGTCAGCGCGCTCGATGAGGCCGAAGGCGAGGTCGTCCGCGCGGCCGACCTAATGAACGAGACGGTCATCAGCGTCGCCCCGGACGACTCGGTTCGTGAATCGATTCAAACAATGAAGCGTGAGGCCTACTCACAGTTGCCGGTTATCCAGCGCGGAATCCCGGTCGGCTCAATCAGCCAAAGCGACGTGATTCGCGCGGGCACCGACGTTGGCGACCATCCGGTCAGCGAGGTGATGAGCGAGTCGTTCCCGACGGTCGGCACCGATGCGACCGTCGATGAAATCCGGAATCTGCTCGAACACTACAAGGCCGTGATGGTCACTGAGGGCGGTGAAACTGTCGGCATCATCACGGAAGCCGACATCGCCGCACAGCTGTCATAACCATTTTTCGACCGCGTTGGGAGCGGGGGTTCGATCGGTCAGGACGGTTCGTCGGTGAAACGCTCTCGTTCGGGTTCCGTCCGAGTCGTCGTCGCCGGTGGCGATGATGTATCGTCCCGTTGTTCGGTGTCGAGACTGAGCGGCGGATACAGTGGACTCCCGGTTGGGACGCCTCGTGTGTCGTCACCAGTCGTCGACACGTCGACGCCGCGGCCGACCTGCACGGCCGGCGACGGTTCGTGTGTTGGTACTGTGGTCGCCCCATCAGTAATCGCCGGCGGCTCGTCACTGACGACCGGCCTCCGTTCGCGCCCCACAGCAACGGCCACCGGCGCGCCGAGCGTTCCAACTCCCGGTGCTGCGCCCCGCCCGGTTGCCCACGCGGCCGCGGTTCGAAGCAGGAACCAGAGCACGAACACGAACAACAGGCTCGCGATGATCCAGACGGCTGCGACAATCGGCTCGATGACCGCGAGAACGACACCAACACCGGCGACCGGCACCAGTACGAGTGGCCCACCAACGAGAATCGCCATCGCGAGCAGCCAGCCACCGGCGTAGGATCCCGACAGCGCGAGTCGACCGGCTCGAAACGGATTTGCGCCGCGTCGGAACGAGCCACTGGCGGCCAACACGGCGCGTGCGGCGGGCCACAGATACAGTGAGAGCAGCCAGAGAGACAGCACGATGAGCACGCCGACCATTCCGACGAGCGTTGAGAGCACGCTCAGCGCATTCTGGTCGACTGAAGCGAGCGCCGCACCACCACCGAGCGCAACCGCCGTGAACACCGCTGCTATCGCGACCGGTAGGCGGTACAGCGCCCAGAGCACAACCGAGCGACCGCCATCGCGAATGAGCGTTCCCCACTGGATGAACGAGGGTGCGTTCGGCCGGTTGGCAATCCCGTTGGTGACCACGCCTAACAGGTAGCCCCGAACAACAAGGGTTGGAAGCAACAAAATCGGAGTGAGAATCAGTCCGAGTGGTGGGGAGAGAAGCACCAACACGACCCAGAGTGCAACCCCACCGATCGAAATCGCCGACAACGCCGATCCAACGAGTACCGTCCCGATGGCGTCACCACCGCGAAACGGGACGCCAAGGGACGCACGCAGCATTACTCGAACGGAGGGCCTCCCGGCTTTTATATCTCTCCGTCGCGGCGAACCGTTGACCGGCAATCGACAACCGACCGGCGAGTCGGTACCCGACGAAGTCGCTGCCGCTGCCCAGCGAGTCGATCAGTCGACGAGGTCGCTGCCGCCGGCCGGGAGGTGTTCTTGAATCAGGTCGGCGCTGGCAACCTTGCGGACGAACGTCGTATCGGCAAACCGGTCTTTGAGCTGACGGTAACACCGTTTTGCCATGTCGTTTTGTGCGTACTTGCCGGGCTGGAGCCGAAGATAGGTTTCGGCGGCCTTCTCGACTGCCGCGGTTGGCCCACCGACGACCTGCGTCTGTGGCGCACACTGAATCCCGACTGCGAGGTCGACTTCCACGTCGTTGAAGTAGGTTCGATCGCCCCGGATGACGAAGCTCCCTTTCTCGATGTACTCGCCGCTCTCGGGCGTTTTTGAGACCTGATCGGGATCGACCATGTAGGCATCTCCGGCGAACTGGCCGCTTTTCCAGACCGAGGAGTGCGACACCGCAAACGTGGCGGCCTGATTGAGCGTTTCGGCCGGGAAATCGACATCCTTTGCCTTCTCGCTCGGCCCGGTTGCTTTCAGAATCGTCACCGGTGCGCCGTGGGCCTCGGCGTGAAAGAACTTGTCGCCACGGCTCATGTACTTCTTGACGAGTTCCTCGTTCTGGTCGGCATTGCGGCCGCCGATCACCAGATAGCCGTCGGTGGTGTGGAACCACCGAAACCGCTCGTACCACTGTTCGTTTCGCTTGATCGGAACCGACTTCCGCGAGAGCCAGTCGATGGCGTCGCGCTCGGACTCGTCGTCGGTGTCGCCCGCGTCGCTCGCCTCGTCCGCGTCGTCGGCCTCCCATGCATCGCGTCGGGCTTTCACCGCCTCGAGATCCGCGCGGGTGTTCTCGATGGCGGCCTGTGCGCCCGCCTTTTTTTCCTCGATTCGCTTTGCCTCCTGATACCGTTCGTTGGCGTTCTTTTCGACACCGATCGTTGCGTCGATCGTTGCGCGCGTGTCGCCGACATCGACGGTGACCGTTCCGTTCGAGCCGTCGACGTCGACAACGGCTTCGGCCGCCGAAATGCCCTGTTCGGCTCCTTCCTGGATCGTCTTGCCGATTTCGTTCCACGGAACGCCGTCGTCACGGGCGGCCTGAACAGTCGAGAGAATCTCGTCGATCAACTCGTAGTGCGCGTACAGCGCTTCGGCCTTTTCGCGTTCCTCGTCGGCCTGCTCGTCAAAGCCCTCGATTGCGCCCTCTTGCTGCTCGATAATCCGTTGTTGCTTCGCGATTTCGGCCTCGAAATCCGGCCGGTTCGTCCCGGGGTCGGTGCCCTCGCTGTCGTCGTCCGTGCGGTCGAGCCGATAAAAGTACTCGTCGACCGCCCGGTTGAAGCTGTCGTAGGCCTCCTCGTCGAGTTCTTCAGCCTCGCGTTCGGCCAACGGAAACGGCGTCACGTCGACAACGCGGTCGTCATCGAGATACAGTCGGGGATCGAACGCGCCGCTTGTCACGCGCGTTGCGAGGTCGTCAATCGCGTCATATACGGCACGGTAGGTCGATTTGTCTGCTGCTTCGATCGGCGTTTCCTTTTCGATTCCCGCGCGGGTGCACACCTCTTCGGCGTACAGCCCACCGAGATTCAACTGGGTTGCAAGCGTCCGCACCACATCGCTGGTCGAGGCCTCCATCTCGCGGGTGAAGGTGTCGTAGCTCACCGACAACGGATTGATTCGCGAGTCGGGGAACTCGTAGGGTGCGCCCGGCGCAACCGTCCGGGATTTGAGTCGGACGGTTTCGAGGCTCTGGACGACATCGCCGTGTTCGTCGAGCACCGCGACATTTCCCTGTCCGAACAGTTCGGCGACGACCCTCGTGTTGGCGTCTGGTCGCTCGAACTCGAAAACGAGGATTCGGTCGAACTCGTACTGCGAAACGCCCGCGAAATCCGCGCCGCCGAGTCGATTTCGCAGCATTTTCGCGAAGTTCGGCGGTCGACCGGGCGCGTCGCCGACGTGGTCGGGGTCGGCCATGTGCGCGCGCTTGACATCGCCGACCTCTATCATGAGTTCGATCCGACCGCGGTCGAAATCCCGCATCTTGAGCCGCAGGAGGTCGTCGCCGTAGAGATACGCCTTGTCGACTTTCGCGCCCTCGTACCGACCCAGTTCGGTGACGAGTGCGGCGAGGTCGATGCTCGAAAGCTCCCGCTTGGGGTTCATGGGTACTGTTCTCAATCACGTCGAAAAGACGTGTCGCTCTGGTTTGACCGCGTTCGAATAGCGATCCAGCGCTTAATCCCACCGCGGGAGTGTGCGGTTCGATACACCTCGGTGTTTTGGCTGGTCGGTTCGGACTCTCCTCGCGGTGTCGGAAGGCACCGACAGCTGGTATTACGGCGGCGGCCGATTCGGTGATCGTCCCAGTGCGGATCATCACCCGACGAGCCAACGGATCGTCCCGCTCAGTCGGCGAACGACACACCGGTAATTTCGAAACGCGCACCGCCAGTCGATCCCTCGGTCACACGGATCTCCCAGCCGTGTGCCTCGGCAACTTTTCTGACAATGCTCAGGCCAAACCCGGTTCCCTCCGGGTCGGTCGAGTAGCCCATGTCGAAAACGGCGTCGCGCTCGGCTTCGTCGATTCCCGGCCCGTCGTCTTCGAGATAAAAGCCGTCAGCTCGCGCGCCGACCGTGACGGTCACGTCGTCGCCTCCGTGTTCGATACTGTTTCGCAGGAGGTTTTCGATGAGTTGTTGGAGTCGACTCTCATCGGCGTAAATCGGTCGGTCGGCAGTCGTTAGGATCGTTGCCTCCGCGGTTGCGACGTTCGACCAGCAGCGTTCGACGAGCGATTCGAGGTCGATTGCTTCGCGTTCACCGACCTGTTCGCCCTCACGGGCGAGCGTGAGGAGGTCGTCAATGAGGGTGTGCATTCGCTCGTGTGCCCGACCGATCGGAGCGAGATGCTCGCTCTCGCAGTCTTCGCCGAGCAGTTCGAGCCGGCCTTCGGCGACGTTCAACGGATTTCGAAGGTCGTGTGAGACGACACTGGTGAACTTTTCGAGCTGATCGTTCTTGGCTTCGAGCGCCCGTTCGCGTTCCTTGCGTTC
>CAYWFO010000011.1:0-23825 GCA_964457485.1 uncultured Haloferacaceae archaeon | reverse complement strand
TACGCGGAGGAGGATGTCAATGTAGCAGAGTCGCCGATTGCTATCTACCGAGTAGTGAGAGGAGTCGCGACGCGAATCACACGGAAACGGTGATTTCGGGGCGACTCACGAATCCGTTGGATTGGGGCGACTCACGAATCCGTTGGCTTTCAGCCAACAATCCGAGCGTTCTTGTCCTTCGGTCGACTGACGGGTGATATGTTTGCGGATCGGTCCGAGTGGCTGGGTGACAATCCGCCGTTCAAGGGCTACGGAGCGGCCGTGACGGCCGGACCGAACGGCTCCATGGTGTTCGTCACCGGCTTTGGCTGTGCCAACCGGCTGCTGTGCTTCGAGAACGGCCGGCTCGTCGACCGGAGCTGTGGGATTCTTGCCGACCCGACGCGAGGGGCGATCGGCGTTGCCGCGGCCGATCTCGACGCCGACGGGAGCGAGGAGCTGTACGTTCACAACACGAACGCCTACGCCGGCTACACCGACAACATCGACCTGCTGCTCGATCGAATCGAACACGACGGCCGAAGCGTCTGGTGTGACGCCTTCGGGCTCGATGTCAACGCCGAGCGGGGCAACTTCCATGCGGGGCGCTCGGTCGCCGCCGTCGACCGCCTCGGAACGGGCCGGTACGGCATGGTCGTCGCCAGCTACGACGCCCCGATGCGGTGTTACGAGCTCGGTGACGACGGCGAAATCACCGACATGGCCGAGGCCGTCGGCCTCGATAGCACGTGTGGCGGCCGGTCGCTCGTTACCGCGCCGCTCGTCAGCGACGCGATGGACGTGTTCGTTGGCGTCGAACGCGGCCCAAACCGACTGTTTCGCAACGACGACGGCCACTTCACCGACTGTGCGGCCGAACTGGGGATTGACGCGCCCGACTCGGACGCCCGTGGGACGGCGCTCGTCGATGTTGGCGACCGCGGATTCGCACTCGCGCTCGGCAGCTGGGAGGACGAAAACCGACTGTTCGTGCCGACGGATCCCGCACAAGCCGAAAACGAGCCACGGGCGTTCGTCGACCGTGCACCACCGGAGTTTGCCGAACCAACGCAGGTTCGAACCATCGTCGCCGCCGACTTCGACAACGACGGCCGCCAAGAGCTGTTCGTCAACGTTCTCGGCAGCGAAAACCGGTTGTTTGCGCCCGTGTGGGGCGATGGCGACGATGATGTTGCTGGCGACAGTGGTGACAATCGCTTCGCTGGCACCGGCGGCGACGCACTCGGATTCGAATCGCGGCCGCTCGGCGATGCGGTCGAACCTCGCGGGCTCGGAACGGGCGCAGTCGTCGCCGACATCAACCGGGATGGAACGCTCGAACTCCTCGTTGTCCACGGCGAGGCCGACGCCCAACCGCTCTCGCTGTACACCGTCCCGAACGACAACGGCTGGCTGCGCGTCGCACCCACGACCCAACACGGCGCGCCTGCCCGCGGGGCCATCGTCACGCTCGAAACCGATCGAGGTCGACAGCGCCGTGTGATCGACGCCGGCAGCAGCTATCTCTGTCAGTCCGAACCGGTCGCACAGTTCGGACTCGGCGGCGACACCGCACCAAGACAGCGACCAGAACGGCTCACCGTTCGGTGGCTCGATGGGCGTGAGGTGACCGTCAACGCACCCGCCAGCGAGACGACTCACCGTCTCGGCCATCCCACAGTCGAGTAGTTCGCCGGCCCGATTACGGTGACGGAATCGTGAACGTCTCGCCGGGCACGTGATTCAGACGCACCCGCGCGACCACCGCGTCGGGATCGACTTCGATCGTCGCCTCGTAGCTGATCGCGCCGATACACTCGATACAGACCTCGCCCTCATCGAGCGTCGAGACCGCGTCGATGTCGACCGAGAGCTCGCCGTCGGTCAGCGAGTACTCGACGAGAACCGCCTCATGACACGGGTTCGACGTGACGAGAACGCCTGAGAGCGTGACGGTGTTACCGTCGCGGTCGGCGCGCGCGTGTTCGTCGTCCGGAGTGCCACAGTCCGTCCCGACCGTCTCGATCGACTCCTCGCCCTGCGAATCAGCACCCGATCCGTTGGCTGTGGGTGCAAACCGATCCTGACAGCCCGCAAGCGCGAGCGATCCGAGCACAGCGCCACTGGCGATGAGGGTACGACGAGTTGGGGACATGATTGGACGAACGCGAGTGACAGCTAAAGATTGTTACGATCGGATTGGTTACGGCCTCCATCGCGGGCGAGTTGAAACCAGTCGTCCAGCGTTCGCGGGCGAGTTGAAACCAGTCGTCCAGCGTTCGCGGACGGATCGAGACGAGTCACTCGCAGGGCACGATACCGACCGCATACTTTTGTCGACCGCCACCGTCAACGCGATCATGACATGCGGCGAGCCACAAATTGCCGACCGCGAACAGCTCTCGGCGACGCCCGCTCACCGGGTCGCACTCGACTGTCTGTCAGCGGGCATCGCGGCCGCAGATCCCGCGCGGCTGACCCGAACCGCGGTCTCGCGGTCGGGAACCACGCTCACAATCGACGAAACACCGATCGACCTCACGGAGTACGCCGACGTGCGCGTACTCGGCGGCGGCAACGCCGCGGGAATCGTCGCCAGCGAGATCGAATCCGTTCTCGGCGAGCACGGTTCGGGTGGCGTTATCGTCACCGACAATCCGGTCAAAACCGACCGAATCGACGTTCTTCGCGGCGACCATCCGGTTCCGAGCGAGCGCAACGTCGAGCACACCTGCCACCTGCTTTCGGCTGCCCGCGCGGCCGACGAGGACACGCTCGTGATCGGCATCATCACCGGTGGCGCAAGTGCGCTCTTGGCCGCGCCGGCGGCGGGCATTGCGCTTTCGCATCTCCAGTCGGCGACCGAGTCCCTGCTGGCGTCCGGAGCGAGCATCGACGAGATTAACGCGGTTCGCAAACACCTTTCGGCGGTCAAAGGCGGCCGGTTGGCAGCGGCAACGCAGCCGGCGACCGTTCGCTGTCTCGTGGTCAGCGACGTCGTCGGCAACGACTTGAGTACGATTGCGAGCGGCCCGTTCGTCGGTGACACAACGACCGTGGCCGACGCGCTCGACGTGCTTGAACGGTACAACTGTGTGGTTCCCGAGCCGGTGAACGAACGGCTTCGTCGCGGGCTGGGGGCCGATGAGTCGATCGAAACGCCCGTTCCCGGCGACAGCGTGTTCGACGGGGTAACGACGACGATCATCGGCGACAACATGGTCGCGCTTCGGGCGGCAGCCGAGTGCGGCGCGGACGCGGGATTCGAGCCGCTGATCCTCTCGGCACGAATTCGTGGGGAAGCCCGCGAGGCCGCAAAAACGCAGGTCGCCATCGCCGAACAGATGCGGGCGACCGGCCATCCGCTGGAGCCACCGGCCCTCATCGTCTCCGGTGGCGAGACGACGGTAACCGTTCACGGCGAGGGTGTTGGCGGCCCGAACCAGGAGTTCGTGTTATCGGCCGCGATCGAGTTGGGAGAACGCATCGACAAGAACGGTGAACACGCCGCGGTCGGCGAGCGCGATATGGGCGACGGTGACGCCGCGGTCGATGAGAGCGACATCGTCGGTGCCGACCCTGTTGTCGTGGCCGGCGTCGACACCGACGGAATCGACGGGCCGACGGATGCGGCGGGCGGCATCGTCGACACGGCCACGCTCGGTTCGGCGGGGATCTCACTCGCGGAGGCCCGCCGAGCGCTCGCCGACAACGACGCATACACCCTCCTTGCGGATGCGAACGCACTCATCCACACGGGGTCGACCGGAACCAATGTCAACGACCTTCGCGTTATTGTCGTTCACGGCGAAACCGGCCACGAGGCCGCCGACAGCGATGGCGTCGACCGACGATCCGAGTAGACACCTTAACATATCGAGGCCGTGCTCACTCAACTATGGTTGATCCAACATCTGATCTCGGCGAGGATGTGACTGAGGAGACGGCACCGGCCTGCGAAACATGCGGTGAGAAAATCGTCCAGCGACCAACTCATCGAGTGGTCGCCACGGTCGAGGAGGGCCGCGCCGTCCAGCATCACTTCTGCTCCGACGAGTGTCGTGGCGACTGGCTGGCCGAGTAACGCTGCAGGGAGCATTTTTATCACCGGCGGTACAACCGGGACACATGATTTCGCTTGAGGACGCGGTCACCGCGCGGCTCGAATCGCACGGCGCTCGGTTTGAGGTACTTATCGACCCCGACGCCGCACTGGCGATCAAACGCGAGGAGTTCGACGGCGATCTTGAAGACGTCATCGCCGCAGAAGACGTGTTCGAAGACGCTTCGCGCGGTGATAGACCGGCCGAGACCGATCTCGAAACGGTGTTCGAGACGACCGAGCCGCTCGAAATTATTCCCGAAGTCATTCGTCGTGGAGAGATTCAGATCACCGCCGACCAGCGTCGCGAAATGAAAGAGCAAAAACGGAAACAGCTCATTACGCGCATCGCGCGCAACGCGGTCAACCCCCAGATGGACGACGCCCCCCATCCGCCGGAGCGCATCGAGCGCGCGCTCGACGAGGCGGGCTTCCGCATCGATCCGATGAAACCGGTCACCGAACAGGTCGACGAGGCGCTCGAAGCGCTCCGTCCGGTGATTCCGATCCGGTTTGCCGAGGTGACGATCGCGGTTCAGTTGCCGGCGGACTACGCGGGCAGCGGACAGGCGCAGGTCAGAACGTACGGCGACCTCGAACGTGAGGAGTGGCAAAATGACGGCTCGTGGGTCGGCGTCGTGACCTTTCCGGCGGGCATGCAAAACGACTTTTATGATCTGGTCAACGAGATCACCAGCGGCGAGGCAGAAACCCAGATTATCAAGGACAAAGACGAGCTCAAAACCCGCTAACGCCGAGGGTTTCATGTCGATCAACCCCCTACGACAGCCATGGATGTGGTGAACACTGTTCCGTAAGCAACACCGGACACCCACCGGTGGGGATGCCCAATGAGAGCCATCGTCGCCAAACGCGTCGACAGCGGCACGCCGGATCTTTCGGAGCTTCGCGATCTCGCGGCCGCCGCGGGCTACGAGGTCGTTGGCGAACTCACCCAGACGCGCGAGGAGGATCCGGCATACGGCTTCGGTGAGGGAAAAATCGCCGAACTGGCCAAACTCGTCGAGGACACCCGCGCCGACACCGTGATTATTGACAACGAGGTCGGCCCGTTTCAGATGTTCAACGTGGGCCAGGCGCTGCCCGACGAGACAACGGTTCTCGATCGGTTCACGCTCATTCTCGACATTTTCGGCCAGCGCGCACAGACCAGAAAGGCGCAGCTACAGGTCGAACTCGCCGAGCTCCGGTATGAGTTGCCCCGGGCGGCCGCGAAAGCCAGCCTCGCAAAGCGTGACGAGCGCCCCGGATTCATGGGGCTTGGCGAGTACGACGAGAGCCGCGAACAGGACATCAAATCGCGGATTTCGAACATCACCCAGGAGCTCGATTCGATCGCCGACAAAGAAGAACAGCGACGGGCCGAACGGCGCGAATCCGGCTTCGACCTCGTTGCGCTCGCGGGCTACACCAACGCGGGAAAGTCGACGCTCCTTCGACAGCTCGCCGCGGACCTATCGGTTGACGAAAACCGCGACAAACACCCGGATCTCGACCGCGTGGCGGAGTCCGAAGACATGTTGTTTACGACGCTTGGAACAACGACCCGACGGGCCGAACTCGAGCACCGAGAGGTGTTGTTGACCGACACGGTCGGTTTTATCTCGGAACTGCCCCACTGGCTCGTCGAATCCTTCCAGTCGACACTCGATTCGGTGTACCGCGCGGATCTCGTGTTGCTCGTTGTCGACGCCAGCGAGTCGGTTCAACAGATGCGCGAAAAGCTCGTCACCGCCCACGACACGCTCTATGAGCGCAACGAGGCCCCGATTCTCACCGTGTTCAACAAGTGCGACCGGCTGTCGACGGACGAACTCTCCGAGAAACAGGCGGCGCTGTCGGGAATCGCGCCCGACCCGATCGCGGTTTCGGCCCGAACCGGCACGGGAATGGAACCGCTTTGTCGACGCATTGAGGCGGAACTCCCCGAGTGGCGACACGAACGGCTGGTCGTTCCCATCGTCGAGGAGACGATGGGGCTCGTGTCGTGGATTTACGATCACGCACACGTCGAAACCGAGTCCTACGAATCCGAACACGTGCTCTTGGAGTTCGAAGCGCGCCCCGAAATCATCGAGCAGGCCCGCGCGAAAGCCGCGGCGCTCACGCCGGTCGAATCCGCGTAAAAATAGTCGACTGCGCGGTTACTCGTCGGTCGGTTTCGGGGTTTTGGTTTTTTCCACCACGCGGACGTTTTCGATTGCAGTTTCGGGATACTGTCCCGCATCGTCCTTTTCTGCGGCTTTGGCCATGTCCCAAACGACGTTAAGCCCGGTTGTCACGCCTACGAGCGCCTCCATTTCACAGCCGGTTTTGCCGGTGGTCTCGACCGCAACGTCGAGGTCGATCCGGTCGTCTGCGACGTGAAAGTCGGTTTCGACGTTCGTAATCGGAATCTGGTGACACAGCGGAATCGTCTCCCAGGTGTGTTTGACCGCCCCAATCGCCCCGATGCGGGCGGTCGCAAGCACATCGCCCTTTCCGAGTTCGTCGGCCTCGATCGCATCGACTGTCGATTCGCAGAGTCGGATCGTACCGGTGGCGACAGCTCGGCGCTTGCTGTCCGGTTTGCTGCCGACATCGACCATCTGAACCGAGCCGGAGTCGTCGGTGTGGGTGAGGTCAGTCGACGGCGAGGGGTTCTCACTCATTGGTTCTCTCGAACGACTCGGGGAGCCAGTCGAGTAAATCCGTCGCCACGAGCCCGGTGTGGCGGGTCTCACTCGCGCGTTCGCCCGCCAGCCCGGTGACGTACGCACCGACCGCCGAGGCGGTAAGCGAGTCGTGACGGGTGAACAGCGATCCCACGACGCCCGAAAGCACGTCGCCGGTGCCGCCGACGGTCATCGCGGGCGTGCCGGTTCGGTTGACCCGTGTCGTTGGTCGGCCGGCATTTTCGGTCGGGCGGGCGGCGTTTTGGGTCGATCGGGCGGCGTTTTGGGTCGACCGGTTCGGCGCGCTGGCGATGTCATACGCGCCTTTCACAAGGAGCGTCACACCGAGTTCGGTGGCGAACTCGTCGACAAGCGCCGCCCGTGTTTGCCAGTCGGTGGCGGTTTCGCCGCCCATCGAGACCAACTCGCCCTGATGGGGCGTACAGAGCAGCTTTGCGTCGGTGTCGACGTCGGGGACGACCGCGAGCGCGTCGGCGTCGACGACGACGCGGCCCGACACCGACGAGAGAAACGCGCCGACCGCCGCCAGCGTGTCGGGATGGTCGCCGAGGCCGGGGCCACAGACGACGCAGTCGACTTCGGCCGCGAGATCGACGCAGAACTCGACCGCGGCGGGGGTCAGTCGTTCGCCGTCGAACGAATGGACGATCAGGTTCTCGCTGTAGCCTTGGATCCGGTCGGCGACCGGCGCGGGACAGGCGATGTGAACGAGATCCGCGCCCGCGCGGAGGGCCGCTTGGCCGGCCAACGCCGGTGCGCCCGTGTACGGGCCGCCGCCAACGACGAGCAGTTCGCCGTGGTCGCCCTTGTGACTCGCCGGGGCACGCCGCGTGTCGGGCAGATCGCCGGGGCCGACGAACCGTTCGGCGGCGGCTGGAATGCCGATGTCGGCGACGGTCACCGGTGTGTCGAGCTCGGCAAGCCCGGGCTTGGTGTCGTGGAAGGTGACGATGTGGTCGGCCTCAACGGCGCGTCCCGCGGCGTCACCGGTGTCGCTGTCGACACCGGAGGGAACGTCGACGGCGACAACGGTCGCGTCGGTCGCGTTGATCGCCACGGCGGCGCTCGCTGTGGGCTCTCGAAGCGCGCCGCGGATACCCGTTCCGAGCATGGCGTCGACGACGCAGTCGGCGGAATCGAGATCGAGGTCCTCGATATGGGTCGAATCACCAATCGTCGTCATCGAGAGCTCAGCCGCGTTGAGCGCCTCCCAGTTTTCGGCGGCGATCTCGGTCCCGATCTCGCTGGGGCGACCGAGCAACACGGTTTCGGTGTCGTACGAACGGAGAAATCGCGCGGCGACGAACCCGTCACCACCGTTGTTACCGCGGCCACAGACGAGGACGACGCGTCCGCCGGGATCGACGAGGTCACGCACAACCCGGGCGACGGCGTTCCCGCTCGATTCCATCAGCTGTTTTCGGGGAACCCCGAGCGCCGCCGCGTTGGCGTCGACGCGAGCCATTCGATCGGCCGTGATCATGGCTGGCTGTTGGGCCGAACCGACCTAAGCGTAGGGGCTATTTTTCGATAATGCTCTCGTCGACGGCCTCGCCGAAGTGTCTGGCAACGTCCTCGTAGTAGACGAGCAGTTCGTCGCCGACTTCGAGGTCGGTGACGGCCTTGCGACCCTCGCCTGTTGCGGTTTTGATCGTTTCGGCGTTCTGCAAGAGCGTCTCGACCCGGTCGCCGTCGAGTTCGAGTTCGACGCGGAACATCGGCCGTTTCTCGATTTTGACCCGACCGACAATGACCTCGCGCGTCTCGCCATCCGTGTTGACGACCTGCACCTCGTCGCCGCTTTTGAGCTCCGAGAGGTATTTTGTACCGCCATCTGGCGTCCGGACGTAGGCGTGAACCGCCCCCGCGTTGACACGGAACGGTCGGGAGGCGACGTACGGCGAGTCGGCAGTTTCGGCGTGGACGAAAAACAGGCCGCGGCTCATCGAACCGATGAGCATCCCCTCGTCGTGTTCGAGCAGACTCCCCGTGTCGATACAGACCCGGTCGGCCATGCCGATTGGCTCGACCGCGAGCACCTCGCCGTAGGTGAGTTCGAGCGTTTCGCGCTCGGCCGCGTCGCGAACGGTAACCGCGTTGCGGATTTCGTCTGGGTTGTCCGAATCGAGCAACACGCCGTCGGCTCCAATTTCGAGGGTTTCGAACGCTGTTTTGGCTTCCTCGGCGGTCGTGACTCCGGCTAGCAACGCGGTTTCGTCGCCGATTCTGGCGATCAGGTTTTCGAGCGGGATGATCGTCCAGTCCTCGCCGACGACGATGGTGTAGTCGGCGTCGTGGGCGGCTTGCTCGGCGAACGCCTCGTAGTCGGCATCGAAAATGCGGATGTACGCTCCCTGTGCGCGGTTGTCGCTTCGGCGCAGCGTCGTGAGATCGGCCGATCCAGAAAAATCGCCCGGCAGTTCGACCGTCCCGTCGCCTTCGCCGTCCTTGCCGACGACGTAGGCGTCGGCCACCGCCGACTCGGCTTCTGGTTCGCCTTCGGCGTCGACGACATCGACCATATCGGCATCCGAACGGAAGGCCGCAACGTTGATGTCGCCGAGTTCGCGAACCCGCCCAACGTCAGTTTCGTCGACGAGAACCCAGTCGGCACCGGCCTCAATGGCCGTGGTAATGCGCTGTTTTTGTGTCTCCCAGTCGCCGACCGTGTTGTCGGCTTTGACCCAAACGGTTCGTGTCATTATCTGTCGGTCACCATGCGTCGGCTTGAACGTGACGGAAGAAACAGCCTCGTGTGGTTTCGCACATGGACGATGGGCTCTTGACGAAACTGCGTGTATGACGACGCACGCGACAACGCGACAACGACGCTCGCGCAACGAACGAACTGCCACTCAGTGCAACTCAGGAGTCGACGCCGAGTCCGGCCGCGCGCAACGCGTCTTCGGCATCCATATCGTCGTGAATAACCCCCGAAACCGCGCGCGTAATCGCCTCAGGATCCTCATGCTGGAAAATCGATCGGCCCATCGAGACGCCCGCGCCGCCGGCGTCCATCGCGCCACGAACCATCTCGACGGTTTCGGTGTCGGTGCCGCGGCTGCCGCCGGCGATCACGATGGGCAGGCGCGTCGACTCACAGACGTGTTGGAAGCTCTCGGCGCTCCCACTGTAGCCGGTTTTGACGAGATCCGCGCCGAGTTCCTCGGCAAGCCGAACCGCGTGGCCGAGATACTCGGGTTCGTCGCCCTCGATACCCGGACCGCGGGCGTACGCCATTGCCAACACGGGAATGCCCAATCGGGTTGCTTCCGCGGTTACCTCGGCGAGCTCTTCGATCTGTTTCGGTTCGTAGTTTGAGCCGACATTGATATGAAACGAGACCGCGTCGGCACCCGCTCGAATCGCTTCTTCGACCGTGCAGGTCATGCGCTTGTCGTTCTCGTCGGGGCCGATGGAGGTCGAACCGTTGACGTGGATTATGTAGCCGCTGCCGTTTTTGTGTGGATGAACCCGCCCGGCGATTCCCTTCTGGGTCAACACCGCGTCCGCGCCGCCGCTGGTGATCCCGTCGATCGTCGTTTCGATGTCTTTCAGTCCGGTGACCGCGCCCATCGTAATCCCGTGATCCATCGGCACGATGAGATATCGCCCGTCCGTGGAGATTCGATCGAGTCGTGCAGTGAGTCCTGTGGCCATTGGTGATATGTGAAGCTCTGACAGTGACGGGCTATGTAGCTTGCGAATCGGTCGGTGTTAGTCGCTCTCGACGGGTGGCGACCGACGGGTCGCTCCCCGTGTGACGCCCTCGCTGAGCTCGTGGGCCTTCGATTCGAGCGCCATCGCGGTCTCCGCAACCGGTCGGCCGCTCTCGACGCCCTCGGCAACGATGTCGACGAGCGCGCTGCCGACGATGATCCCATCCGCGCCGCTCTCGACGATACGGGCGGCCTGGTCGCCGCTCGAAATCCCGAAGCCGACCGCCTTCGGCACCGACCAGTCGGCCAGTCGCTGAAGGCTACGGTCGGTCTGGTCGGAGACGTCGCTTTTCGCCCCGGTCGTCCCGAGTCGCGCTTGGACGTAGACGTAGCCCGAAACCCGGTCCATCATCGCGGCCAACCGGTCACCCTCGGTCGTCGGCGCAACGATGAACACGAGGTCGAGCCCGTGGCGATCGCAGGCGTCACGCAGCGGGTCGGCCTCCTCGGCAGGCAAGTCGGGGACGACGAACCCGGAAATACCGGCCTCGGCCGCCCGAGCGACAAAGGCCGCCGGACCGACCGCCGGCCGCTCGCCGTCAGCTTCGTCGACCCCGCTGCGACCGTACTGGTAGATCAGGTTGTAGTAGGTCATACAGACCAGCGGGACGTCGACCGCGAGGTCTTCGACGAACTCGAAAAACAGCTCCGGCGTCATGCCGCCGTCGAGTGCCCGAACGATCGCTCCCTGAATCGTCGGCCCCTCCGCGATCGGTTCGGAAAACGGCAGGCCGAGTTCGATAACGTCCGCGCCACCGCGCGCGAGCGCCTCGACGTAGGCCTTGGAGGCCGCATACGACGGATCGCCAACGGCGAGATACGGAATAAAGGCGGGGCCGTCGGCGAAGGCGTCGGCGATGTGGCTGTTTGCCATTAGAGCCCTCCCGAGAACATCGACATGTCCGGCGCGTTCGGCACGTCGCGCGCGGCGGTCTCCTCGATTGCCGACTGGAGATCCTTGTCGCCACGTCCCGAGACGTTGATGATAACGGTTCCCGAATGCTCCTCGTGGGACTCCTCGAGATAGCCGAACGCGTGGGCGGTTTCGAGCGCAGGAATGATTCCTTCGGTCTGTGAGAGCCGATGGAACCCTTCGAGCGCCGCGTCGTCGTCGACGGCGACCGGGGTGACTCGTTTCTCGTCGACGAGATACGCGAGTTCGGGGCCGACACCGGCGTAATCCAGCCCTGACGAGATGCTGTGTGACTCCATGATCTGCCCGAAGCGATCCTGCAGGAGTTTCGTTCGCGCACCGTGGAGCACACCCTCGTTGCCCGTCGACAGCGACGCGGAGTTGGGTGCGACGCCGGTTTCCTCGTTGACTGCGAGCGACGAACCACCGGCCTCGGCGGCGATGAGATCGACAGAGTCGTCGCCGACGAAGGCTGCAAACGAGCCCATCGTGTTCGACCCGCCACCCGCACAGGCGACGACGGCGTCGGGGAGGCCGCCGGTTTTTTCGTGACACTGGCTGCGCATCTCTTTCGAAATCACCGAGTGGAAATCCCGTACCATCACCGGGAACGGATGCGGACCGACGATCGACCCGATCACGTAGTGGGTGTCCTCGACGCTCTCGGCCCAGTCGCGCATCGTCTCGCTAATGGCTTCTTTGAGCGTGCCGCGGCCCGCCGTGACCGGTTTGACATCCGACCCGTTGAGCTTCATGCGGAACACGTTGGGTCGCTGGCGGTTGATGTCGCGCTCGCCCATGTAGATCGTACAGGGCATATCGAGGTGCGCGGCAGCCATCGCGGTGGCAGTGCCGTGTTGGCCCGCCCCGGTTTCGGCGATAATCCGGTCTTTGCCCATGTACTTTGCAAGCAACACCTGACCCAGCGCGTTGTTCAGTTTGTGCGCGCCGCCGTGGAGTAGATCCTCGCGCTTCAGATACAGCTCGAGGTCGTAGCGCTCCGAGAGGCGGTCGGCGCGCTGCAAGGGCGTTGGCCGGCCGCCGAAATCCGCAAGCCGCTGGCGGAACTCGTCCATAAAGCCATCCTCGTTGTTTCGGACGTAGCGCTCGTAGGCGTCAGTGAGTTCCCCGATCGCCGGCATCAGGGCTTCGGGAACGTACTGGCCGCCGTAGTCGCCGAAGGAACCGTCCGTTTCGTACGCGAATTTCGTCTCGTCGGTCGCTGGTGGCTGGTCTGTGCTCATAGTGAGTTCGTGTGTTGGGTGGTCATTCTCGCTCTGTGCGTGTAAATCGTCCTGTGTTCGTCTCGGGATCACCGTCCATGATTGCCGTGCCGATAAGCAACCCGTCGGCACCCGCCTCGCGCATACGACGCACGTCCGCGACGGTCGAAACGCCGCTTTCGGCGATCAGCGTCACGTCATCGGGCACGTCGGGCGCGAGCCGTTCGACCGTCGAGAGATCGACTTCGAGTCGACCCAAATCACGGTTGTTGATTCCAATAATCGAGGCGTCCGTGCGGAGTGCGTTTTCGAGTTCGGCGCGCGTGTGAACCTCGACGAGCACCTGAAAGCCGCGGGCCTGCGCCGCCGACACCAGTTGCGCGAGGTCGTCGCCGACAAAGCGCGCGATGAGTAAGATGACGTCGCTTTCGACGGAATCGAGTTGGGCCTCGCGAAGAATGAAATCCTTGCGCAACACGGGAACGTCGACCGCACGACGGATTCGTCGGAGGTTGTCGACGCTTCCGCCAAAGTGGTCGGGTTCGGTCAGCACCGACAGCGCGGCCGCGCCGCCGGCGACCATCGATTCGGCCAGTGTGACCGGATCGTCCGTGTTGGTTCCGCGGGTCGTCGGACTCGTCGGCTTGACCTCTGCAATGATCGGCACGCGATCCGCCCGTTCGGCACGGCCAAACGCTGCCGACAACGACCGTGCTTCGACGTTAATGCGTTCTGTGCCGCCGGCACGCTCGGCCGCCGAATCGAGAATCGCCCGAACCTGCGGGGCCAACTCATCCTCAGCTTCGTTCATCTATGTACATCAATGTACGTATCTGTTCATAAGACTTGCGGGACGAGACACACAGTTGAAGGGTGTTGGGGTGTGGCTTTCGAGCATGACTCCTGCAGGAATTTTCGCCCGTCGGTTTGAGACGGTCGACTGTGTCGTCGAGGTCGGTCTCGCCGGCGGATCGGTCGTCAGCATCGCGTTTCCCGACGACATACCCGACGACGCCGAAACAGACCACGAGGTTCTCGACCGGTTCGAAGCGTATCTCAATGGCGAAACAACCGGACTCGTCGGTGTCGAGTACGCACTGACCGTGCCGACGGATCACCGGTCGGTACTCGAATCGCTGGGAACCGTGCCCGCGGGCGACACCGTCACGGTTTCGCGACTCGCCCGGTTGGCGGGTCTCGACGCCGACACGCAGGCGGCCACCGCGACGGTTCGAGATGCGCTTCGGGCCAATCCGGTTCCGATCGTGCTGCCCGACCACCGCGTCCGCGACGGACAGGGATCGACGCCGCCGAACGTGGCGGCCGCGCTCCGTCGGCTCGAGCAGTGAGTCGCTAGTCGCGACCGACCGCCATCCCCACACCCGGAATCGTCACCCGCCGTTCGAGTCTGTTCATCAGCATGGCCGTCGTAATCACTAACGCGAGGTACAGGAGACCGACAATCAGGTAGATATCGGTGAACTGGAACGTGTCCGAGCCGATGTTTCGGGCGCGACGAAACAGTTCGGGAACGGTGATGAACGCCGCCAACGAGGAGTATTTGAGCAGATAGACGAACTCGTTCGTCCAACCCGGAATCGCGTACCGCAGGCCTTGGGGGAGCACGACATGACGAATGCCCTGCAGTCGCGAGAGGCCAACCGACCGGGCAGCGGTGAGTTGGCCCGCGTCGACCGACTGCAGCGCCGCACGGATGTACTCGGCTTGGTACGCCGAGGAGTTGATCGTGAAGGCGACGATCGCAACGACAGCGGCCGCCCGTGGCATGCCGCTGACCTCCATAACGCGAAAGCCGCTGATGAAGCCCGCAAGCGGGAGCCCGAAATAAAAGAAAAACAGCTGGGCGAGCAGCGGCGTGCCGCGAATGAGTTCGGTGTACGCAAGCGAGAGTCGGCTGCTGATCGGACCGCCGTAGATGCGGGTGACGGCGGCTGGAACGGCAATGAACAGGCCGAAAAACATCGACAGCACCGTCAGATACACCGTCACAAACGCCCCTGCGGCCAACGCGGGCTCGCTTTCGGCCGCCAGCGCCGCGAGTTCGAACAGCCACACGAGGGGATCAATAAGCACCGCTGAAAGGCCGTCAGCGTCGCTCGCGAGCCGCGCGGCAACGCTCGCAAACCAGTCGGCGGGAAACCACGGCTCGCGCTGGCTGACACCGAGGTCGGATCGAAGCACGTCGGGCAGGCCAACGGCGGTCAACAGTCCGTCGAAAAGTGTGTTGTGATAGATCCACCGAGCCAACAGCCAGATCCAAAACAGCCCACCGATCGCGAGAAACACCTGCCGCTTGCGGCCACCAACGCGACCGACTGCCGAGGTGGACGTTTCGGCTGCTTCAGTCATCGTGGTGGGCTCATTGATGCAGTCCGGACAGTTCCCCAAGGAACGCACCAGTTCGGTCGTGTTCTGGCTGTTCGAAAAGCTGTTCGGGCGGGCCGCGTTCGACGATTCGCCCCTCATCGAGGAACGTCACCGTCGAAGCGGCCGACCGCGCAAAGCCCATCTCGTGTGTGACACACAGCATCGTCATTCCCCCGTCGGCAAGGTCGTTCATCACCGCCAGCACGTCGCCGATGAGTTCCGGGTCGAGCGCGCTGGTCGGTTCGTCGAACAGCATCAGATCGGGATCCATGGCGAGCGCACGCGCAATGCCGACGCGCTGTTGTTGGCCGCCCGAGAGTTCGACGGGGTACGAATCACCCTGGTCGGCGAGGCCAACGCGGTCGAGATAGTCGTCGGCTTTGGCAACGGCCTCATCTTTTGGAAGCTCCAACACTTCGCGAAGGCCGAGCGTAATGTTGCCGCGTGCGGTCAGATGGGCGAACAAACTGAAGTCCTGAAACACCATGCCAACTCGCCGTCGGAGTTCGTTCTCATCGAGCGAGTGGATGTTTTCATCATCGAGATAGATCGAACCCGCATCGATCTCGGTGAGTCGGTTGACACAGCGCAGGAGCGTCGATTTTCCCGAGCCGCTCGGTCCGACAATGACCTCGACGTCCTGTTTGTCCATCTCGAAGCTCACATCGTGTAGAACGTCCTCGTCGCCGTATGATTTGTCGACGTTTTCGATTCGTAGTAGACTCATTCGTTTCCTCCGGGGATCGCATACTGTCGGGCGAGCGCGTCGAGCGCGCGGTTCGTGGTGAACGTGAGAATAAAGTAGATCGCACTAATTACGATAATGACCTCGATAACCGCCGTGTCGCGGCCGGGCTGCAGATACAATCGCTCGCCACGCGTTAGCAACTCGGCCAACCCGATGGCGAACGCGACGCTCGTGTCCTTGAGAACGATGGTAAACTCGTTTTGAAATCCGGGCAGCGATCGTCGGACAGCCTGGGGAAAAATAACGTGTCGTATTGCCTGGAGTTTGGTCATGCCGATCGAACGGGCGGCCTCCATCTGACCGCTTGCGATCGACTGAATCGAGCCGCGAAACACCTGCCCCTGATAGGCCGCGCTCCGTAAGCCGAGCGCGAGCGTCGCCGCGATGAAGGCGTTCATCTGCATATCGATCACCGGAACCGTCCCGAGTCGCGGAATGGGAAGCGCAAAAAAGAACAGGACGATCAGGACGACGATCGGCGTGCCGCGAAGAATGACACCCGCTGTGCTGACCCCGCTGGCGAGCCAGCCATCGCCGTACACCTCGATGGCTCCCGCTGGAAAGCCGAGCGCAAACCCGAGCGACAAACTCGACAACGTGAGCAGAATCGTGACTACCGTGCCCAATAGGAGAAACTGCCAGTTGCTGAACACGAACTGCCAATCGCTCAGCAGGGCCACGGGCTCCATTTATCCTATTCGAACCACTCGTCGACGAGATCGTCGTACGTGCCGTCGTCTTGAATCTCTTCGAGGGCGGCGTTGAGATCGTCGATTCGTGGGTCGTCCTGTCTGAGCCCGAAGCCGTACTCTTCGCCGGTTTCGATCCGGAAAGCGACCACCACATTTCGGCTCTCCGAAAAGTTCTGGGCGACCGGAATGTCGAGAATCAGTGCGTCGACGTTGCCAGCCTCGAGATCCTGCACGCCAAGCGTGTAGTTTTCATACTGACGGGAGTCGTCCTCGTCGACGATGCCGTCCTCGATGAGTTCGTCGAGTTGGCCCTGGCCGGTTGTTCCCGACTGTGCGCCGACGATTTGTCCCTCAAGATCGTCGAGTGAGTCGGGCGAAAACTCGCCGTCGTCGGCCACGAGAACGGCCTGATCGGCCTCGTAGTACGGACTCGAGAACGCAATCGTCTCGGCGCGCTCATCGGTGATCGTCATCGCGGCGGCGATCATATCGATGTTGCCCTCGGTCAGCGAAGGAATCAGCGAGTCGAACTCGATGTCGGTCCACTCGCCGACCTCGTAGCCCGCTCGTTCGATTACTTCCTCTGCGAGGTCGATGTCGAAGCCCACGAGTTCGCCGTCCTCGGTGAACTCGAACGGGGGAAAGCCTGAGGCCGTGCCCGGGTTGATCACGTTGTCGTCATCGTCGTCGAGACAGCCAGCGACGACGGCCGTTGTTCCTGCTGCGCCAACCGCTTTCAAGTAGCTTCGTCGATCCAAACGCCGTTGTTGTGGCATACTCGGGCACTCGGTACTCTTGATGTTGAACGTTTCGACATCGTATACCGCTAGAACACAACTGACGCGGTGAACAACCACGGACACCCGCCAGGGAACCGGCGTTTTGTTCGTGCAATTCGAAATCGGCCCCAACTAAACGGTGTTGACAGCACCGCTTGTTGCTCTCACGGTGGCGTCCGAAATGCCCGGAAAACACGCGCTCAAAAGCCGGTGGTTGTGGCGCACTCACCACCGCGTTGTGAGAGAGTGTGTGTCGCGAAAAGTGCCATACTGCGCTTGAATCATAACGCTTAACCGTGGTTGTGGCTTTCGCTGTGATAGCGGGATGGGATAGCCAGGAGATTCCGCCGGGCTCATAACCCGGAGATCGGTAGTTCAAATCTACTTCCCGCTATGTTCTCGGATCCACGTATTACCGCCGAGTCGTTTCTCACCTACATGCTCGCCGGTTACCGCTTGTCCCGAAGCGTCGAGCGCGGCGTCCCGAGTTGATCCCGGACGAAGAAATAGACGATCGGGACGATAAACGGAATCGCGATCGCCCCAAGCGCCCAGAGAACGGGATTGTCGCTGTTTCGACGTCTGGCATCACGATAGATGTAGATCGATACCCCGATGACGATCACAGCGAATGCGGCACCAAGCCAGACGACGAGCGAGAAGTCGCCGGCGGGCGGTTGTTGGAGGGGAAGCATACCATTATCTACGCACAAAAAGAGTATAAATAACATGTTTTTTCGTGTGTTTTTGCGTTCGACCGCGCGCAACACCCAGTTGTTTGTACCCTCCGAGCTGTCAAAACCCGTCCGGCACAAAAACCACACCGAGAGTTCAGAACGTTCGCGTTCACCGTGGCTGTTCGTGAGGACGCATCAAGAGTCCGGAAAATGGGTGCCGGTAGCGTCAGCGCTGGCCGACCACCGAATCCCGCCTACCGCTTCTGGGCGAGTGGCTCATAGCCACGCGCGTTGAGCGTTCGGACGAGCCGAGTGGTTGTGTGTTCGAGTGCATCCGTCGCCGGCGTCTGTTGATGCATGGCCTGTCGCCGACACCGTTCTTGGGTCATCCACCGAGACTTTTCCTCGTCAGTCATCGCGTTCCAGTCCGGTGGGAGGCTGTAATCGTGTCTCATACGACTGTGCTGTGTGCATGCAAGACATTGGCACGGGAATATAAGTCTGTTTTCGTTAGCCGATAGTTTCAGTACAAATATACATCTTGGCGAGGGTAAAACGCTGTTTTCCGGATGTCTGTCGGCTTGTTCGCGAATAATTCGACGGTTGGAACCGTATGTATCAACAATGATAGTTTTTTGTTTGTGTGTTGGCCAGTCACCAGTGAGCGGCATTTTTGTCGGTCGGTTCCGAAGGAGCAGCATGAACGATGTCTCCGACGAAACCCTCAGTTCGGTGCTCGACGACACGAAAATCGCCGTTATTGGCTGTTCGACGACACCCGGCAAAGCCGCCCACGAGGTTCCAGCATACCTCCAGCAACACGGCTACGAAATTCATCCCGTCAATCCGTTTGCCGAAAGAGTGCTCGACGAACCCGCGGCCGACTCTCTCACCGACATCAATGCGGCAACACAAATCGACGTTGTCACCGTGTTTCGACCGAGCGACGAGGTGTCGGGGATCGTCGACGACGTGCTCGCCCGACTCGACGCCGTTGGCGACGTGAATGCGCTCTGGTTACAACTCGGCATTCACGACGATCGCGCGACCGAACGGGCCGAATCGGTCGGACTCACCGTTGTCGAAGACCGGTGTATGAAGATCGAACACGGCCGACTGCGGAACTGACCGTCGGCGGAATCGGCGGACAGTGTGACGAACAGCCGTTTACTTGTCGACAACGACACCGTCGCCGTCGTTAGCATCATCAGCGTCGGCACCGCCGCCGCCAGCGACACTATCAGTTTCGGCACCGGCGTCCTCAGTGTCCCTATCCGCGTGTTCGCCCTCGGCCGCCTCGCGTTCCGCATTCTCAGCGTCAATTATGTGTGCGTCGGCCGTCACTGCAGCGAGGTCGATATCGAGTTCGTCTGCAATCGCTTCGAGAATCGCGCGCTGTTCGACGATTTCGCTCTCGAGATTGCGAACCCGATCACCGGTTTCGTCGACCGTCCGTTGGGTGGTTTCGACCTGCTCACGAACCTCGTTGAGCCGGTGGTACATTTTTTCGGCGCTGTCGGCAAGCATCTGGATTTTCTTTGTCGTACTGCCAAGTCCCATAGCAGACGATATGACTCAATCCTTGTGTGCGTTGTGTTCGCCGACGCGGTGTACGGGGGCCGAGTGCTTTTGCACCTCGCGGGCGGACTGGTGGTATGAACGAGCCACGAATTTTGTTGACCAACGACGACGGCGTCGACAGCGTCGGCTTTCGGGCGCTGTACGACGGTCTCTCCGTTGTCGGCGACGTGACCGCAGTCGCACCCGCCGACGATCAGAGCGCCGTCGGTCGAACGATGTCCCAGCAGGTCGATAGTGCGAACCACGAACTCGGTTACGCCGTGTCGGGAACGCCGGTCGACTGCGTTGTCGCCGGCCTCAGCGTGCTGTGTCCCGACGTCGACCTGGTCGTCTCTGGCTGCAACAAGGGGGCCAACATGGGTGCGTACGTCCTCGGCCGGTCAGGCACCGTGAGCGCCGCCGTCGAGGCCGCGTTTTTCGGCGTTCCCGCCGTCTCCGTCTCGCTGTACATCGAGGGCGGTGACGACTGGGCGACGCTGGCGACCGACCCAACCGACTACGACATGGCTGCAGCGGCGACGCGCTATCTCGTCGAGCACGCCCACGCTAGCGGCGTGTTCGACGCTGCGGACTACCTCAATGTGAACGTCCCCTTCGCCGGCAACGACGCGGTGACCGAACCGCCCGAAATGCGTGTTACCCGACCGTCGATGCGCTACGAGATCGACGCGGAGCGAAACGACGACGGCCGAATCGAACTCCGTGACAACATCTGGTCGCTAATGCACGCCGGTGACGTGGACGACCCCGTTGGTACCGACCGGCGCGTCGTCGCCGACGGCGATATCAGCGTCTCGCCGTTGACGGCCCCTCACACGACCGAACACCATGAGGCGCTCGAACGACTGGCAGGAGACTTTTCGGTCACAACTGCCGAGTCGGCTCCTGGTGAAAATTAACACCGAACTGATCGGGTCCGACCGCGTGTGGATCACGTCCGACCGCGTTGGTCTCGTGTACAGGGCCCGAAAATATCAGGGCGATCTCGCGAACGCCGCTGGGTCGGCTATGCGTCCACGGATGACACAACGGTAGCGACGCGTCCACAGAAATGAGTCTGGCGGGCACCCGGCTCAGTCGTCCGATTCGGCGGTCGCTGGCGCCGACTCGCTGGCGGTTGCGGCCGCCCGTTTTCGGTCGAGTTCTTCGAGATACGCGTCGGCGTCGAGGGCAGCCTCACAGCCCATGCCCGCGGCGGTCACCGCCTGCTGGTAGTGGAAATCAACCACGTCGCCCGCGCCAAACAGGCCGTCGACGCCGGTCGCGGTCTGACCGCCACCGGTTCCGCCGGCTGTTTTGAGATACCCCTCGTCGTCGGTCTCGACATCGAGCTCGTCGAGGTAGCCGGTGTTCGGGGTGTGGCCGATGGCGTAAAACACCGCGCCAGCGTCGAACTCGAAGCGCTCGGTGTCCGGGTCGTCGAGTTTGTCGGTCGGGTGGCCTTCGGGATGGCGAACGAGTGCCAGGCTCTGGAGACCCTCCTCCTGTGTGCCGTGGAGTTCGACCGCCTCGGTGTTGCGCATGATCTCGATGTCGCCCTCCTCGACCTTCTCCATCGTTCGCTCGATCCAGATGTCCTCGGCACGGAACGCCTCGCGGCGGTGGACGATGTACACCGTCGAGGCGAACTTGGTAAGGAAGTTCGCCTCCTCCATCGCGGCGTCGCCGCCGCCGATAACGACGATTTTCTCGTCGCGGAAGAACGCGCCGTCGCAGGTCGCACACGTCGACAGCCCCCACCCCATGAGTTCGTCCTCGCCGGGGATTTCAAGCGTGCGCGCGCTCGCGCCGGAGGCCGCAATCAGCGCGTCAGTCGTGTACACATCGCCGTTGCTGAGTGTGACGCGGAAGGTTCGGTTCGCACCGTCGCCTTCGATATCGACCGAGTCGAGCACGCCGTTTTTTATTTCTGCGCCGAACTTCTCGGCCTGTGATTTCATTTCGTTGATGAGTTCGGGGCCCGAGATTCCCTCGGGAAAGCCCGGATAGTTCTCGACATCCGTGGTGAGCGTGAGCTGGCCGCCGGGTTCGACGCCCTCGAACACCAGCGGCTCGTTGTTCGATCGGGCGGCATAGATGGCCGCCGTGAGCCCGGCAATCCCCGTACCGGCGATGATGAGCCGTCGGTGTTCGACGACCTCTTTGGTGTCAGTGGTCATACGAAGAGATACGGTAAGGAGTCGTATGTAGGTTATGCTGTGTGGGAGTCACGGCGGGCAACCCCCGCGGTCGTACCATGGGATGGTGGCCAACCGATGAGCGACTCACGGCGGTTTCACAGCCGTTTTCAGGCTGCCATGCGGAGTACGCCCAATGACTGACCGTCAGTCCGCCGCGTCGCCCCCGGATGGGGTTGACGGTCGCGATCGGCCGGATGCGAAGACACGTGAATCGACAGCTGATCCGGACGAGCGCAGCGACAGTCAGGCCGTCTACGACCGTATTGCGACACACTTCGCCCAAACTCGCGAGTATGTCTGGCCGGAGGTCGAGTCGTTCGTCGACAACGAGGTCGATCGGCGTGGTGAACTCGGCCGCGGGCTCGATCTGGGCTGTGGCAACGGCCGACACACCGAACTGCTGGCCGACCGTGGAGCGCCCGTCGTCGGACTCGACGTGAGTCGCAGGTTGTTAACGGAGGCGACCCACCGGGCGGCCGACCGCGCGTTCGACGCAGCGTTCGTCCACGGCGACGCCGCACGACTGCCATTCGACGACTCGACGTTCTCCCATGTCGTTTATATTGCAACAATCCACCACCTTCGACCGCGTGCAACCCGGCTGGCAAGTCTCGCCGAAATCGGCCGCATACTGACGTCCGATGGGCGCGCGCTCGTCTCGGCGTGGAGCACGGTTCACGACCGATTCGACGCCGAGGAGGGGTTCGATACGACAGTCGACTGGACGCTGCCGGATGGTGAGTGCGTTGGACGGTTTTACCACATCTACGATCCCGATGAGTTTCGACGAGATCTCGCGGATGCAGCAGCCATCCGGTGTCTTGAGTACCAAATTTCGAGCGGCAACTGCTACGCAGTCATTGCGTCCGCTGAGCCGTAACGTTGACAATTAATACGATGAGTTGTGGAGCGGGTGCACAACTGCTGGTAACTTATGTATCGGGCGCTCGTATGTACAGTACATGACCAAGACAAACGGCGAGTCCGCAGCTGGGTCGTCCACCGAATTCGAATCGTACGAGGTCGCGGTCATCGGTGGCGGGCCCGCAGGGTTGTCGGCGGCGCTGTACACGACGCGGTTGGGCCACGATACCGCCCTCATCGACCGCGGCGGTGGCCGCGCGGCAATGATGCTCGACACGCACAACGTGATCGGTGTGCCCGAGTCCGTTTCGGGCAATGAGTTCCTCCAGACGGCGACCGAGCAGATCGAATCTTACGGTGCCGACGTTGTTCGCGACTTCGTGAGCAGTATCGAGCAAACCGCCGATGGCCGGTTTCGACTCGGCGGCAACTCGACGGACATCGTCGCCGACCGTGTTGTTCTCGGCGTTGGCTTCTCGGATGAACGCCCGGAGCCACCGCTGCCACGAACCGGCAAGGGGCTGCACTACTGTCTGCACTGTGATGCGTACATGTTCATCGACAAGCCGGTGTACGTGATGGGAACCGGCGAGGCGGCCGCCCACGTCGCGATGATTATGTTGAATTTCACCGACGAGGTCGACATCCTCACCCGTGGCGATGAAATCGAGTGGAGCGACGAAACCCAGCGGCTCGTCGAGGCCCACCCGGTTGGCGTGATCCACGAGGACGTCACGGGTATGACCAAGGGCGACGACGGCTGGCTCGAAAGCTTCGAGTTCGCAGACGGCACGGAGCGTGCGTACCGCGGCGGGTTCGCGCTGTACGGCTCGAACTACAACACCGAACTGGCCGAATCACTCGGCTGTGAGCTGAACGACGACGGCACCGTCGTTGTTGACGATCATGGCCGAACAAGCGTGGAGGGCGTCTACGCGGTCGGCGACATCACGCCCGGCCACAACCAGATTCCCGTGGCGATGGGCAAAGGGGCGAATGCCGGGCTCGCGATTCACAAGGAGCTGCGAACCTTCCCGAAATCGCTCGACGAAATCGAAGCGGAGGGCGAAGTCGGTGCTGAGGACGTGCCGTCAGTGTCGGCGACGTTGCAGGCGGCCGCGCGCGGCCACAGTGACGACTAACCGACCCCTGGGATCCCGACGGCTCGAAAACAGTAAGGTAATTAGTGGGCCGTGGTGAATGTGGGTGTACGTCGGACGCGACGCGGCGTCGTGGTCGGCTGTGCGCACCGGTGGTCTAGTGGTAGGACCTGAGCCTTCCAAG
>CAYWFO010000010.1:0-24231 GCA_964457485.1 uncultured Haloferacaceae archaeon | reverse complement strand
TCGGCTTCGGTCGTCTCCTTTTTGAAAATCGGCACCTCGTCTTTGAGCCGATTGATGCCGTCTTCGACCGTCCGAAACGCTTCCTCGCGATGGCCCGCCAACACGACGACGAAGACGATGTCCTCGCCCGAGCGAATGGTGCCGACGCGGTGGTGCATGTGCACCGCGAAAACGTCGTCGCGGTCGGCGAGTTCCGCACTGATTGCGTCCATTTGCTCGGCGGCGACCCCGGCGTACTTTTCGAAGGTGAGCTGTTCGGTTCGCGCGTCGTCAGCGCTGTCTTTGGTGCGAACGCGACCGGTGAACGTCGCGATGGCTCCCGAGCGCTCGGCGAGCGGCGACCGTTTTGCGCGGTCGACGAGCGTGTCGAGCGTGATGTGGGGCTCGCACTCGTCGAGACGGTCGCAGAGTGCGTCGAGATCGATTTCATCGGGCGATTCGGCGGTGGCAACGACGTTGACAGCGCCGGCAGCGTCCGCGTCCCCGCTCTCGACGGACACGTCGCCGCTTTCGGCGGGCGCGCCATCGCTCCCGACGGGCGGCTCGCCGAGGAGAACCGTCGGCAGTCGGTGGTGCCGCCAGCCCGCAACCAGCGCGTAGTCGTGGTCGGCCGCCAGCGAGTCGAGCAGATCCATCGGCGACTGACCGGTTCCCTCGCCGACCCAGCTTCCATCGGGAGCGACGCGGATCTCCGTCGTGTCGGCAGACGTCGATTCATCGGTCGTCTCGACAGTACAGTCGACGGTGGCGACCCGGCCCGCGTCGGCCAGCCGGTCGGCAAGCGCGTCGACCACCTCGGTCGCGCCCGGACCGGAGACACAGAGCGTCTGCATACCCGAGTTGGAGGCGGCGACGACCTTGAGTGTTTAGCTCGATGCGGGGCGTGTGACAACGCTTAAGGCCGACTCGGCGGAAGCCGATTGCAATGAGAGTCGTTATTTCGCTCGGCGGTAGCGTTTTCGCGCCGGATCTCGGTTCGAGCCGGGTCGCGGGCTACGCGGGGGTGCTCGAATCGCTCGCCGACGGCGGCTGTGAGATCGGTGTCGTCGTCGGTGGCGGCGGGGTGGCCCGCGACTACATCACCGCGGCTCGCGCGCTCGACGCAAACGAAGTCGAACTCGACCAGTTCGGCATCGACGTTACCCGGCTCAACGCCCGGCTGTTGGGCACCGCGATCGGCGAGAACACAAACGCCGTTCGCGTCGACGAGTACGACGCAGCCGGCGCGGCAATCCGCCGCGGCGATATCGCGCTCATGGGCGGGATGGCCCCCGGCCAGACGACCGATGCGGTCGCCGCCGCGCTCGCCGAGGCCGTCGACGCCGACCTGCTCGTCTATGCGACCAGCGCCGACGGCGTGTACGACGCCGACCCCGCAACCGATCCCGACGCGACGAAGTTCGCGTCGCTCACGCCGACCGAACTGGTCGACATCGTCGTCCCGATGAGTCGCAATGCGGGGGCCTCAGCGCCGGTCGATATGCTGGCGGCCAAACTCATCGACCGGGCGGCCATGCGGGCGATCGTGCTCGACGGCACCGAGCCGACCGCGGTCGCCGCCGCCGTTCGCCGCGGCGAACACACCGGCACCGACATCGTTCCCGAAACGAGTTCCGAACCCGCCGACTGGATCCACGCAGAATGAGCGACAACAGCCACGATTCGGAGCCGATCGCCGACGCAGACGGCGACGCTGGCGACCCAGATGTCGATGCCGACGGAGATGGGGATGCCGAAGTCGACCCAGACGCCGTCGTTGACGACGGAGATGTCGACACCGACTCGTACCACGCCTTCTGGGCCGACGAAATCGCCGACCGAATCGAAGCGCGACTCGCCGACCACGACGAGGCCGACAAGCCGATCGTCATCAAAGGCGGCGTCTCGCCGTCGGGCGTCGCCCACCTCGGCAACGTCAACGAGATCATGCGCGGCTTCTTCGTCGCCGAGGTGCTCCGCGCACGCGGCCACGACGTTCGCCAGGTGTTCACGAGCGACGACAAGGATCCCCTACGAAAGCTGCCGCGCAAACTCGCCGACGAGACCGGCACGATCGTCGGACTCGGCGAGGTCGATGCCGGCGCGCTCGGACGCAATCTCGGAAAGCCCTACACCGCCATTCCCGACCCCTTCGGCGAGCGCGAGTCGTACGCCGCCCACTTCGCGGCGCTGCTCGAAGCCGACGCCGACCGCCTCGGGGTCGACCTCGAACTGTACTCCAACACCGCGCTGTACGCCGACGGCACGTTCAAGCCGGTTGTTCGCCACGTGCTCGAACACGCCGACCGTGCCCGCGAGGTGCTCTCGCAGTATCAGGCCTCGGTCGACGCCGACTACGTGCCGTTCAATCCGGTCTGCAGCGAGTGTGGCAAACTCACCGAGACGGTCACCGCGATCGATCTCGACAGCGAAACGGTCGACTACGTCTGTACCGATATGACCGTCGGCGACACCACAATCGAGGGCTGTGGCCACGAGGGAACCGCCTCGTTCCGCGAGGGCAAACTGCCGTGGCGCTTCGAGTGGCCCGCCCAGTGGCAGGTGCTCGGCGTCGACTTCGAGCCCTTCGGCAAGGATCACGCCGAGGGCTCGTGGCCTTCCGGCGTCGACATCGCCGAGCGCGTGCTCGATATCGAACCGCCGGTACCGATGGTGTACGAGTGGTTCACGCTCAACGGTGAGGCGCTCTCGTCGTCGGCGGGCAACATCGTCACCGTCACCGAACTGCTCGAACTGCTCGAACCCGAGATCATCCGGTACTTTTTCGCGCGCAATCCGAACAAGGCTCGCGATCTCGACCTGTCGCGACTCGACCAGTTGGTCGACGAGTTCGACCGGTTCGAGCGCGCGTACTACGGCGAGGTCGACGACGACCGGCTGACCGCCTTCGCCGAGGCCGCCTATCCCCACGTCGTCGACGAGGTGTCCAACGAGCAACCGCTTCGACTTCCGTACACGTTCGCGGCCGTTCTCGGGATGGTCGACGATCCCGCCTTTCGCGAGAAACTCGCCCGCGACGAGGGGCATATTCCGGCCGACGCCGACAGCGAAGCCATCGCGCGCGCACTGGCCCGCGTCGAAAACGCCCGCGAGTGGGCCGAGCGCAACGACAACCAGTACAACTACCGGCTGCAAGCCGAGATGCCCGACGTCGACATCGACGCGACCGTCGCCAGCGCGCTCGATGCGCTCGCCGAGGTCGTCGCCGACGGCGCGACCGGCGAGGAGATGCAGGCGGCCATCTACGATGTCGCCCGCGATCACGACCTCGCGGTCGGCGACCTGTTCGAGGCGGGCTACCGGCTGTTTTTCGACGAAACCCAAGGGCCACGACTCGGCGAGTTCCTCGGCGATCTCGAACGCGAGTTCGTTGTGGATCGACTCCGCCGCGAGCGCTGAGGCGCGCGGCCCCATCGTTTTAGCGCGTGGGCGACCAACACGAACCCGATGAGCGAGGAGCGACCACTCACGGCGTTTTCGACAGACGAGTCGGCGGATTCTGGCGACACCGCGTCACCGGACGTGCCGACGGCGAAATCCGATGAGTCCGCGACATCGGCCGAAGAGTCCGCGTCGTCGTCGGACGTGTCCCCGGCGTCGACGGGCGAGCGCGCGTCATCGCCAGACGAGTCTGCGCCGACGACAACACCGCTCACCTCCCGGTTTCTACCTGAGGGGGCCGACTGTGAGCAGTGTGGAGCGGAAACCGAAACACAATGGGCCGACGACGGCCGCTTCGTCTGTGCGGCCTGCAAGCGGTGGGCAGCCGACACCGACTAATCGAATCGCGTTGCCGTGCGGTCGAAGCCGGCCGCCAACGTTGTTTCGTCGATCGAACAGACGGTGGGCCGGCCGTGCGGACAGGCAAATGGCTGGTCGCACTCGCCAAGCCGCGCGAGCAGGGCCTCGGCGTCGGCAACGGAAAGTCGATCGCCGGCTTTCAGCGAGGGCCGACAGGCCAGCGCCGTGAGCACCGACTCGCGCGGGTCGGTCGGCGACTCGCCGCCGGCGAGTTGGTCGAGAATGTCGCCCAGCGCGTCGGGATCGACAACGCGGCCGCAGGGAGCCGGAACGGTCGACACCCGCAGCGTGGTGCCGCCGAACGAGTCGAACGCGAAGCCGAGCGCGGCGAGGAGGTCGCGGTGGCTCTCGGCGGCGGCCGCCGCGGTTGGTGAGACCGAGATTGGCTGTGGCGGTTCCAACGGAGCGGTCGAGGGAGAGTCGTCGACTGCGGCGCGAAGCCGCTCGTAGTTGACCCGCTCGTGGGCCGCGTGCTGATCGATCACAAGCAGGTCGTCGCCGTCCTCACAGAGCACGTAGAGGTCGCGAAACGCGCCGATCACGCGAAGGTCGGCGAACGGATCGCGCTGGTCGACCGCCGAGAGCGGCGAGTCGAGACCGGTTGCCGCCGTTGCCGTGCGGCGGGCATCTGCCGTCGAGAGCGCCTCGCGCACCGCGCTTTCGACGCGTGACTCGATGGAGTTGCGACCGCGCAGTTCGACCCGGTTTTTTGTCGGATGGACGTTCGGATCGACCCACCCGGCCGGCGGCGACACGTCGAGCGCGGCGACCGGGTGGCGATCGCCCGGCACCAACGAGCCGTAGCCCGCGATAATCGCCGCCCGAAGCCCGCTGTCGTCGACCGGTCGGCCGTCGACGGCGACACGGACGTGGTCGCGCGTTGCCCGCGTAACCGAGGGGTACGCGAGAATCCCGCGAATCCGGAGTTCGCCGCTGTGTCGATCATGTTCGATCCGTTCGGCATGCTCGATCGTCGTCGCCTGACTCGCCGTGTCGGCGTCGTACACGGCGCGCAGCGCCTCGCGAACGCTCGTTCCGGGCGCGCGAAGCGTGGTGCGTTCGTCATGAGAAAGCGAGAACCGAACCGACGGGCGTCCGAGGACGTAGCGCGAGACGCGCTCGCTGATCCGACGAAACTCCGCGGTCGACCCCGACAGCGACGCTCGTCGAACCGGTCGGTCGCCAAAGAGATCGGTGACCGTGACGGTGGTTCCCTGGGCGCGACCCGCATCCGAGACGGTCACCTCGTCGTCGACGCGGAGCCGACAGCCCGCCGTGTCGCCCGCGTTGGTGACGAGTTCGAGCGTTGCGCAGTCGGCGATGGCCGCGAGCGCCTCGCCGCGAAAACCGAGCGTCGACACCGCCGTCAGTCCGTCGCGCGCGTCGTCGACGCCCGACAGTTTGCTCGTCGTGTGGCGCTCGACGGCGAGTCGGGCCTCCGCACGGGTGAGTCCACAGCCATCGTCGGCAACCCGGATTCGCTCGGTTCCGTCGCCGTCGACCGCGATCTCGACTCGCTCCGCGCCGGCGTCGAGCGCGTTGTCGACGAGTTCGCTCACGACGCGAACCGGGCGGCTGATAACCTCGCCGGCGGCGATCTGCGAAACGGTCGCGTCGTCGAGCCGCGTGAGTCGCTGTCGAGACATCTGGCTCATACCACGCGGTCGAGGCGATTTATCGGCTTCGGCCGTGGTGACCGCCGCCCGCGACTTGCCGGTGTCATCGGTCGTCGATGGCCGACTGCAACTCGTCAAGCGTGTTCAGCGCCTCAATGGGTGTCATTCGGGCGATATCGATGGCTGCGAGCGCCTCAGCGACCGCTTCGGCGTCGGTTGCGGCGGGCGCGTCGCTCGGCGTCGGTCGAGTGTTTGTCGCCGTGTCGCTGCCGGCTGACGCCGAGGCCGACCCGTCGCCAGCCGTGATCGGTTCGGAGCCATCGCCGGTTGCGCTCGATTCGGAGCCATCGCCGACCGTCGTCGACTCAGCCGGATCGACCGTGTTCGACTCGTCGACGACCTCGCGGGCCCGAGAAACAACCGCCGGCGGCACGCCGGCCAGTTCGGCGACCTCGATGCCGTAGGAGGCACCCGAGGGGCCACGAACAATCCGATGGAGAAACGTCACGTCGTCGTCCTCGCGGGTTGCCGCGAAGTGGAGGTTGAACACCCCGGCGCGCTCGTCGGCGAGCGCCGTCAGTTCGTGATAGTGGGTCGCAAACAGCGTTATTGCGTCGAGTTCGTCGTGAATGAACTCGGTCGTCGCCCGCGCGATCGCCGCGCCGTCGGTGGTGCTGGTGCCGCGGCCGACCTCGTCGAGCAGGACGAGCGAGCGGTCGGTCGCGTCGTGAAGAATGGCGGTGAGTTCGCTCATTTCGCGCATGAACGTCGATTCGCCGCCGGCGATGTCGTCGCTCGCGCCGACGCGGGTAAAAATGCGGTCGAAAATCGGCAGGCGTGCGGCTTCGCTCGGCACGAAACTCCCGATCTGTGCGAGCACCGAAATCAGGGCGACCTGCCGCATATACGTCGATTTGCCGCTCATGTTCGGGCCGGTGATGATCGCCACCTCGCCCGCGGCGAGGTCGGTGTCGTTGGGCACGAACGACTCCCGAGTGGTTTCGACAACCGGATGGCGGCCGCCCTCGATCGTCAGTTCGCGCGAATCGGGCGGCTGAAACGAGGGGCGAACGTAGTCGCCGACCGCTGCGGCCGTCGCCAGCGAACACAGCGCGTCGAGTTCGCCAACGACGCGGGCGAGCGCCTGAATCCGGTCGGTTTCGGCGGCAACACGGTCGCGAACGTCACAGAACAGGTCGTACTCGAGGCTATCCGCGCGCTCGGCCGCGCCGAGAATCTCGTCCTCACGGCGTTTGAGTTCGGGTGTGTAGAACCGCTCGCTGTTTTTCAGCGTCTGTCGCCGCGTGTAGTCGTCGGGCACGCGGTCGAGATTCGGGTTCGTCACCTCGATGTAGTAGCCATGCACCTGTGTGTGGCCGACCGACAGCGAGTCGATCCCGGTTCGCTCGCGTTCGCTGGCTTCGAGTTCCGCGATCCAGTTTCGACCCGCCCGTTCGGTCGACCGAAGCGCGTCGAGGTCGCTGTCGAACGAGGGGTTGATAACCCCGCCCTCGGTGAGTTCTGCCGGCGGATCGGAAACGATCGCCTCGTCGATGAGCGTCGCACAGTCGTCGAGCGGGTCGAGGCGGTCGCGGTACGACTCGAACGCCGCGAGACCAGACAGCGTTTCGTCGAGTTCAGGAACGATGTCGAGCGTTCGCTTCAGCGCCCGCAAATCGCGGCCGTTGGCCCGTCGGCGCGAAATTCGGCCGGCCAGCCGTTCGAGGTCGTAGGCCGCCCCGAGTTGGTCGTGGAGGCGTTCGCGGACGACGCCGTCGGCGACGAGCGCTTCCACGGCGTCGAGGCGCTGTTCGATTCGCTCGCGGTCGACCAAAGGCTGGCGGAGCCACCGGGTGAGACAACGCCGACCGAGCGCCGAGGCGGTCTGATCGACCGTTTCGAACAGCGTTGCGCTCGAATTCGGCGAGCGGCTCTCGAAGAGTTCGAGGCTGCGGCGGGCGGCGGCATCGAGCGCGAGCGACTCACGGCGGTCGTAGCGCTGGATTCGCGAAACGTACGCGAGCGGTGCGTCGTCTCCCTGGGTGTACTCCCCGTAGGCGAGCACCGCACCGCACGCGCGGCGTTCGGCGTCGCTGGCGAGGCGGTCGGCTGCGGTGTACGCCCCCAGCCGATCGGTCGCTCGCGCGAGGTCGAATCGGTCGGCGTCGACGACGCTTTCGGTCCACGTGCCCGCTGATTCGGGCGTGACGGTCGGCGCGTCGTCGGCGACGAGCAGTTCGGCTGGCGACAGCCGGTCGAGTTCGGCCTCGACGGCCGTTCGGGTCGAGACGCTCGTGACGAGACACTCGCCGGTCGACACGTCGAGTGCGGCGAGCGCGAATCCGTCCGTGGCTGTCTCGTCGGTGCGAGCGTCGTCGCCGTCTGCGTCGGTGGCTGTCCGCTCGCTATCCGGTTCGGAACCACCGTCGCGATCGCCGGCCGAGACGACCGTGGCGACGTAGTTCGTTGTGCCCGCCGCGAGCAACTCCTCGTCGACGACCGTTCCAGGCGTGAGTACGCGAGTCACCGCGCGATCGACCAGTCCGTTCGCCTCGGCGGCGTCTTCGACCTGATCGGCGATGGCGACCCGGTAGCCGGCGTCGACGAGGCGGTCGAGAGACGAGGCGGCGTTGTCGATGGGAACGCCCGCCATCGGATAGCTGCCGGTCGAATCCTCGCGTTTGGTGAGCGTGACCTCGCAGATTCGGGCGACGGTCTCGGCAGCCTCGCAAAAGGCCTCGTAGAAATCGCCGACCTGAAACAACACCAGTGCGTCGGGGTGATCGACACACAACTCGAAATACTGGCGCAACATCGGCGTCAACTCGGTTCGTCTGTCGGCCATCGTCTCGGGCGGCCCGGTCGCAGCGGTCATTGCCGAAGCCCCGTTGCGAACGCCCCTAACCGTTGCGCAAACAATCGCGGTTCCACGCAACCGTGGCACCGAATCCGGAAGCACGGCCCGGTGAAGTCCCGATACTGTTTAATATGGCCGACCTGTACGTTCGCTCGTAATGTCGGAAGTCTGCTCGACGTGTGGATTGCCTGGTGAACTCTGCGTCTGCGAGGACGTCGCCAAAGAGTCTCAACAGATCAATATCCGCATCGACGAGCGCCGCTATGGAAAGGAGGTAACGGTCATTGAAGGGTTCGACCCACGAGATGTCGACATGAGCAGCCTCTCGTCGGATCTCAAATCGAAGTTCGCCTGCGGCGGCACGGTCGAGGACGACTCGATCGAGCTCCAAGGGAATCACCGCGGCCGCGTGGAGGACTTCCTCCGCGAGAAAGGCTTCAGCGTCGCCTAACTCCGGCTCGGTTGTTGGTTCGTGTTGGTGTCGTCCGAGTGCTGACAGTGGATGCCGAGAGTCGCCAACGGCGAGACGATGCAGCCAGCAACTGCCACGACCGATGCAGCCAGCGTGCGTTCGTGTCACCCGCTGAGTGGGTTATATACTCGTCGCTCTAGGCTACCGCTATGAGTCGCCAACACGGTGCCCTGTTTGTCGTCATTCTCATGATCGGCTGGCTGTGTTCTGCGCCGGTCGTCGCTGCGGGACTCGCAACCGACGCGCCTGAGAAGGTCGAATCCGACGATATCGAAGTCGACGATATCGAAGTCGACACCACGACGTTCGACACCGCTTCGACTGCGGAGACGGCAGACGTTGCGCACACTCACGCGGGTGAGTTCTATGAGCCGGTCGATCACCTCGTTCGCGAGCCCACCTCGCTACTCGAGACCGAGTCGACCACGTCGCTATCGACCGGCGAATCACCACTGCAGACATCATCGAGCGACGAAATCCGGCTGACGACGACGCTCGACCGAACGCCGAACCGGGTCGGCACGTTCACCGCGACGCTCGAGGTTCGGATTCCCGACCGGGTGAGCGAACTTAGCGTGCGGCTTCCCGAGAATGCAGACGTGCAACGGACGCGCGGCTTCAGTCGCGATAGCGACACCACCTACGACTGGGACGGCGACACGTCGCAGCCGACGATCACGTACCGGATGCCGTCCGATCAGCGAACGACGAGCGACGGACCGATCGCCGACGACGGGCGACTGTTGTTCACCGAGACGAGCGACTGGGCGTTAGTGCGCATTCCACAGGCCGGTGTCAGCGGGCGCTTCACCGGCAGTCCCGAACCCGCACTCGTTCGGCGAACCCGGATCGATGGCCCCGGCGCGGCCGGCGAGCGAATGGCGTTTCTCGGCGAACACGAGGTTCGAACCCACCGAGCGCACGGCCAGACGTTCCGGCTCGTCGTGCCCGACGACGCTCGGCTCCGTGAACGACCCGCCGACCTTTTCGAGTCGCTCGCGTCCGCCTCCGATCGGCTCCGCGTTGGCGACCGTGACAGCGAGGTGTTCATGATCGCCGCCCCGAGCCGGAACGTTGACTGGGCAGTGCGAGGCCTCCAGACCGCCGAGTCAGATATGTATGTCCAAGACACCGAGCGCCTCGACGATCCGGCGAACGTCTGGATTCACGAGTACGTTCACACCCGACAGGGCTACCGCGCGGCCGACGACTTCGAGTGGTTCACCGAGGGTTCGGCGACCTACTACGCCGCCCTGCTCACGCTCGAAGAGGGTCGTATCGACTTTTCGCAGTTCGCCGCGTTCATGCAACGTGGCGAACAGTCCCCACAGGCCGACTCGCGACTCAGCCGCCCAAGCACCTGGCAGAATGCCGCCGAGTACCGCAAAGGCGCGCTCGTCGCCGGTAAAATCGACCGCCAGATTCGGCTATCGAGCAACGGTGAGGCGAGTCTCGACACCGCCTTCGCCGACGCCAACAGCCGCCCAGGCGAGATGCGCGCACGCGACTTCGAGCGCTCGGTCGGTGACGCCGGCGGCAGCGCCGTCCGCGACGAAGCCACCCGCTACACGACGACACGCGACGTGCCGCAGATGTGGGACAGCGAGGCCCACGCAGCGGCCTTCGGGGGGCTCGACCCCGCGCGGTTCAGTGTCACACTCGCCGAGGATGGCATCTCAGTGAGCGGGCCCGACCGCGAACGGACGCTGTCGGAGTCGCCGTTCGAACTCGCGGTGAACGAAACGCTGCGGGTCACCATGCGGATCGAAAACGTCGGCGAGACCGCCGGCGACTATACGCTCACGTTCCGCGTCAACGACACCGACACCGAACACACCGGTCGACTCGATCCGGGGACAAGCGAAACCCACCAGTTCAGCCACACCTTCGATGCGCCCGGTGAGTACGTCGTCAGCGTTGGCGACGAGACGTTCACCGTCGTTGTCGGCGAGGGTGATTCCGACGCCGGCCTGATCGGCGACATTACCGATCAACCCGATATCGATGTCGAGGTCGACACGCCCGGCTTTGGGGTCAGTGCCGCGGTTGGGGCAATCACTGCGCTGATTGGAGTGCTCGTGATTGGTCGATCCCGACGACGCTAATCGGTTAAAATGGTGATTCGGGGCCCTCGTCGGGCTCGGCGTCAACAACGAGGTCTCCCTCCCACTCGACAAGGCCACCTTCCATGCTCTCGACGCGGGCCGCAGCGGTTCCCTCATAGGATTTCAGGAGACGGGCGGCTTGGATGCTTGCCTGTCCGTGGGGGCAGACGGTGACGATCCGATCCGCACCGTCGAGTGCCGCAATACGCTGGGGCAGTTCCGCAAATGGAATGTTCTCGCTGTCGGGAATGTGGCCGCGGCGAAACGCGCCCGGCGAGCGAATGTCGACGACTCGCGGCGCGTCGGGCGTACCGAGCAACGTTTCGACCGTTTCGGGACTGATTTCACCGTCCATACCGATGCAAACAGGGCCGATTTGAAAACAGTCGCGGTGTGTCAGCACGAGACAAACGACAATAGTTTTATATAATAAACCAACGAAACAGATTGTAGGAGTGAGACAAATGTATTCACAAATTTTGTACCCAACGGACGGGAGCGAGGGCGCAGAGGCAGTCATGGAACATATCACCGATTTAGCAGAAAAATACGATTCACGAATCCACCTGCTGTACGTCGTCGACTCCGACTACAGCAAGTCGGGAATGACAATCAAACGTGATGACAAGGGAGTCTGGAAGACGGGGATGACGAGTCGCGGAAGGGGTGAGGACCAAGGCGGGATGTCGTCGGACAAAGTAGATGTGCTTGAAGTGCTCCAGCGCGAGGGTGACGAGCTTGTCGAGGAGATTGCCGGCGAACTGAGCAACAGCGGCTACAAAACCCGACAGGCCTGCAAACAAGGAAAGCCCCACCGCGTCATCTGCCGGTACGCGGAGGAGAACGACATCGACCTCATCGCGATGGGAACCCATGGCCGAAGCGGTGTCCAGCGCCAACTCATCGGGAGCGTGACCGAAAAAGTCGTTCGAACATCGAGCACGCCCGTGTTGACCGTTCGACTCAACGAGTAACGGCGACAGACTCGGTGTTAGCCGATCAGTCCCGCATTTTTTGCGAGCAACAATCCCTCGAGAGTGGCATCGTTGGTTGGCGGTTCGCGCGCGATGTCGAGCGCGTCTTCGACGGGGACGGCGTAAATCTCCAGAAACTCGTTGCTGTCGAGCGTTCGCTCGGCGGGCGTGAGCTCTTCGGCGAAGACGAGTCCGCGCCGATGTCTGAGCACGCCCGTCGAACACCAAAAGTCGTCAAGGAGTTCGAGCGAGTCGGCAGCGAACCCGGTTTCCTCCTGCAGTTCGCGCGCGGCGGCCGCAGTGAACGACTCGCCGGCTTCGACGATGCCCGCTGGCAGTTCGAGTTGGGTTTCGCGAATCGCCGGGCGGTACTGCTCGACGAACACCAACTGGCCGTCGGTAACCGCGACGACGACCGCCGCCGGCGGCAACTCGGCCCAGTAGTACCGTTTCGTCGAGCCATCGGGCTGTTCGACCAGGTCGTAGCCGCCGGTGTACCAGCCGGTTTCGTACTCGACGACCGACTCGATCACGGGCCACTCGGCCGGAGCCAACGTGGCGAGTCGGTGTCGCTCGCCGGCCGCGTCATCGCGCTCGCGGTCGCGATCAGTCATCGACATCGGCCTCCGGCACGCGAACGAGTTCGACGCTGTAGCGCTTGCCGCGGTAGTCGACGATTGCGCGCTCGCCGTTATCACGGGTCGCCTCCTCGTTGAGTTGTCCGAACGAGTCGAGTTCGTCGAACGGCGAGTGGGTGAACCACTCTTTGAACTCGCCGGGGCCGCGCTGGTAGCCCTCAGAGCGGCCGTCATCGGCGGCGAGCGCGCTCATCAAAAACGGATAGCGCGACTCGCTGAGTTCGTCGGCGTCGATGGCGGTTCCGTCGTCGTCGACCGGCGTCACCTCGAGATAGTAGGAGTCGCCCGAGCCGAGCAGGCTCGGAACCGCCCCGAGCGCCAGCAGTGCGAGCACTACCAGCGCAACGACCACCAGCGCGTTCCGCATGATTCGGCGCATGGTCGGTGTAGGTCGGCGCGGGTCATACGGATTTCGGGACGTGAGCGACCGGTTTATTTTTCCGGCCGACCGAAGCAATCCATGGAGTTCCGCTTCGAGCTGGCGCTGTGTGGGGAACTCGAAGCAGCGACCGACTGGCTCGTCGCGCGCCAACTCGGCGGCGCGGTCGCGGTTCCCGGCAGCCGAATCGTCGACATCTGTGCGATCCAACCGGGCCCCGAGTTCGACGCGCGAACCCGCATCACCGACCGAACGATTCCGTCGCTCGCGATCGAAAGTCGGGTCGGCGTCGGCGAGGCCGTCCACTGGCGCGACGCGTTCGACTGCTCGGCCGATCACGCTCGCAGCGTCGTCGACCGCGCGGTCGACTGTGGATTTTATACCGCCGAGCGGCGCGAGGGCCGACAGTACGTTCGCCAGACAACGCGGTATCCCGACTGGGTCGAATCGCTCGTCGCCATCGAAAACAAACCCGATCTGGGTCGCCCCGGCGATCTCGAAGCACAACTGCGACACGACGTGTCGCTCGGACTGTTCGACGAGGTGATTCTCGCCACCGAGAGCTACGTCACGCGCGCACATCTGAACCGGCTTCCCGATGCTGTCGGCGTCTGGCGGTTTGATCAAAAGACCGGCGACCGGACGGTCGTTCGCGAGCCAACGCCGCTCGCCGTCGAGAAGCCGGGTATCGAACCCGGCGAGTCCAAGCCGCTGGCAACCGAAGTTCGCGTTGTTTCGGCGCACGAAAAGCGAAAAAAACGCCGGCGGCTCGCCGAGCGCGCGTACGGCAAGGGCTGGCGACCCGACACGCTACCGGGCTGTGCGAACTGCCGGGTAACCGACGACGGCCGGCCAGCGTGTGCGTACTACGACCGCGTTATCAACCCATCGACCGACTGCGGCGAGCACTGTCCGGGGTTCGAGGCGAGCGAGCCGCCGGCGGTCGACCTGCGGAAACTGCGTGACGAACGGAGCCCGTGGGTTGCCGATCCGCCGGGCGTCGCCCGCAGCCAAAGCGGGCTTCGGCGGTTTTTGTAGGCGTGTCGCCGCCAGTCAGCGCCGTGTCTGCAGGAGTGAACCGGTTAGGCCGCGTCGGCGTCGGCCGCGGGTTCGGGTTTGGCGAAGTAGCTGGTGAAAAACCCCGACAGGAACGCCGAAATCGCGACCGAGAGCGTGACCTCGGTGAGTGTGTAGCCGTCATCGTCGCTGTCGGCCAGCGCAACAGTGATGACGACGCTGATCACGAGCGAAAGAATCCCATTGACGAGGTGTGTGACAAATCCCATATGCTGTAGTGGCACGCGAAGGTATAGAGCGTTGTGTCCGCCGATGTGATGGCGCTTGAGCGGGCGGCGGTAGCAATTGCAGTGGCGGTAACGATGGTGGTGCGGTGACAGTGGCGGCGTCGGTGACGGTGGTGGTGCGGAGACAGTGGCAGCGGTGCTGGCGACAAAACGATCTCACAGCCGAGATGTCGTCACAGAGCCGAACCTATACCGCTGGCGTGCGTATGACATGTATGAAACGAAACGTCGGCGCGCTTGACGCCCGCGTCCGGGTTTTTGTTGGCGTCGGCCTCGCAGTGCTCGCCGGGGGCGTCGTCGTCGGAACCGTTTCGGTGCCGTTCATTTCTGCGCTCGGGTTGGCGATTGCGGCGGTCGTCCTCGTCGTCGAGGGACTTACGCGACGGTGTCTGCTCTACCGGGCGCTTGGCATCGATCGGTGTCCGGTCGACTAGAGCGGAGCCAGAACGGTTTAGCGTCGCCGAGCCGTTCGCACAGCCATGTCGACACCGCCACTTGCCGACCGAATCGCCGTTGTGACCGGCGCGAGCGCTGGAATCGGCGCGGCAACCTGTCGCGCCCTTGCGGCCGCCGGAGCGAGCGTCGTGCTCGCCTCGCGCAGCGAGCGTCAACTCGCGGAACTGGCCGATGAACTCGAAGCCGATCACGGGGTTGAGACGCTGGTCGTGCCATGCGATGTCCGCGAGGAAGCCGACATCAAGAACCTCGTCGACACAACCGTCGACCAGCTCGGCGGGATCGACGTGTTCGTCAACAACGCAGGGCTTGCCCGCGGAAGCGCGGTCGAATCGATGTCGACCGAGACGTACAAAACCATGCAGGAAACAAACGTCGACGGCATGTTTTACGCCACCCGCGCAGCGATTCCGCACGTTCGCGAGCGCGAGGGACACCTGATTTTCCTCGGCAGTTTCGCCGGCAACTACCCGCGGTCGTTCAACCCGGTGTACGCCGCCTCGAAGTGGTGGACGCGCGGCTTTGCCAAGAGCGTCGCCGCCCAGATCGGCGACGACGGCGTTGGCGTGACCGTCATCAACCCGGGTGAGGTTCGCTCGGCGTTTCAAGCAAGCGACGGCCGGACGTTTTCGGAGGTGTTCGACGAGGGCGAGGCGAGCGAGCCCGAGGAAGTCGCCGACGCAATCGTGTTTGCGGCGACTCGCGAGGGATCGAGTTTGAGCGAGATCGACCTCAACCGCCGCGACAAGTTCGCCGACTCGTTTTGAGCACCACTCGGCCGAGCCGCCATGAAACCGCCTGAATGCAGGCGAACGTCGGAGGACTCACGAGAACGCAAAATCAGCGAAATCCGACCACAACGCGGCCGTGATCAGGTCTCGTCGACGAACTCGACACCGCGAATCTCGAAGCGGACACTCGCCTCCGGATCGTCGGCCAGCGAAATCGACCACCCGTGTGCGCGAACGATACGACCAACAGTCGCGGTTCCGAACACCGTTCCGTCCGAATCTGTGTTGAATCCGGATTCGAAAATTCGAGTGCGATGCTCTTCGGGAGTGGGGTCACCGTCGTTTTCGACGTACAGTCCCACGTCGTCTTCGAGCGGGCCAACCCGAATCGTGACCGCTGAGCCCCGTGTTCGATTGAGTCGCCGCAGAAACGCTATCGTAACAGAACGGAGGACGCGGTGAGAATGCCGTCGCCGACAAAAAAGCACTCACCAATCGGATCAAACTATCGAGGGCCACAGCGAGTCGAGGCCGACAGTCGATCACTCCCTCACAGGTTCCGTTTGCTGGTCGATCCGGCAGACACCCGAACCATCAACGCGGTACTGCTCGCCGTCGACGGCCAGTGGCTCCGCAAAGGCCTCGTCAGCCGGATAGTAGTGGGCGGTGTGAACCAGCCGTGTCACGTCGGCGCGAAGGTCTCCAGCCAGCGCGAGCGCCCCCTCCCGCGTCATGTGTTTCGTTCCAAACGTTCGGGGAACGCCGTCGGGACCGTGATCCGTCCCGCCAATCGGATGGTAGTCACAGAGAGATGCGGGGACGATCCCATCGGCCAACAGGAGGTCGGGATCCGCAAGAACAGCCCGCGACCGATCGGAGATTCCGTAGCCGGTATCGCCCGACAGCGACAGTTTCGCGCCGGTTTCGCGGTCGCTAACGACGAGGCCAAAACAGCGCAGTGGTGGATGTTCGACCGGAACGAGCGTCACGTCGAGCCCGCAGATGTCGACCGGCTCGAAGGGCACAATATCATCGACGGTCACCCGATCGAGGTAATCATACTTCCGACGAACCGTCTCTGCGACCGACTCGCCGGTCGCGGGGTCGACCTCGCTTGCGGCGTAGACGGGCAGATCGTCGAAAACGCGGTAGGCGTTGCCGAGCCCGTCGAGATGGTCGAAGTGGATGTGGGTGATGATCACTGCGTCAGGCAGCGGAACATCGTGGGTGAGAAACTGGTGGCGGAAGTCGGGGCTTGCGTCGACCAGCACCGACTCGCCGGTGCGTTCGTTCTCGACGTGAACGGAAAACCGGCTCCGCTCGATTCCGCGTTCGCGGGCGACCCGGCAGGTCTCGCAGTCACAGCCGACGGTGGGCGTGCCGGTTGTATCACCCGTGCCGAGCAGCGTGACACGAAGACTCATCGATTGACTCACCGGGTTCGGCTGTCGACCGTTTCGCCGCTCGAATCGTCGGCCGCAGTTGATTCGTCAGTGTTGCGCTCGGTGGAGTCGTGCGAATGGTCGTGGTCGTGCGAACCGTCGGCGTGATCATGCGAGTGATCGTGGTCGCCGTGGTCATGTCCGTGATCGTGGTCGTCGTGATCGTGACTATGCCCATTACTCCCGGTGAGCGTCGCGCCGTCGCCATCGATCATATCCATATTCTTCAGGTTATCTCGCTCCTCGAAGTCGGCGACGGCGTCCAGCAAGTCTGCCTGCGTGAGATCCATCCGCTCCTCGGTGAGCGCCTCCAACACGGCCTCGCGAAGCACCATCCGAAGGTCGCTCCCGGTGAGTCCTTCGGTGCGGTCGGCGACCGCAATGGGATCGAAGTCGGTGATATCCATGCGTCGGGTGATGATCTCGAGGATGTCGGCGCGCATCCCGCGGTCGGGTTTGGGGAAGTTGACGATCTCGTCAAACCGTCGCCACGCCGCGGCGTCGAGTTGGTCGGGGTGGTTGGTTGCGCCGATCAACAGCACGTCGTCGCGAATCAGCGAAATGTCGTCGATCGATTTCAGGAGGGTGTTCACCGCTCGTTTGAGCGCGGCGTGTTCGTCGCTGCGGCGGGTTTTGGCAACCGAGTCGAACTCGTCAATAAAGAGAATGCACGGCGAGAGCCGTTTGGCGACCTCGAACGTTTTTTCAACGTTTTTCGCCGTCTCGCCGAGATACTGACTCGTGATCATTGAGAGTTTGACCTCGACAAACGGCAGCCCGAGTTCGTGTGCAAGCGCCCGCGAAACGGTTGTTTTGCCGGTTCCGGGCGGGCCGACAAACAGCAGTTTGCCGATTTCGCGCAGGCCGATCGAAGCGAGATAGTCGCGGTGTTCGATTGCTTTGACGATTTTTTGGATCTCGTCCTCCTGATCGGTCGTCAACACGAGATCGGCCAACGTCATCTCGATTTCCTCAGGTGCGCGAACCGAAACCAGATCCAACATCTCGCTGTCGTCGTCCTCGTTGAAGTACTGTGAGAGCAACGCGTCGATCCAGACGCGGTCGGCCTGAATCGGCCGGTTGTTCTCGCGGGCGGCCTCGTAGCTGATCGTGACGCCCTCCTCGTCCTCGACGGCATGGGCGATCGTTGGGTTCGACGATAGTCGCTCGGTGTCCGCACGTTCCAGATACCAGTCGATCGCCATCTCGGGTTGCGTCAGCGATATCTCGCCCGAGAACTCCTCGCGCTGGGTGAAAAGCAGGTTCGACACCGCCTCCCAGGGACGGTCGACGCCCGTCGCGGTTCGCGCCGTCGTGTTCGTCGCCCGGAGCGGGCGGCTGATTTCGCCCGGTGGAACCGGACTGTCGGCCGCTGTCTCCGTCTCGTTCTCGGCAGTCTCGTTGTGCTCGGTCCAAAACACCTGTCGGAACCGAGGGGGGATATCGTTTTCATCCAACGACGGCGTCTCATTGTAGCGGTGTGTCGTCAGGACGAATTCGACCACGTCCAAAGCCGGGTCACTCATCCCACATAAGTTCTCGCTATGTTCGTTTAAGCCCGTCGAACAACGCCTCACCCAGCGACCCACCGGACGTACGAGCATCGCGGGCGAAATTTCTCAATGTGGCCGGTCGATAGCGGTCACCTACGGCTCGGTGTGACCATCTGCGTCCCGATGTGACCATCTGCGTCCCGATGTGACCATCTGCATCCCGGTGACCACCTGCGCCCCGATATGAACGCATTTTGTTCAACTCAGGCACCTTCGGTGCGCAGTACTCGAAGACAAGAAGTACCGATATCGACGCGGAAATCAAACAAAATAGGCCACATTCTTTCGCATCAATAAATATAAGGTCATTATATATCGGAGCAAAATGAACGGTTGTTCAGCAAAACGGTAAAAATAGAGATCAACCAATGATTAAGATTTTACCGTTGTAAACCCATACCAACAAACGATACCCCGTGAAATTCACATGCTTTTATCGACGGATGTCACACAAACGTTTTTCACACCCTCATGGTTGTTCATATCGGAGGGATAGATGAGCAATCCGGTTCCAACGACCTACATGCGGTGTGCGGTCGGCCGCGGCCACATTACCCAGGGTGCAGACCTCGGCTACGGCCTCGATACCGTCCGTGGTGACGCCGCTCATCCCGTGAGTCGCGGACTGGCCTGCGGCCGTGGAATCAGCGAAACCGCTGATCCCGACGAGGCGGTTTCCGAGGAGCTCGTCTGGTTGCCGATTCACCACCCTGCAACGAACCGGCTGACCCACTCGGCAGTCGACCCACAATCGAAGGAACCGAACTTCAAGCAGTGTGCCGCCCCACTCGCTCCGCCACCACTGAACGCTGCCGGCGGCGTCAACGAGGAGGCCCGCGAGCCACGTTCGGAGCCACCGATTGCCGGGGTCGACCCCTAATGACCCAGCAAGCGAGCGTAACGCTAACCAGTATCGACTCCAATCGAGAGCTATGACCACTGCGGATCCTGCCAAAGGCGACAACAAAACGCGGGGGCGATCCAAGCGGGAACCCGCCCTCGAAGGAGGATCCGAGCGCAACGCCGACACCGGCCGGGCCGGCATTGTTCTCGCCGGCGGCCGCTCAAAACGGTTCCCGACCGTTGACAAAGCCGTTGCGCCGCTGGACGGAACGCCGTTGCTCAGACACGCTGTGAGCACGCTCGAACCGGCTGTCGACCAGCTGATTATCAACTGTCGCAAGGATCAACGCGAGCCGTTTGCGGAGGTTCTTCGCGAGTTCGACGTGTGGTTCGTGTTCGACTCGATTCCCGACCGGGGGCCGCTTGTCGGTCTCGAAACGGCACTCTCAGCGACCGGGGCGACCTACGCGGCCGTGTTGTCCTGCGATATGCCGCTGGTACCGGCGGCCTTCGTTGATGTGTTGTTCTCGCGGGCGCGCAATCGAACCGGCGCAGTCGCCCAACTCGACGGCCAGCCACAGCCGTTTCCGGCGGTCGTCCACGTCCGCGCCGCCGAAGCCGCCTGCACGGAGGCCGCCCAACGAAACACCAGTCGGCTCGACGAGTTCATTTCGATTCTCGACCCCGTCGTGCTTCCCGAACGCGCGGTGTTGGCCCACGTCGACCGTCGGGCGTTTACGGACATCAACACCCACGAGGATCTCGCAACTGCCCGAAACGACCTGCTACAAACAAAGCAGTGAGGAGTAAGCGGGGTCAGCATCGAAACCGGTACGGCGCGCTGTGTTGATACCGAATCCAGACCGGCACCGGTGGTGGCACAAAGACTGAGTGTCGCGAATATCGCGTGTCGCCAACAGCCGATCGGTCGACAAAACTGAGAACCAGCGTCGACCATGTCGATCCTCTTTTTATCCCTGGCTCCCACGTGGAGAGAGTATGCCAACGCCAGTCATCGTCGCGGCCGCGCGAACACCACAGGGGCGAGCCGGCGGCGTGTTCGCCGGCGTTCGCAGCGAGGAGCTCTCGGTTGCCGTGATCGACGAGTTGCTGGCCGAAACCGGGCTCACGGGCGACGCGGTCGACGACCTGTTGTGGGGCTGTGCCCAACAACGTGGCGAGCAGGACAACAACCTCGCCCGAGTCATCGCGCTGTGCTCGACACTCGGCGAACGAACACCGGCGGCGACGATCAACCGCTGGTGTGCCTCCGCAATGCAGGCGATCATGTCGGCCGCCGACGCCGTGGCGGCGGGCACTCGCGACTGCGTCGTCGCCGGCGGTGTCGAAAACATGTCCCGGCTCGGAATGGAGACGCCAGTCGTCGACTCGTTGTCACCCGCACTCGGCGACCGGTACGACACCGCGGCGCTCGAAATGGGCCAGACGGCCGAGACCGTTGCCGACGAGTACGATGTCTCGCGGGATACACAGGACGCCTACGCCGTTCGAAGCCACCGACGTGCGGCCGCAGCAACCCGGTCGGGACGTTTTGACGACGAAATCGTCGCCGTCGACACCGACGACGGCGTGATCGACACCGATGAGGGAATCCGACCGGATACCTCAAAAGCCGCGCTGCGCGCGTTGGAGCCGGCGTTCGCCGACGGTGGAACGGTGACCGCGGGCAACGCGTCACAGCTCGCCGACGGCGCGGCGGGGGTCGTCGTCACCAGCCAGACGTTCGCCGAGAATCACGGCCTGTCGCCGCTGGCGACCGTCGGCGCGAACGCGGTCGCCGGCGTCGACCCGCGCGTGATGGGAGTCGGCCCGGTGCCGGCGACTCGGCGGCTGCTCGACCGAACGGGCCGCACGATCGAAGACTACGACCTCGTCGAACTCAACGAGGCGTTTGCGAGCCAGACGGTGTACGCGATGGAGGAACTCGGAATCGACGACGACCGGTGCAACGTCAACGGCGGCGCGATCGCACTGGGCCACCCGCTCGGCGCATCAGGTGCGCGCCTGCCGGTAACGCTGCTGTACGAGATGCGTCGACAGGGAGTCGATCGCGGACTGGCGACCCTCTGTGTCGGCTTCGGTCAGGGTGCGGCGATCGAGTTCGCCCGACCGTAGGCAGTTACGTGAGCACGACGGGACACGGTTTTTCGGCGCTTGGGTCGCCCGCTGGTAATGCTTCTCAGGCAGCGTGTGGATTCGTCATGGAGCCTGCGATCAGTCGTCGATGTCAACCATCCCGCGGTCGAACGCGGTCAGCACGCCTCGAACGTTGAGCCGGGTTTCGGCGTGGCCCTTTTCTGGACCCCAGATCTCGGTGAGTTCGGTGTGGTCGACGAAGTGCTCGATCACCGCCTCGTCGTCAGCGAGTTTGCCACGGCGTTGGCGAACCGCTTCGACCCACTCGACGAGCGTTCGCTTATAGCCATCGAGCAGCGCGGCGTCGTACTCGCGGGGGCCGAAATGCGCGAAACACAGCCGCGTTGGATCGAGCGACTGGATCATCGAGACATCGTCGAGACACTGCTGAACGTCGAACTGCGGCGGCGGCGACGTGACGCGAATCTCGTCGCGGTCGGCGACGTAGATGCCGGCGGCGTCGCCCGTGAACACGCTTTGTCGGTCGGATTCGAACACGAACTGGTGTGGCGCATGACCGGGCGCGGCGTGGGCGGTGAGCGTGCGGTCGCCGAGGTCGATCCGGTCGCCGTCGGCCAGCGTCGAGAGCTGATCGGCCGGAACGGGCTTCGGCACGACGTAGTGTCGCCATGCGGTGCCGACGGCGTTTTTCGTGCCCGCAATAAGCCGTGTTGGATCTGCCAAATGTGGACGGCCGCGTTCGTGAACGAGCACCTCGGCGTCGGGAAACCGCTCGGCGAGAAAGCCCGCACCGCCGGCGTGGTCGAGATGGATGTGTGTCGGCAGAATGTAGGCGAGGTCGTCGATGTCGAGCGCATCGAGTGCGTCAAACACGCGTTCGTGGTTGGTGCCGATGCCGGTATCGACAACGGCCGGCTCGGCGGAATCGAAGAGATACACCGCTCCGTAGCCCGTCACGTCGTACATTTCGGTGTCGACGTAGTAGCAGTCCGGACAGTCAGGCACCGACTGGAGGTCGACAGCAGTCATTGGAATGCGAGCTCCGCGCGCGTCGTGACCTCGCCGAACAGGAAGTCACAGTGCTCGACGGCGTACTCGCGGTGGCTGTTCTCGATATAGCCGAGGGCGTCTTCAACGAGAACGGGTTTGAAATCCCGCAGCCCCGCGCTCGCCGCGGTATGAAACACACAGACGTTGGCGAGCGTGCCACAGATGAGCAGGTTATCGATTGCGTGTGCGCGGAGCCAGCCTTCGAGTTCGGTCTGATAGAAGGCGTCGTAGGTGTGTTTGACCACGGTTTTGTCGCCGTCGACCGGCAGTTCCGTCACGAGTTCGGCCTCCCATGAGCCCTCGACAACGTGTTGGCCCCACCGGTCGAACTCGTCGTAGTAGTGTGCGTCGTCGAACTGCTTGGGTGGATGGACATCGCGGGTGTAGACGACCGGGACATCGGCGTCGTGCGCGCGGTCGGTGAGGTCGACGACGGGGTCGATTGCGTTCTCGCTTCCGGGCGCATACAGCGAGCCATCGGGCTTGCAGAAGCCGTTTTGCATGTCGACAACGATGAGCGCAGTCGCGTCGGCATCGACGTTCATACCGAGGATTTCGGCCGCCGAACAATAAATTCTCCCGCCATCTACACGCCGGTTGATCCGCAACCGCTCCCTACAGGAGTTTCGTACACGATGTTGAATAACTATTCGAGTACCGACGCAACAATGGGCAGATTTTAACACGGCTCGGTGCGTCTATGAAGTAAATCCATGAAAGAACTTGACCGGGTTCTGAAAAAGTACGCGACCAGTCAGGAACTCATGGACCAGATCCGATACGTTGCTGAGTCATTGAGCTTGGAGTTCGATAAGTGGGACGAACAGTACGTCAGCGGTCCAAGTTTGTATTTTCTAATCGTTGCGGAAACAGATTTCGATAAATACACCGACCCGCTTGGAGGGAATATCTGGCCAACTAATCGATGTAAGCTCGTTTTAGAGTCAGATTCAGCGTTTCGGCGGGTTGCCGAAGATGTCGCATTCAGCCGAGACGGTGCTATCATCGTTACTGGCGATGGATCGGTTCAGCGACAAATGGTTCGCGTTCGGAGCCCCACGCAAGCAGAGGTTCCAGCGATTGCGGATATCGACTTCCCTGACTGGATGGGAACCAAACACATGAGCGCCTTAGAGACATCCCTCCGGGGGAATGTCCTATGGGCGATCACGCTCAGTGAAGAAGATGGACGGGTCACCACGTATCTCAATGGGACATATCAGGACTATCCCCGAGAGGAAATTGGTGGCCGGTGGCGACCTGAGTAATCCTCAGTTCTCCTCGAATTTCGATAATAGTGGCTGCTTTCTGTCCAGTTTCATCCGACGACCCCCCGTTGGTGGTCTCGTTGTCGGCGAGTTCGCTCAAGTCGCTTTCGCTGTCGGCGTCGTCGGCTTTGTTAACGTCGGCGTTATTGGCGTCGGGATCAGTTTCGTCGCTTTCGGCGACTCGCCGTGCAGAAAGGTGTTCCCACACTTCAGCACAGCCCGCCCCGTCGGAGAGATTCGCAAGGTGATCGTCGTCGTGGTCACTCACGCGTTTTGCTCCGTCCCGTCGCCTGTTTCGTTTGCGAGTATATCGCTGTCGCGTTCTCCACGGTGGGGAGGTCAACGTCAGGTCGCGTCTGGTACCCGCAGAGGATGGAGTCTGACCAGTAGTCTTTGGTGTTGTCGCCTTTTGACAGGCGGACACGGTTGTACTTCGTGTCGAGTTTGAAGCCAGCGGCTTTGAACGTGACCGTGGAACGTGGGTGGTCGTCGCCGTGTTTACGCAGCGTGGAATATCCTGCCGTGCCGTCGAAGGGTGGTTTGTGAACGCTATTGTCGGATTCATCCCCGCCCAAGGGCGGGGCTTTCTCATTGATTTTCTGTAAGCGACCTCGATCGAAAACC
>CAYWFO010000009.1:0-24688 GCA_964457485.1 uncultured Haloferacaceae archaeon | reverse complement strand
TCCCGAAAATGAAAACATCAAAAGGCGTTTTTGTTGCTCACATTCTACATAATTATTCAATTGTTATTCGTTGCTAGCGAACAGTCTGCCAGACGGTACCGACTATCCCATCACGGTTACGACGGGAGCTTTTGCCCCCAGCAACACCTGCTGCGTTGTGCTGCCGAAGAGGGCCTTCCCGACTGGCGAGCGCTTTTTGCCGCCGATAACGACGTACCGTGTCTCGACTGTTTCGGCGTAGTCGAGTACTTCGGCCGCTGGCTGACCAATACGGCCAACCGGAACCGTTGGCAGCTCACTGTCAGCGACGGCATCGGCTGCAATGGCTGCCGTTCGCTGTTTGATTGTTTTGTCGCTTCGTTCTTGTTCTTCATCTGTTAGTGAGTCGTAGCTCCGAACGTGAACCACGTGGAGTTCGTCATCGAACGCAGCAGCGAGTTCGGATGCCTCACAGACGATCTGCTCGTCCAACGGTGCGTTACTGATTGCAGCGATGATAACCATACAGTCGATGTTTGTCGTGTATCGGAATAAGTGTATATGTCGACTGAAATGTTACGAATACGCAATGTTAAGTTCGAGTTCGTTTGCCGTTCCCAACAACAGATCAACCATCTCCTCATGAAACGGCTCACCTTTCATCCGGTGTTTTGGTCCAGAAATACTGAACGAGCCGACCGGTCTTCCGTCCGGCCCCATCACTGGAACACCGATCGACCAGAGACCGCTGATCGATTCAGCTCTGTTCAGGCTGTACCCCCGCTCGCGGATGTCGGCGAGATCGTCGAACAGTGCTTCGCGCGTGCGATGTGTATTTTCGGTCTCTTGGGGTAGACCCCACCGATCGATAACCGCCTCCACTTCGTCATCGGGAAGTTGTGCTAAGATCGCCTTGCCGCCGGCACTCGAATGAAGATATCGTTGTTTACCGACCCGCCGGTCGGCCTGGACGGCATGTTCTCCCTGTTTTGTATGAATGTAGACCGCTCGTCCCTGTTCTTGGGCGAAAAACTGGGCTCGTTCTCCGGTTTCGTTAGCGAGCTCTTCGACAAGCGGCTCAGCGAGTTTGTACGCTTCCTTGCGCGTGCGAACATGCTCACCGAGATTGAGGAACTTGAGCCCCAACTGGTACTGTTTGTCCTCCTGTGTGACATAGCCGAGCTCAACTAGCGCCGAGAGCTGTTGGTGAACCGTGCTTTTTGCCAGCTCCAAGCCGTCGGCCAGATCGGTAAGGCGTGCTCCGTTGTTAGCTTCAAGTGCTTCGATTATGCGGAACGTCGTCCGAGTGGACTTGACTGACCGACCTTCCGTTGGTTTGCTCATACTGTGTTCGTTCTTGACGAATAAATAAAAAGCTAACTCCCAACGGACCGCCGGCTCGGTTTTATGCCGGAATCAGTTCTATGGCCGGAGGAGGTCAATGAGGTCGGCTACCGAACCCTCGGCTTCGAGGCTGTCAATCGTGGCTGCCAGTCGGTCGGTCTCCTCGTCGTCGAGCACGGTCAGCACACACTCGTCGAACTTTGCGCGAAGCCGTTCCTCGCTGACCGGGTTGTTCGGGCTGCCCGGATGGTGTTTGACCTCATTGACGAGCGTCTCGCCGTCGGCCGTCTCGACGGTCACTCGCGCACCGTAGCTCGCGTAGTGGGCGTCGAAGAGATTCTCCTCGAAGGAGCGGCCGATTTTCGCGATCGCTGCTTTCGTCTCCGGCTGCGTCACATACTCGTCGGTGAACTCGTGGATTCCGGCCTTTCGCTCACGAAGGATTGCGGCAAGACAGAACTCGATCGAGAACTTCGATTGCAGCGCGTTGTCGGGGTCGGCGTGGTGGAGCATCTCGGAGGCGGCGTCATCGAGTGCGACTGTGATACTTTCGACCGTCTCGGGTGTGAGGTCGTGTTCAAGAACGAGCGTCCGGAGTGCGTCCATTGCTGCGTGGGTGATCACACCCGATGGGTGTGGTTTGAATCCCAAATCGAGTACGGCCCAATCCTCACCGAGTCCCTCAGTGATGTCTGTCGGATCGTACGATCCATCAGTGGTCATTACCTCACCGTAGCCGATTTTTCCTTCGAGGATTTCTTCGTCGGCTGTAAAGCCATTTTGTGCAAGCATTGCTGCCCGAAGCCCATTTTCGGCCGCATGCCCGGCGTGCAGGGGCTTGGTCATACTGCCAAAATTCTTTTTGAGTGCTGAGGAACCTGAGGCAACGGTTCCGAAGGCATGTTTCGTCTCCGACACGCTGAGTCCCAACAGGTGTGCGGCCGCCGCCGCCGATCCAAACGCGCCGACGGTTCCGGTGCTGTGCCAGCCGTTCTGATAGTGGTTTGGATAGGTGCTGTGGCCAACACGGAAGGCTGCTTCACAGCCGATGGTGTAGGCGGTAATCAGTTCTTTGCCGTCGGCGTCGACGATTTCGCCGGCCGCAAGCGTCGCGGCAAACACCGGCGAAGTCGGATGGATCACGATCGATTCGAACGTATCATCGTAATCGATGGCATGGCCGAAAACGCCGTTTGCGAGCGCCGCACCGGTCGGGCTGGCTGTTCCCCGTCCGATAACGGTTGCATCTTGGCCATCCATGCAGCGGTCGACGTATGCCATGATCTGTTCGCCAACATGGTGGTGCGAGCCGTAGACGGCTACTCCGAGATAGTCTCGAATAGCCCGTTTCGCGTGGCCAACGGCGTCGGCTGGGATGTCGTCGTAAGTCGTGCTAACTGCGTACTCTGCAAGCGTGGCTGTCTCACCCATACAACTACTCTACGGGGAGATATACATAAATATACGTGTATGACGCGCCGGCTGTCTCGAAACAAGTCGTAGCCGGACGACTTATCGGAGCGCCACCAACAGAATGCCGCCGGCGACAAGCGCACAAACGATGAGTCCGAAGGCGACAATGTATCCGAAAACATCGGAGCTGTAGCCGATGATTGCGGGAGCGGCTCCGCCGATCGCAGTCATCCCCGTTCTGACGATGCCGAGCGTCCCGCCACCGATAGAGGACGGAATCAGATCCATGAGATAGGCGTCTCGAACCGGACGAAACCCGTGAAAGCCGATCCCAATAAGCAACGTGAGTCCGAGAATCGCGGCTACCGAGTCGATCACGAGGAGGGCGATTAGTCCGGCGACCATTACGCCGAACAACGGGATCGAGATCGCCAACTTACCCACGGTGTCGCTTGCCCCCCCGGTAACCGTCTGTGTCACGCTCGCGGCAAACAGGAGACTGTAGGCGATTCCAGCCATCCCCGGCGACAATCCCTTTTCGTCGGCCAAAAAAAGTGGATAAAACGCCGAAATCCCGTTCCACGCGAACGTAAACAGCATTGTGACACAGAGAAACGTCAGGAGCTTTCTGTCGGCGAAAATCTCTATATACGACGGAACGTCGTCATCGGTTTCGGATTCGTTGACAGTTTCGCTGTCAGTGTCGGTGTCGATTTCGCTGGCAGTGCCGGCGGCAACGTCTTCGCCGGTTTTATTCGCAGTGCCGGTGGCAACGTCCTCGCCGGTTTTATTCGCAGTGCCGGTGGCAACGTCCTCGCCGGTTTTATTCGCAGTGCCGGTGGCAACGTCCTCGCCGGTTCCGGCCGTCGGCCGCTGGTCGCGTCGTTCATAGCCCTTGTTTGGATGTGCACGGTAGAATAGCGCGGCTGCGAGTAGCGCGCTGACGACGGCTCCACCCAAGAAAACGGTTCCCCATGGAAAGACACTCGCCAGGACAATGACCACCGCAATCGGAGCAAGCATCCCGCCAAACTGGCCCACAGTATCCATAATTCCGAGGCTCAACCCAGTCCGTTCGGGATACACTCGCGAGAGGTAGGCGATGGCGACGGTTTTATGCACGCCGGTTCCGAGTCCGATGCCGATGGCGGCGAGCGTAATAAGCCCAAACGTCGGCGCAAGTCCGGCGAACACCGCAGCACCGGTAAACAGGGCTGCCCCACCGACAATCACCGTAATCTCGTGAAGCCGGTCGGACAGCCAGCCGCCTGGAAACTGCATGGCTGAATAGCCGAACATAAGCAGCGTAAACAAGAGTCCTGTCTGGGTATTAGAGACGCCGTAGACGTCCTGAAACGTCCCAAACAGCGGCGGAAACACGTACCGGAGAAACTGCACCATAAACCAGAGAAACGCGATCAGAAAGACGAGGTCGTAGGTTCGCAGAAAGCCACGAACCGAGTCGGCTGACAGCCGACTTCCTGAAAGGGACATATCTCGGTGAATTCACCCCACTGATTTATGCTTTTCAATTGTCTCGGCGGTGAGTCGGTCGCAGGCGTAGATTTATACGGCCGACTCCCACAGCAAACGTATGGATCTCGAACTGGCCGATAGAACGGCATTTGTCGCCGCCTCAAGCAAAGGACTCGGCTTTGCAAGCGCCGCCCGACTCGCTGTCGAGGGGGCGAACGTCGTCATTACCTCTCGAAGCGAAGACCGCGCGGCCGACGCGCGCGACCGACTCTGTACCGAACACGACTTGGTCGATGCCGAACAGCTCCTTGCGGTCGGCTGCGACATAACCGACCGCACACAGATCGATGCTGCAATCGAACAGACCGTCGATCGTTTTGGCGGCCTCGACATCATGGTCAACAACCACGGCGGCCCACCGGCAGTCACGCTCGCCGAGGCGACCGAATCACAGTGGGACGACTCCTACGAAGGGGTGATCAAGAGCAACGTCGCGCTCTCACAGGCGGCACTGCCCGAGCTCACCGAGAGCGACATCGGCTCATTGATCACCGTCACGAGCGCGTCGGCCAGAGAGCCTCCGGAAAATCACGCCATCTCGAACGTGTTCCGACTCGGACTCTATGGGCTCACCAAAACGATCGCCAAGGAGTACGCCCCACACGTGCGGGCGAACTGCGTGACGCCGCGGTTCATTATGACCGAGCGGATCGAGTACAAAGTCCAACGCCGCGCCGAACACCGCGAAATTAGCATCGAAGAAGCCCTCCAGAGTCGAACCGACGAGGTGCTGCTTGACAGACCGGGGCGGCCCGATGAGTTCGCCGACGCAGTGGCGTTTCTCGCCTCGCCGCGGGCGAGCTACGTCACCGGCGAGGTGTTCCGCGTCGACGGCGGCTGGCTTGAGGGTGTGATCTGAGTATGCGCGCCGTTGTCTGTGCTGACTTCGAGAACGCCAGCGTTCAGGAAATCGACCGTCCATCGCCGAAAGCCGATGAGGTGCTCCTCGAAATCCACCGGGTACAGCTCAGCGTCACCGAGTGTGCGCTGTATCAGGGCCACGATATCACACACGCCGACTCGATTGTCAGTCGGCTTGCCGACGGCCCAGCCCAGCTGTTCGGCCACGAGTTCTGTGGGACGGTCATCGAACGCGGCTCGGCCGTCGAAACACTCGCCGTCGGCGACCGGGTCTATGCGCCCAGCAAAATCCCCTGTGAGTCGTGTTCGTACTGCGAGTCGGGATTCAACCAGTACTGTCCATCGAAAACCTACATCGGCTACGACATTCCTGGTGCCCTTGCGGAGTACGCCGCCTTTCCGGCGAGCGCACTGCGCCGAGTTCCCGACAGTCTCTCGGACGCCGAGGTCGCCGCCTTACAGCCGCTTGCGAGTTCGGTTCTCTGTGTCGCAAACAGCGGGATCCAGCCGGGCGACCGCGTTGCGGTCATCGGTACCGGCGTCATGGGCTACCAGTGCGGCCAACTCGCCCGCACGAACGGTGCCGAGGAGGTGTTCGTCGTCGACATCGATGCCGAAAAACTCGATATCGCGGCCAGTCGCGGGCTGACTCCGATCAACGCGACCGAAACCGATCCCGTCGAGGCGATCGTCGAGCGGACAGACGGTGTCGGTGCCGACGTGGTTTTTTCGGCTGTCGGCGGGAAACAATCACACGCAACTGCCGGCGACGACCCGATTGCACAGGCAGTCGCGTCGGTCAGAGCCGGTGGAACCGTCGTCCAAGTGGGCTACATCATTGGCGACATCTCGTTTTCGGCGCGCGCGATCCGCAAACAGAGCATCACGTGGCAGAACCCAGTGACCGGCATTGCGCCGACCGGTCCTGGACGCGATACCGGCGACCTTGCGGCGAGGCTCGTCGCCGACGGCCGTGTCTCGGTTTCGGAGTACATCACGCATGAACGAGCGGGGCTCGATGCCTTCGAGGAGGCCGTCGAAATCACGACCAACAAGGCTGATTACGGCGCACGCGGACCGGCACAGCTGACTGTTCGGTAATCACGGTCTGGCTCGACTCGGCTGGCCGTGAGAGGCGATCACACGCACGAATAGTAATAATCGATAATTATTTTACCCTCCGCCGACCCGAACAGAGTACGGATGGAAATCATCGACGTAGAAACAGCAGTACTGGGTAGCGCTGTCGACGCTGCCTCGTTGCCCGCACAGGTTGGCGACCGCGAACTGGATATCAGCTCCGTCGTCGTCCGTGTCCACACGGACGAAGGAATCACCGGACTGGGTGAATCCTTCTACCGCTCGAAAGAAAACAACATGTTCCTCGCCGAAAGTATCGATGCGATGTCGCGACACATCATCGGCAAGGATCCAGAGGATGTCAAGGCGATCTGGCACGAACTCTACTTGCACGTCAAGCGCGCGGGAGCCTACGGTGCGCTCTCGGCAATCGACGAGGCGCTCTGGGATATCAAAGGAAAAGAGGTCGGCAAGCCTGTCTACCAGCTGCTCGGTGGACAGACAAACGAGGTCAAAGCCTACGCGACATTCCCCGTCGACAAGACCGCCGAGGAACTCATCGACTATGCCGGCTGGCTTTCGGACAAGGGTTTTCAGGCAATGAAGATCGGTGCGGGCTACGGAGTTGCCGAAGACCGCCACCGGATCAAGACCATCATGGACAACATCCCTGATGACTTCGGGCTCGCCATCGACGCCAACACCTCCTACAGCTACAACGACGCGGCGAAAGTCGCCAAAAAAGCAAGCGAGTACGAGGTCGAGTGGTTCGAAGAGCCGATTTCCCACACCGATCTTGAGGGACAAGCCGAGCTCAATCGCAAGTTCACCGTTCCGATTTCGGGCTATCAGACGCACACGCCACACTATCCAGCGCTCGACCACCTGAAGGCCAAGTCGCTCGATATTTATCAGCCGTCGGTCGACTACGTCGGCGGAATCACGGGTGCAATGCGCGTTGCCTCGCTCGTCGAGGCGTTCGACAAAGAAATGATTCCACATGCACTCGGTCCGGCGATTAACTACGCCGCGAGCCTGCACGTCGCCGCCGCGAGCCGACAGTGCCGACTGATCGAGTTCGCCGTTCTCAGTGACGACATCGACGATCCCGGAACCTACATCTCGGGCCCGTACATCGAAAACGGCGACGCGATTCACGTCGAAGACGGCGGGACGATTGATCCACCGGCGGGTCCCGGACTCGGCGTCACAATCGACGAGGAAATCTTCGAAGAGTACCGCGTCGACTAGTCGTTAGCCCGAACTGAGACTGAATAAGTGTCGGGTATTTTTGTTTTGACTCTCGTGATTGGTCATATATACCTCACAATTAATAGAAATATATATGTATGGTGAGCTACTTGGTGACTGTGTAATGGTTGATACCAATCGACGCCAATTCGTGAAACTAGCTGGTGCTGGAATCGGTACGACAGCGCTTGCTGGATGTCTTGGCAACGGCAACGGTAACGGGGATGAAGAGTATCCACCAAGTGCGCTGACGTTTGTCAATGCGTACTCGGAGGGTGGCGGTGTCGATACCAACTTCCGGCAGATTCAGGAGTACTTCGAGTCGTACCTCGATACGAATCTCAGTCCGGAGTACCGTGACGGTGCCGGAACACGAACGGCGGCGACGACGGTTGTCCAGGATCAAGAAATGCTTCAGATCGGCGGAACGCTTTCGCCGGCGACTCCCGCGGCAATCGCCGTCGACGAAACCGAGGGAACCGAACCGCAGTTCACCCTTGACGACATCCAGCCGCTCGGGACGCTCTCTGGTGAGGCAGCAATCATCCGCGTCCGCGAGGACGAAGACCGGTTCCGAACAATCGAGGAACTCGTCGAGTACTCGGCGGACAACAACGTCACGGTCGGCGCATCCGGCCCGACGAACCGAAACGTGCTGTCGATTATTCAGCTGCTGGAAGAGACGGAAGCTGATTTCACCATTGTTCCGTACGGTGGTGGTGGCCCGACACAGACTGCGCTCTTGCAGGGCGAAATCGATGTCGCCGCACGGAGTGTGTACAACAGCGCCAGTATCGCAAACGACTCACACTGTCTGTGTATCTACGCAGAGGAGAACCCCGAACCGGACCTGACGAACGACGCGCCACCGATCAACGACGAACTCGGAACGGACATCAACTACGCCCCCTCGAACGGGACGCAGTTCTACTACGTTTCGGCGGCCGCCGCCGAAGCCTACCCCGACCGGTATGAGTACGTCCAGCAGGCGTTCGAAGACGCTCACGGCGATGAGGACTACCGTGCTGACCTCGCCGAAATCGGCGAAGAAGCCAAACTCGTTTGGAACTCGCCCGACGAAACCGACGAGATTCTCCAGAGTGCGTATGAAACCTATCTGGATTTCGCGCCGCTCTTCGACCAGTACGTGCAGTCATAAGACTGCCTTCGCTAGCCTATATTCTTATTTGAGCACCACAAGACTACCCACTATCTTACAATGACATCAACAGAGGCTGAAGACGGCGCGACAAACCGGCCGGCCCGCTCGACGGGTGCTATTGCACTGTTCAGGCTCGCATTCCCACTCGCCTGCGTACTGCTCGCGATACTCTATATCGAAAGCACGTTTGGCCGGATCCGGCTGTCGAACCTGTATTATCCATACTTCGTAATCGGTGTGCTGCTGTTGCTCACGCTTACCGTCTTCGCCGGAGAATTCCGGAGACTACGCGGCCGAGCAAGCGAACTGGGATTCGTTGAGTCCGTCCGGACGACGCTCATTGAGTGGCGGCGCTCGGTCGGATTTACGATTATCGCCATCGCCTACCTCTGGCTGATCGAACCTATCGGCTTCTTCATCGCGACCGCAATCGGGATGGTCGGGATAATGCTCGTCGGCGGTCGCCGCGATCCGAAATGGATCGCCATCTCGACGGCGATCATTCTCGTGTTCGTCTACGTGATGTTCATTCAGGTAATGGGCTTGCGGCCACCACGGGGATCACTTGGATTATGATACTGCAACTCGTCGGCGCAATTACTACGCCCAATCGGTTCGGATCACCAATGGGAACAGCCTCGATGTCAGCAATGGCTTCCGTCTCAACGGAGGGTGACAGCCGATGACACCGCTACAGGTCGAACTCATAACCGAAGCGCTCGGCGTATTGTTGACGCTTGAAAACTTCGTCTTCATCGCGATTGGCGTCACCTTCGGCATGCTTGCAGGGTCGATTCCCGGCTTTACTGGGACGAATACCGTTGCAATCGCGCTGCCGTTTACGCTTCCGATGAGTGCAGAAATCGCACTCGTCACGCTCTCGGCAATCTACGTCGGCGCGAACTACGGCGGTGCGATTCCAGCTGTTCTAATTAACACACCCGGAACGGCCGGCGCGACCGCAACCGTGTTAGATGCCTATCCGATGTCACAGCAGGGTAATGCATCGAAGGCGCTTGGAATCTCGATTTTTGCGAGCGTGATCGGTGGCTCTATCGCCGCAGTCATCATCCTGTTTCTGCTCCAACCAATCGGCGAAATAGCCTTTTTGTTCACCAACAGGGAAATTTTCGTCCTCGGAATTTTCGGCCTTGCAGCGGTTGCAGTCGCCATCGGTGACAACATCAGAAAGGGACTTGTCGCCGGCTTTTTCGGGCTGTTGATCGCCGCCATGCCGGTCGACCCGACGACCGGCCAACGGCGGCTTGATTTCGGTTACTTTGGGCTCTATGACTCGGTTCCGTTCGTCCCTGTCGTCGTCGGGTTGTTCGCTATTTCGGAGCTGTTTTACCTCATTAATAAATCGGCGATTAGCGAGGACAACTCGATTGAGACCTCGTACAAACAGATTTTCGAGAGCGTTAGATACGTCATTACCCGGCCAGTCGCGTTGGTTCGATCGATGGGAATCGGACTGATCGTCGGTTCGATGCCGGGAGCAGGCACATCGGTGGCAAACTTCGTTAGCTGGGGAGCTGCAAAATCTCTCTCGAACGATCCGGACTCGTTTGGCGAAGGCAATCCCGACGGGGTGATCGCCTCGGAGGGATCAAATAGTGCGGTAACTGCCGGCTCGCTCGTGCCGACGCTCGCACTCGGGATTCCGGGTAGCGGAACAACCGCGGTCATGCTTGCAGCGCTCTTGCTACACGGACTCCGACCGGGGCCCGAACTCATGCAGAACTTCGCGCTCGAAGCGAACGTGATTATTCTCTCACTGCTCGTCGCCAACGTGTTTCTGCTCATCTCGGCGTTAGCAGTTTCGAAGTACCTCGTCCGTGTGGTCACGATGCCGGCAAACCTCATCGTCCCGGCGATACTGGCGCTCACGGTTATCGGCGCCTTTGCAATGCGGAGTAGTATGTTCGACGTCTGGCTGATGTTCCTCTTCGGGATTATCGGCTTTGTCATGCGGGAGAACAACTACTCGCTTATCCCCCTGATTTTAGGGGTGATATTGGGCCCGATTATCGAGGGCGCGTTCCTCCGGAGCATGCTCATCAGCGGGAATGATCCGTTGTACTTCTTCGGAAGTTCCATCGCGATTATCCTCTGGATCTTGACGATCTTTGTGCTGTTCCTCCAGCCAATCTCGAACGTTGTCCGGGGGGTGTTGGCCAACCGGACAGATCTGCTCAACTAGCGGTGAAACGATGGCTCTCGGGCAGGCTGGTTTCACCACGCAGACGGCACAAACCAACACACAAATACAACGGCTTTCACAACACACTACCATGACAGAGATCACCCCAGAACAACTCCCAATCAACGTGTTTGCGGGTATTTTTCTCTGTGTTACCGGGCTTGGTGTGTTGGTTATCAGCCGCGATCTACTCACGTCGCTGTTGTTCGTTTCCGTTGGGCTCTTCTTTTTGATGCGAGCACTTGCCCAACATCGCCATGGCGTCGATGACGGATACTGAGAGTTGCTTATGAAGCATCCCGTTATCGGCTATCTCGGAGATACAATCGGGATTCAAGCGAGTTTTCAGTATCTCGTCGTCGGAACCGTGCTTGGAATGGTGAGGATTGGACTACTTTTCAGTTCGCGGATTTTCCACCGATCGGTTGATATCGACTCCCACTGACTGGTTTGGGTGGGAACTCGACGACGACCCAATGGATGCCCTGCAAACCGCGATGTCTGCGCGAACCGCGAGCGACCCCGCCGCTGGCGAGACCAAATGGTACGATTACAGCACCAAGATCGAAAGGTATCTGACCACTAAAAAAGCGAATCCAGCCGAAATCGATTTTTACTTGGCGAGTACACCGGCGAGCACGGCAAGATGGTCGTCCCACTTGACCAGCGGTAGCGCAGAAGACTGGGCGAGACCGAACCACTCAGGATACTCCGGTGTGAGTATGAGTCGATGACGCAGAAAATCGTAAGCTTCCGGTCAGTCGACCGTATCGCCTCCGTATTCAACGAAATCGACCTCGAGGTGGTCGCAAAAACCAGCTATTCGGACGCTGAACTCATTGGCCACGCTGCGGGGGCAGACGGGTTGTTCGTCCATTCGGAAAACGGCTATACGCGGTCGCTTTTCGAGGCCGTGCCGACCCTTCGCGTTATTGGCCGACCCGGATCGGGACTCGACAACATCGACCTCGAAGCCGCAACCGACCATGGGGTTGTTGTCGTCTACACCCCAGGAATGAATGCGGTGGCGGTCGCGGAGTTCGTGGTTGGCCGGATCATCTCGCATATTCGGACATTCGATACCACAAGCGACCACGTCAGAGCCGGTGGCTGGCGCTCGCCGGACTGGTGGGGAACCGAACTCCGAAACAAAACGGTCGGGATTGTCGGCCTCGGTGCGGCCGGCTTCGAGACCGCTACACGGCTTGCACCGTTTGACGTCGACTTTCTCGTTGCCGATCCCTATGTCGATCAGGCGAAAATTGACGAGATTGGTGGCACACGGGTCGCCCTCGACGAACTGCTTTCGGCGGCTGATTTCGTCAGCCTCCACGTTCGGCTGACCGAGGAGACGAGACACCTGATCGATGCCGCGGCACTCGATCGGATGAAAGAGACAGCTATCCTCATCAACACCGCACGTGGTCGAGTGATCGATCACGATGCCCTGATCGACGCTCTCGATGCCGACGCAATCGGCGGGGCCGTTCTCGACGTATTCCCGACTGAGCCACCCGAGCAAGCCGACGAAATCTTTGAGTTTGAAACGGTTTCGGTCACGCCACACCTCGCTGGTGCAACCATCGAAACCCGAACGCAGATGCTTAAGACAACCGCGCAAAATATGCTGCAGTTCCTTGCTGGCGACGAGGTTTCCGCGAAGTATGTTGCCAATCCGGACGTTCTCGAATAACACCGTCAGCCGCGTGTGACAGACTGCTTCCATCATCAAATACGTTACTTCCTACTGTGTTAATATCAGTAATTTTAACATAAACAACATTTTCCGCTTGCAGGATTTCTATCAATAATATATGTAGATGATAATGGGTACGAGATCATCAAAAAGTGTGTGGCCGATGCGAACCGTCTCCGTCCCGACCTGAAGAGATCAGCGTGACAAAAACTCGTCGCAACGACGATACAGCAACAGCCGTTCGGAAGAGCTACCGGTTCTATGCGCCCCACGAGGGGACAGTCATTCTCCACGGTGGTGAGGCGGCCTTTGCGGTTGAGACGAGGTTCGCATGAGCGGCGAACGACGCCGACACCGTCGGGTCAGCGCTTGTTCGCGCTGTTGCTCGCAAAAACATCGGCGCGGTTTGTGCAATCGGCGGCCTCACGACTAACTGCTACAGCAGCGTCGTGTTTTTTATCTGTTTCGTCCAGCACTGACGAGTGTGGGCTGTCTGTCGGCTGGATGCTCACCACGCAGATACATAGTTTTTTCATCTGTCCGAAAGAGCACCCAGTATGAGCTTAGATGACGACGCCCGCGAATATCACCGCGTCGACCCACCAGGCAAAATCGAGATTGCCACGACGAAACCAACGAACACCCAACGCGACCTCAGTCTCGCGTACTCACCCGGCGTCGCCGCGCCGTGTCTCGATATCGAGGCCGACCCCGAAGACGCCTTTCAGTACACCGCCAAGGGTAATCTCGTTGGGGTTGTCTCAAACGGCTCGGCGGTGCTTGGACTCGGTTCGATCGGTGCGCAGGCCTCAAAACCCGTCATGGAGGGCAAAGGCGTGCTGTTCAAGCGGTTTGCCGACATCGACGTCTTCGACATCGAACTCGACCTCGATAGCGCCGACAGTCTCGTCGAAACCGTCGCCGCAATGGAGCCGACATTTGGCGGCATCAATCTCGAGGACATCAAAGCGCCCGAGTGTTTCGAAATCGAGCGTCGCCTCGGCGAGCGGATGGACATTCCCGTGTTTCATGATGACCAACACGGCACCGCAATCATTTCGGGTGCCGCCCTGCTCAATGCAGTCGACATCGCTGACAAGGAGCTTTCGGAGCTAGATATCGTTTTCTCCGGTGCAGGCGCCTCAGCGATTGCGACCGCCCGGTTTTACGTCTCACTCGGGGCGAAAAAATCGAACATCACGATGTGTGACTCCTCGGGAGTTATTACAACCGATCAGGCCGACGCTGGGGAACTCAACACGTACAAACGCGAGTTCGCCAGCGACGTGCCAGACGGCGACCTCGCCGATGCAATGGACGGCGCTGACGTGTTTGTCGGCCTCTCCGTTGGCGGTATCGTCTCTCAAGAGATGGTTCAGTCGATGGCAGCCAACCCGATTATTTTCGCGATGGCGAACCCGGATCCGGAGATCACCTACGACGATGCGAAAACGGCCCGTGACGACGACGTCATCATGGCGACCGGTCGATCCGACTACCCCAACATGGTCAACAACGTGCTTGGCTTTCCGTTTATTTTCCGGGGCGCACTCGACGTGCGGGCAACCGACATCAACGAGGAAATGAAGCGTGCGGCCGCAAGCGCGCTCGCGGAGCTGGCTCGAAAAGACGTTCCCGACGCCGTCGTCAAGGCGTACGGCGACCAACCGCTGCAGTTCGGCCCCGAGTACGTTATTCCCAAACCCCTGGATCCACGCGTTCTGTTCGAGGTCGCCCCTGCAGTCGCCGAGGCGGCCATCGAAACCGGCTGTGCGCGCACCGAAATCGATCTCGAAAACTACCCCGAAACGCTCGAAGCCCGTCTGGGCAAGTCCCGCGAGATGATGCGAATCGTCCTCAACAAGGCGAAAAACGATCCAAAACGGGTCGCGCTCGCCGAAGGAACCGACAAAAAAATGATTCGTGCGGCCTACCAACTCGAAGAGGAGGGAATTGCCGAACCGATCCTGTTGGGCGACAAAACCGAAATCACACAGATAGCAGACAGACTGGGGCTCGCGTTCGACCCCGTGGTTGTCGACCCCACGAGAACCGATCTCTCGGAGTACGCCGACCGACTCTACGAGTTGCGCCAGCGCAAGGGAATCACCCGCGGCGAAGCGAGTGATCTCGTTGCCCGCGACACCAACTATCTGGGTAGCGTGATGGTCGAACACGGCGACGCTGACGCGATGCTGACCGGACTAACCCACCACTATCCCTCGGCGCTCCGGCCGCCGCTACAGGTAATCGGCACCGCCACGGACGCCGAGTACGCCGCGGGCGTCTACTTGTTGGCGTTCAAAAACCGGATCGTCTTCTGTGCGGATACGACGGTCAATCAAGACCCCACTGCCGACGTTCTCACCGAAATAACCAAACACACAGCCGAGTTGGCCCGGCGATTCAACGTCGAACCGCGTGCGGCAATGCTCTCGTATTCGAACTTCGGCAGCGTCCGGAACGAGGCAACCGCTAAACTCCAACAGGCGGTGAGCCAGCTTCACACCGACAGCGCGGTTGACTTTCCGGTCGACGGCGAGATGCAAGCCGACACCGCGGTCGTCGAGGATATTCTTGAGGGAACCTACGGTTTTTCGACGCTCGACGGCCCGGCAAACGTCCTGATCTTTCCGAACCTCGAATCGGGTAACATCGGCTACAAACTGCTCCAGCGTCTCGGCGGTGCCGAGGCTATCGGCCCGATGCTCGTTGGAATGGACAAACCCGTCCACGTTCTTCAACGCGGCGACGAGGTCAAAGACATTGTCAACCTTGCAGGTGTTGCTGTCGTCGACGCACAGTCACGCTAAAGCGCACCTCGCCGCGCCGAAACGCATCTCATCGCGGCGAACGATCATTTCAGTTCAGGTACACGCGTCGACCTCGCCGACGGCTAACCGGTGTTATTAATTACACAAGATTCTTTAGGTTGTCCCCAGAAGTGTTAATTACAAAAAATGACCATCACATGGCTGGACGACATCCGGGGAACCGACCTCGAAACGGTCGGCGGGAAGGGAGCCTCGCTGGGGGAATTGACCGATGCAGGGCTGCCGGTGCCACCGGGGTTTGTGGTGACAGCCCAAACGTACCGAACGTTCATCGAGCACGCCGACATTGCCGACGAGTTGTTTTCGATTCTCGATGTCGATGCAACCGACGATACGGCGTTAGAAACAGCCGCGACAAAGGCACGAGCCCTTATTTTGAAAACGTCGCTGCCATCGACCCTTCGAGAAGAAATTGTCGAGGCCTACCGGACGCTTGGAGGAGATGACGAAGGTGAACCGTTCGTTGCGGTTCGGTCGTCGGCAACGGCGGAGGATCTGCCGGATGCCTCGTTTGCGGGCCAACACGACACCTTTCTCAACGTCACCGAGAAAACGCTCATCCAGCGCATCAAGGAGTGTTGGGCCTCGTTGTTTACCCAGCGAGCGGTTCACTACCGGAACAACCAGGGATTCGATCACGAAACGGTTGACATCGCAGTTGTCGTCCAGCGCATGGTGGATGCGGACAAAAGCGGCGTCATGTTCACTCGCCACCCTTCGACGGGCGCAGCCGAGATGATTGTCGAATCCGCGTGGGGTCTTGGCGAAGCCGTGGTTTCGGGAACCGTCTCACCGGATCACTACGTTATCGACCCGGAGACCGCAACGGTTGTCGAGGAGACAATCGCCGACAAAAAGCAGCGGATGGTCAAGGACTCGGACACGGGTGAAACCGCACTCGAACCGGTTCCCGAGGCCGACCGAACCGCACGCGTCATCACGGACACTGAGGTCGAACGGCTGGTTGAACTGGGTCGTCGTGTCGAAACCCATTATGATGAGCCGCAAGACGTCGAGTGGGCGATCGTCGACGGTGAGGTGTTCATGTTGCAGTCGCGACCGATCACGACGATTACGGGCGAAGACGAGTCGGCGGCAGCCGATCCTGACGGGCGTGAGATCACCACCGACACGGATGAAAACGAGGTACTAGTGACGGGCGTGAGCGCAAGCCCCGGTGTCGGTTCGGGTGCAGTCCGAATCGTCAGAAAACTCGATCATCTCGATCAAGTAACCGAGGGCGACATTATTGTCAGCAAAATGACGATGCCGGACATGGTTCCCGCGATGAAACGTGCCGGCGCTATCGTTACCGATGAGGGAGGAATGACCTCACACGCCTCGATTGTCTCTCGAGAGATGGGGATTCCCGCCGTGGTCGGCACGCGCGAGGCGACACGGGTGCTCGAAAACGGTCAGCAGGTCACCGTCGACGGTGAGAAGGGAATCGTTCGGGCTGGCGAACCGCCCGAAGCGGAATCCGCTCGCCAGGCCGACCCCGTTGAGTCGGTGCGACCACAGACGCCGGTCAAACCGATGACCGCGACCGAGGTCAAAGTCAACCTCTCGATTCCCGAGGCCGCCGAGCGTGCCGCGGCGACCGGTGCCGACGGTGTCGGGCTGCTCCGAATCGAACACATGGTGATTTCGCTGGGAAAAACGCCCGAACAGTACATTCTCGATCACGGCAAGAACGCTTACATCGAAGAGATTGTCGAGGGAATTCGAGCAGTCGCCGAGGAGTTTTATCCACGCCCGGTTCGTGCTCGAACGCTCGATGCACCGACGGACGAGTTTCGCGAGTTGGAAGGCGGCAGCGAGGAGCCACACGAGCACAATCCGATGTTGGGTTACCGGGGGATTCGGCGAAGCCTCGATAAGCCCGAACCGTTCGAGTGTGAACTCGCGGCGTTCAAACGACTGTTCGATGTCGGCTACGACAACGTCGAACTGATGTTGCCGTTGGTCAATGACGCCGAGGACATCGAGCGCGCGAAACAACACATGCAAGCCGTGGGAATCGATCCCGACAAGTCCCGCTGGGGGGTGATGATCGAAACGCCCGCGAGTGCGCTCCAAATCGAAGAAATTGCCGCGGCGGGCGTCGATTTCGTCTCGTTCGGAACGAACGATCTCACCCAGTACACGCTCGCTGTCGACCGAAACAACGAGTACGTCGTCGAGCGATTCGACGAACTTCACCCCGGTGTGTTGTCACTTTTGGGGTCGACAATCGAAACCTGTCGGGAGCTCGGTGTCGACACCAGTATCTGCGGACAGGCGGCCTCGAAACCCGCAATGGTTGATTTCCTCGTCGAGGAGGGAATCAGCTCCGTGAGCGCGAACATTGATGCGGTCCGAGATGTCCAACACGAGGTCAAGCGGGTCGAACAGAAACTCCTCCTCGACTCGGTTCGGTAGCGCGCGCCGCCGACATGGGGTTAAGACATTTGTTCGCCTTCAGCGAACATAGAAAACGAAACGAGCGAATCCAGCGTTCAATGAAGGAATTCATTACATAGCTATAGACGTAACAAATAGCGCCAATTCAAATCGGTGTTGCACGACGAATCAGTGTGACGTCGCACAATAACGGTGAGGTGAGCATCATTCGCTATCAACGAACAAAATCGCCACGGTGAACCACTGGGAGTAACGAATGGAAGGAAGAGGTATTATTGTTAATTTCAACCAATATCATATGGGGAAGGAATCTACCCGATACTTATAATATCGATAAAAATATACTGTTCTATTTTATTTCTCGCTTTTATTGTATTATATTTAATTTATATTTTTATTTCTTGTTATTTAAACTCTAATATATTTGTCTGCGCTATTTTTTCTACTACTTTTGATATATCGCATAAATATAAATTCTTATTTTGTACAATACTCTTGTGTGTCACACCGCTCATTCACCAGTATTGCCCTCCCCACTCGATCAGGAACGAACGTTCATTGCGTTCGATCCCCGAAATACCGTATGACTGAGACGGCTATCTGGTGGATACGAAACGACCTTCGACTCCGCGACAATCCAGTTCTCGCCGCGGCGGCCGCTGCCGACGAACTGCTTCCAGTCTACTGTTTTGACCCACAGCACTATGGCGAGCAGGCGTACGGCGGAACCGACTCCTTTCGGTATCAGAAAACTGGCACACACCGTGCAGCGTTTCAGCACGAATCGGTTGCCGATCTCCGAGCAACGCTTCGTGAACACGATAGCGATCTGTTGATTCGCACCGACCCCCCAGCGGACGCGCTCGCCGAACTCGCTGATAGGGTCGACGCCGACCGAATTGTGGCCCAACGGCTTCCCGATCCCGAAGCACGCGAAACGGAACGGGCGGTTCGTAACCGCGTCGAAGCCGAAATCACCGTCGAGACACGATGGATGCACACCCTGTATCACATCGATGATTTGCCGACGCGACCGGCCGAGATCGACGACACGTATACGCCGTTTCGCAAAACCGTCGAGAGTAATTGCGAGGTTCGACCACCCATCGAAACGCCGACGGTTGGCCCGCTGCCCGAGTCCATTGAGCCGGATGCGTTCGGAGAGATTCCACCGCTTGAGACGGTAGACGAATCGCTCTCGGAGCCCACGTCCGACGACCGTGCGGTCCTCCCGTTTCGTGGCGGCGAGACAGCCGGTCACGAACGGCTGGCGTCGTATCTCTGGGAAACAGACCGGCTCCGTGAGTACAAGGAAACGCGAAACGGAATGCTCGGAGCCGACTACTCCTCGAAGTTCTCGCCGTGGCTTTCGCTGGGCTGTCTCTCGCCGCGGTACGTTTTCGAGGAGGTCGAGCGGTATGAAGCCGAACGGGTCGCAAACGACTCGACGTACTGGTTGGTCTTCGAACTCATCTGGCGTGATTTCTTTCAGTTCCAGGTCGCGAAATACGGGCGGCAGTTCTTTTCGCGCGGTGGGCTCCAAGCGCGCGACGACATCGACTGGCGAACGCCAGATTCGACCGCCGACGAAACGATTCCTGCCGGCTCGATGTCGGCGACGGAGGCTTTCGAACGCTGGAAACACGGCAACACGGGAATTCCGTTCGTTGATGCGAACATGCGCGAATTGAACGCGACGGGCTACCTCTCGAACCGCGGTCGGCAGAACGTTGCCTCGTTTCTCGTCAACAACCTTCGTATCGATTGGCGGTACGGCGCGGCGTACTTCGAGACCCAACTCATCGACTACGATCCGTGTTCGAACTACGGCAACTGGGCGTACATCGCGGGCGTCGGCAACGACTCGCGAGACCAGTATTTCGACATCGGATGGCAGGCCGAACGGTACGACACCGACGGGGACTACGTGAAACACTGGCTTTCGGAACTCGACCGACTGCCGGCGGAATACGCGCACAAGCCATGGACGATGACGCCGGCCGAACAGGCCGACTACGGCGTCGAACTCGGTGTCGACTATCCGAAACCGATGGTGTCGCTCGCGAAATCGACCGATCACCTCGAGTAGACGCGCAGGTAGCGGCCGTCTCTCGGGGCCATCCACCCGAGAAATCATCACCGGTGTATATGATATGCTTATAGGCCTGCACGGAAAACATGGGTGTATGTCATCGTCTTGGAACGTGTTGTTGCCGCGGGAGATCGATCCCGTCGGCCCCAATGCAATCGTCGATTTTGCCGACTGTACCGGAATGGACGAGTACGAAAGCATGGACGACGCGCTGGCCGACATCGACCGGTATGACGCGGTTATCGTCCGAGTTGCGAAACTCGACCGCGACGTGATCGAGCGCGCCGACCGCCTTCGCGTTATCGCGAAACACGGCGCTGGGCTCGACAATATCGATATCGACGCCGCCTCCGAACGCAACATCGTCGTCTGCAACACACCCGGCGCCAATGCCCGGTCGACCGCCGAACACGCCATCGCGCTGTTGTTCGGCATCCAACGGAATATCCACACCGCCGACAGATCCATCCGCAACGGCGACTGGGACCGGTCGGCGTTTCACGGACGCGAACTCCACGAAACGACACTCGGATTGATGGGTTTTGGCTCGATCGCCCGGAAAACCGCTACACTGGCCGAGGGACTCGGACTCGATGTCATCGTGTATGACCCACACCGGGTTCACCTTCGTGACGGTGTGATTCGGTTTTCCGACCTCGTCGAACTGTGCAGCCGTGCGGACGCCGTGAGCCTCCACGTGCCGCTGACCGACGAAACCCGCGGAGCGATTTCAACCGACGAGTTGGCGGCGCTCGGCCCCGATGGCGTGCTCATCAACACCGCCCGTGGCGGCGTCGTCGACGAATCCGCGCTGGTATCGGCGCTTGAGTCGAACACGATCGGCGGTGCTGCACTCGACACGTTCAGTTCCGAACCGCTCGACCAATCCAATCCGTTGTGCGGTCTGGACAACGTGCTCATGACGCCGCATCTCGGCGGGGCAACAATCGAGGCGCTCGAACGAATGAGCCGTGTGGCCGCCGAAAACGTCCGCACCGTGTTTGCAGGTAATCTCCCCGACTCGACGGTCAATAAAAACGGGTTAAACAGGGAGGTGCCACAATGAGCTCGAACAACGCGATTCGCAGGGCCATCAACGCGAATGAACCTGTTTACGGCGCGAGCGCAGCGACGTTCTCGCCGACAGTAATCGAGATTTTCGCCGAACTCGGCCTCGATTTCGTCTGGTTGGACCTCGAACACGGCGGCCCGAGCCCTTACGACAGCACCACCATCGAGGAACTCACCCGCGCGGCCGACGTCGCCGATATCGAACTGCTTGTCCGCATTCCCGCACCCGAGCCATCGATCGTCAGAAAAATTCTCGATGCGGGTGTTCGAACGCTTCTTATTCCGCGAATCGAGACGGCCGACGAGCTTCGACCCGCCGTCGAGGCCGCCTTCTTCTCGTACGATGATCGAGTCGGCGATCGCGGTGTCGGCATCGGTCGGGGCAGCCAGTGGGCTGGCTACGACGATAGCCACGTCGGCACCGCCGACGACGACGTGCTCATCGGCACGATGATTGAAAACGAGCGAGCAATCGAGAATCTCGATGAGATCCTCTCGATTCCACAGCTCGGCTTTGCGTTTCTCGGCCCGGCCGATATGTCGATGTCGATGTCGGCTGGCGATCCAACCGCAAAACATCCCGATCGAGTCGCCAACGGCATCGAGAAAACGCTCGAAGCCTGTCTCGACGCCGACGTGCCCGCGGGGCGGATTCAGAACGACCCAACCAAAGCGGCTGAGGCGGTCGACGACGGCTTTCAGATCGTCCGCATTGGCGACGATATCGGTGCGATTCGTGCGGTTCTCTCGGAGCGCCTGGGTGTCGTGACTGACTAGCGCCGCCACATGGGAATACGGCGACCATCGGTGCGCAGCGCCGGTAAAAACGGCAATCGTCGCAATCCAGTAGTATATGAGTTTCGCGAACCAAACAGCGGTATGGCTGAAGAGATACCTATCAAATCGCTCAGTGAAGCCGAGAATCCGACCCCCGTTGCACTGTCACTCGCTGGTGGTGCTACCGGAACGATTGCTGGACTCAAACGCCGCGGGGTTCCGGGGGCGCTCATCGGTGCGCTCGTCGGCGGTACACTCGGCTATCTTGTGGGCGCAAAATCAACGGATGCGATACACGTCGAAGAACCACCCATCGACAGCGATCCGATCAGTATTGAGCTCGGTGAGTCAACCACGACGGAGGGGGACGCAGATGACCGAACACACACGACTGGATCGACCGAGCCGACCCATACCGAGGAGAGCGAAGATGACGCGCCCGACTCTCATGATGATTCGCGTGGCGAGTCTTCATCGTAACAATGACACCTGAACCAGATTCCCTCACCTCGACGGTCGTTGCTGCCGGCGTCGCGGGAGCGACAGCAACGCTGGCTGGAACGTACGTGCTCAGACGACTCAGCCGTGGCCGTCTCGGTACCGCAAACGCGTACAACGTTGCAAAAGTCAGCGTTTCGGGACCGATCAAACGAAACCGTCGGCGGCCTTCACCGTTTTCGGGCCAGAATGCAACCCTTGCGGACGATACTGTCGAACAAATCACGCAGGCTGATGAGGACGAGTCTGTCGAGGCACTGCTATTGGAGCTCAACACGCCGGGCGGCGAAGTGCTACCGAGCGATGATATTCGTCGTGCCGCAGACGAGTTTGCGGGCCCGACCATTGCGTACGCGACTGATACGTGCGCATCCGGCGGCTACTGGATTGCCAGCGGGTGCGATGAACTATGGGCCAGAGACCTCAGTCTCGTGGGCTCAATCGGTGTCATCGGGTCGCGGCCGAACGCGGCTGATCTCGCCGATAAACTCGGTATTTCATACGAACAGTTCACCGCCGGTGAGTACAAAGACGCCGGCGTCCCGCTTCGCGAAATCGAGGCCGACGAACGAGAATATCTGCAAAGCATCGTTGATGGCTACTACGAGCAGTTCATCGAAACCGTTAGCACCGGCCGAGAGATGGATCCGCAAGCGGTTCGTGACACGGAAGCTCGTATCTATCTCGGAAGCGATGCACTCGAACTCGGACTCGTCGATTCGCTTGGCACTGAAGACGACGTCAAAGCCCGAATTGGCGAGTTGCTCGACACCGAGCCAGTAATTCGAGCCTTCGAACCGTCTCGCAGTCTCAGACAACGGGTCGGGCTCGCGGCTGAACGAGTCGCCTTTGCTGCTGGTAACGGGGTTGCCTCGACGGTTACCGGTAGCGACCGCGAAATCGATATCACGCTAAGGTGACGTCCTTCACGGCGTTCACGCCGTGGTTTCCTCGGTAAGCGTCTCCGTTATGCCGACGCCTCGGAGGCAACATTCCCGTCGCTGTTGACGGTACTCTGGTTTGGGACAATGAGAGCGTGATACCTCCAGCCATTCGTGGCTGTCTCACTCCAACCGTGCTGGAAAACGCTATATTCGTCAACGCTCTTGGGTAGAGGATTGTTGGTCAGTTTTCAGCAGTAGCTGGAAGTCACAGCAGCCAAAGGTGACACGACTTGAAGTGGCTTCGGTCAATACTGGTCGCACACCTTTTCAATCGTCACCTCTGTACGCGTTTCCACCCCGTTTTCTGATCGCGACCACATAGAGTATTTGTTGTTCACGATCGGCACGGCATCCGAGGCGGAACTGTCCAACCCGAAGCTTCTGATGTGGCGCTCCCGCGAGCGGTTCGAGGTGGTCTGTCGGCTCTCGCCACTGATCGGTGACAACTTCTCCAAGCTTCGAGATGATCCGGTCGCGAGCGTATTCGTCGAGTGCGTCGAGTTGTCGCTTCGATCGGTCAGTGAACTTCCAGTCCCAGTCCTCGCTCATTGCTCGCTGGCATCGTCACGTCCGTACTTCGCTTTGATCTCCTCGCTAGAGTGGGTTCGACCTTCCTGAATATCGACCTCGCTCACAGCAATCGCCTTGAGATCTGCACGGTTGAACTCCGGATGTTTCACCGCGTCACGGAGTACGTCGCGAACGAACTCGCTACGGCTGTTGTACCCCAAATCTTTCCATGTTGCGTCGACATCGGAGAGAAACGTCTCCGTTATTCGGATGTTGACCGTCGTTTTCTCGGGCGGCGAACTGGCTTCGGACATGCTACTGTGTTGAAATTGTGTAGCAATAACAGTTACGCCAAATCAGGTGTGTCGAGGAACTTTCACTACTGCTCCATCTTTTCACGCTGATTGCGGCGGTCGTAGTGTTCGTCAAGCATCTTTCATCGACCGACTGCTTCAGGCTAGAATATATCTGAAGAATAGGATCTCAACAAAGCCTTTTCAGAATCGCATCGGTTGGCGCTGGCGGTACGTCAGCGTCCGCCAGACCCATTCGACCGGACCGAATCGGAACCGTTCCAGCCACCACACCGACGCCGGAATCTGGATCGCCCAGATCAGGACGACCACCCCTAGGAGCTCAATACGGCTCACCTGTCCGAACAGTCCGAGGCCGTGACCGTAGAAGATCGTCGTCGCAACGACCGTCTGGAGCAGGTAGTTCGTGAACGCGGTGCGTCCGACCGCAGCCAACGCGTTGACGACTCTCCCGTCGCGGAACCACCGACAGAGCAGCATTATCCCGCCGATGTATCCGACCGCCAGAATCGGAGCACCCCAGTAATTGAACTGGAACGCGAGCGTGAGCACGGGGATCGTCTCCCACGCGACCACCTCACGAACCCACACCCCGACGAGAACGAGTACGAGTCCGATACTCCCTCCGCCAACGAGGAGCCGTTTGTAAAACCGTGTGCTTCGATTGTTGGAGAGCACCCCCCACTTGTAGAGCGCCATTCCGACGAGCATCATCCCCCC